>DATDGN010000240.1:0-9333 GCA_036522095.1 Candidatus Cybelea sp. | reverse complement strand
AGTTCCGCGTGCAGTCCGGCACGAAGTGCAACGTCGCGCATCCCGTTTTCTACGCGTACGATGCGGCGCACGAATTAATAGGCACGGCACCGTTGACCGTCATCAACAAGATCGATTCCGGAACCGGTCGGAGATGCTAGGCTAAGGTTTTTAGAAGGCGCCGATGCCCTTGGGGCTGCCGAGTCCGGTCGGCCCGTCCCAACCAGCACCGGCGACGCAGAGCGGCGCGCCGCATGTGCCGTCGCTTCCCGAGGTGATGTCGTTCATGCTCGAGGCATGTGCGTACAAGCTTCCCACGGGATCGGCGCTATCGTTTTCTGCCAGCGCGAAGACCGAAGCAACGATCGGCGTGGCGACGGACGTTCCGCCAAAGACGAGCCAGCCGCCGTGATGGAACGAGTCGTAGACCGCAACCCCAGTGTGGGGATCGGCATCGGCCGAAGCGTCCGCCTCCGCGCGCATCGCGCAACCGGTGTTCAAACCGGCCTGAAAGCTCGGCTGGCCGTAAATCTTGCTGCAGCCGCTGCCTGCTCGCAGCCATGCGGTTTCCGCGCGCGGGCTGATCGACGTCAGGCTCGTGCCGCCAACCGCGATGACGTTCGGAAGTACCGCGGGCCACTGCGCCGTGGAGTCGTGGCCGGCGTCGCCGGTCGCAGCCACGATCGCGCCGCAACCTCTATAGTCGCCATCGTAGGTTCTCGTCCCCTCGTTTCCGCTCCAGCTGTTGCTGACGTAGTCGGCATGGGCGGTTGCGAATCTTTCGGCGGTGCTGAGATCGCCGATGCCGGCCGATGCTGCCTCTACGAGGAGTATCTTACAGTTGGGACAGATTGCAGAGACCATCTCCACATCGACCGACTCTTCCCCGGCCCATCCGGTATTCGTTTGCGAGGTGAACTTCTGCTTCGAAAAGCATCCGTTCGATGCGGTGCAGGCCGGTAGACCGTAGCGCGAGCGGTAAACGCCGAGATCGGACTCGGCGTTCGGATCGTCGTATGCGTCGACGATCGCGACGGTCTGTCCGGCGCCGTTATTTTTGCTGGCGGCCGTTAGCCCGTATGCCGTCTGCAGTTCGCTGGGAGCGTAGCCGCCCGGCGTGTCCGGTTGAATTTCCCCATCGATGTCGGTGCGCAGCCAGGCCTGACAGCGCGCAAAACCCTTTCCGACATCGCCGCAGACGCGCATCGACGGCCCTCGGCGCGGCCAGAGCCCCAACTGTGCGGCCGTCGCACGAGTCGGTACCGGCGGAAACACGCTTGAAACGCTTTGCCGAGTGTGCGGCCGGCACGACGCGCTCGAGACCGCCTGGGGCAGCAAGCTGGTCGACTTCGCGCAGGCCGTTAACGCAGCCAGCGCCGCCACGGCGGCAACGATCGAGAAACGCACCGAGTTCCGCTCCTTTCGCGATCTCGTAACGTAACCAGCATTGCATGCGTTCCCCTGTAAGGCCTGAGAGTGGGCGGCGATGAATCAGAAAGCGACTTTGCTCAACATTCGGACGCGGCGCCATTTACTTTGCGACGTATCGGAATTGCCCGGGCGCCCACGCACACGTGCTTCCGTCGTTCATGACGAAGGATTCAAACCCGTCCACTTCGGGGTTGAATTCCGCGTTGAGTATTTTGGTCGCTGGCCAATTGACGGATGTGTCTTGGCGCGCCGCAGCACGCGCTTTGCTGTTAGAGAACTGCGGTGAGCCGGTAAGTGCGTTGAGCGCGGAGGCGAGTCGTTTTGCGTCGTTCATAAAACCTAGGGTACGCTAACGGTCGCCCCCGCCAAGAGGCTCGTGCTCAGGTGCTTCCGGATGACCTTCGCGGGTGTCCCGCCGGCGGGGTAGTTCCAAAGGCCCACCTGGTTGGGACTGTGCGTATTCGCTCCGAATGGCACGATGACGGTCCCCGCTTGTATCCACGATTGCGCGCCCATGCTGCCGGTGCCCATAAGGTGCGTGGTGCCGACGCGGTTCGCCGCCGAACCCGAAACTCTGAACTGATAGATCACCGGGTTCGATAAGTCTTCGATGGCGAGATACGTGCCGTCCCATTGGACCTGACCGGCCACACTGATGTGCTGGTTCAGCGTTATCGGCTTGAGGCTTGTCCCCGCTTTACGCAGTTCCAGCAGCGCGACCTGACTGCCGCCTGAACCGTCTGCAAAAAGATTCCCTTTATTATCGTAACCGCAATACGAAAGGAACACTCCGGCCTGCTCGTAGGAGGTCGGAGAGCCCTGCGCGTTTTGGAAGATCGCGACGGGCCCGTAATCGCAGTTCTTACACAGATACGTAACGGCGAGATTCCCAGTCGCCGGATCCACCGAACAGCCTTCGGCGAGAAGGCCGGGCACGTTCAAAGTGGCGATGGGCGTCGTTCCGCCGTGCGCGTATTCATAAACCACGGCCTGCCCGCTGCTGGTCGCAGTCGGAACGAAAATGTTGCCGTGAACGTCCGAGCACAGCCCCGCGCCGGCAACGCCGAGGTGACCCACGAGTCTGCCGCCCGGGTAGTCGAAAACACACGTGCCGCCGCACCCGCCGGTAACGTATAACAGCGCGCGCTTGACGGCATTGGGCCCCATCCACGCGCCATGGTACGCGGGTTGCGGAGCGGCGCCGATCGGCGGCGACCCTTGGCACGCCGTAAGCATAGACACTGCCGTGAAAACGCCCAAAGCGTAGCGGCTGAAGCGCAAACTCATCATCGGCTCGGCGTTCTCCCAAGTCGGGCCGGGTTCATCCTGGAACCCGACCGCCGGAGGCAGTCTCCTCGGGGCACTGCCCGCCGTGCGTTTTCGTACGCCCTCCTCGATACGATGAGTATCCTATTTGCCCGCGACCTTCAAAGGAGATCGCCAATGATCGCATCCCAACGTGGCCGGAAGGTGTCACAGTCTCGCATGGAGTCCGTCACGATCGAGTATCGCCCTCAGAGCTTTCCCGCCATCGAGGCCGCAATTCTTGAGGCACTGCGCGACGGCGCTGAGCGGGTCGTCCTCGACCTGGACTCCGTCGCCAGCCTCGATTCGGCCGCGCTGCGAGAGCTGATCAAGCTGTTGCGCGGCGTGCGTTCGAGTGGCGGCGACCTCGCGCTTCGTTCGACTCGGGCCAACGTGCTTCGCACGCTTTCGGTCACCGCGCTCGACCGCGTCTTTCCCGTCCTCCAACCGAAAGCGGCCTAGGAGCCGAGTGGTCACTGCGGCGCTGCGGGAACGAGCGCCGTGCCCGTAGCGAAGCCATTGATCGGGCTCGTGGTCACGGCTGAGCCGGCCCACTGATCGAAATCGACGACGATGGCGCCTTCTTGCCGGGCGGATAGATCCGTCGCACCCGAGGTTTGCTATCCACCACCGCACGCAATCAAGGCGAGCGCCAACACGACGCATGCACTTGGTATCACCAAGTAGCACCCCATACGACCGGCGCGGGATATCCGGACCAAGCTGGACATGTATTTTTGAAGGGTTGGAACGCTGATGCGGCCGGTTTCACGCAGAGTGGTCGCTCGCAGAGACTCGGATTCCCACTCGGAACAAAAATAACGATCACCAATATTTCAACGGGTTCTGAGGACCACACTTAGCCTCGTCAAAGGTATCTATCTTATCGTGTGTGCTTTCCACTACAAGTCAGACAACATGCGGGACGTTTTGGTAGTAGCCGACGGAGCCAAGCCAGGTCCGACCGCCACGCCATGAGGTCTTCGTAAGGGCACAATGCGTGGCTGCCCAAATGCAAAGGCCCGCTTCATGAAACGGGCCTTTGTTTTATGGCTCCGGATGTTGGACTCGAACCAACGACCCGCTGATTAACAGTCAGCTGCTCTACCAACTGAGCTAATCCGGAACGGCGTGGCAGCTCGGCGCAGGCGGTCCCTGGTTCCACGGCCAGGAACGCCACCCTGCCTTGCTGGTATAAGGCGGGATGGCCGAGCGTCCCAGGCGCGACCACGATGCCGTAGCGATTGCGAGCGACGTCGACGACGCGACGCTCGACGTCGACGGGCGCCGCGTCGCGCTGACCAACCTGCGGAAGGTCTACTTTCCGAAGCTCAAGCTCACCAAGGGCGATCTGCTGCGCTACTACTTTAGCATCTCCGACGTCCTGATACCACACGTTGCAGACCGGCCGATGGTGATGAAGCGCTACCCGCACGGCGTCACCGGAGACTTCTTCTACATGAAACGTACGCCGTCGCCGCGGCCAGCGTGGATCAAGACCTGTTCGATCGAGCACAGCTCCGGCAACGTCATCGACTTTCCGCTCGTCGACGGGCGCGCGGCACTGCTCTGGCTGATCAACCTCGGATGCATCGACCTCAATCCGTGGTACTCGCTCTGCGAGGATCCGGATCGTCCGTTGTATCTGCATTTCGACCTCGATCCGACGCCGGGTGCGACCTTCGCGGTCGTACGCGATGCGGCGCTGATCGTCCGCGACGTGCTCGAGGGTCTCGGCATGGCGCCGTTCGCCAAGACGTCGGGCAGCAAAGGCGCGCACATCTACGTCGCGATTCGCCGCGATCTCACGCAGCACGAGGTCTGGGCGATCGCCAAACAGATCGGCCATCAGATGGCCAAGGGGCACCCCGACGTTCTCACCGCGATCTATCGCGTGGCAAATCGTCCGCCGAACCACGTGCTCGTGGACTACAACCAGAACGCGTTCGGCAAGACCCTCGCCTCGATCTATTCCGTGCGGCCCAACGAAGCGGCCACCGTTTCAACGCCCGTCACGTGGGAAGAGATCGAGGCCGGCTGCGAGACGGGCGACTTCACGATCTTCAACGTCCCCGAACGTCTCGCCAAACTCGGCGATCTGTGGCAGCCGCTGCTGAGCGCCCGCGGGCGCTTCAATCTCGCGAAGTTTTCGGACACGGACGCCGGTGCCGCCGTTTGAATCGCTGCTCCTTCGGCCGCCGATCGAGCCGATGGAGACCCGCGCCGTCGCGCGCATTCCGGAAGGCGACGGCTGGAGCTACGAGCCCAAGTGGGACGGCTTTCGGTGCATCGCCTTCCGCGACGGCGGCGACGTCGAGCTACAATCGAAATCCGGCGAGACCCTGACGCGCTACTTCCCCGAGATCGTCGAGGCGCTGCTCAGGGCCGGCGCTCGCCAATTCGTGCTCGACGGCGAGCTGCTCGTCGCGACCGACGACGGTTCCGACTTCGACGCCCTGCTGCAGCGCATCCATCCGGCCGCGAGCCGCGTACGCCGCCTCGCACAGGAGACTCCGGCCTCGTACATCGTGTTCGACCTCCTCGTCGAGGGCCGCAGCGCATTTTACCAGCGCGCTTTACACGCGCGCCGCGAGCGCCTCGAGCTTTTCGTGGCCAGAAACTTCGCGGAAAATCCGACCGTACGGCCCTCGCCGGCAACGCCGGACGTCGAACTTGCAAAGGCCTGGCTAGCCGGAAGCGTCGCGCGGCTCGACGGCGTCATCGCCAAACGCGACGTCGCCTACGCGTTCGGCAGCCGCGATGCGGCCACCAAGATCAAGCGCAACTACACGGCGGATTGCGTCGTCGGCGGCTTTCGCGCCGGGAGCGTCGGCGTCGCGTCGCTGCTGCTCGGACTCTACGACGACGAGGGGAAGCTGCACCACGTAGGCTTCGTCGGATCGATGAGCGCCGCCGAACGCAAGCGCGCCGCCGAGCTGCTGCGTCCGATCGTCGAACCTCCCGGGTTCACGGGCGTCGCGCCGGGCGGCCCGAGCCGCTGGCGGCGCGGCGAGGCGTCAGAGTGGTTTCCGGTCCGGCCGCAGGTCGTCGTCGAGGTAGCCTTCGATCACGTCACAGGGCATCGCTTTCGCCACGCCGCGCGGCTGCTGCGCTGGCGCCCGGACAAGCCGCCGCGGCAGTGCACGATGGACCAATTACTACGCCCTACGGGACGGTAAGGTTTTCGGCGAGCTCGACGGTTACGGACGTGCCCGCGTTGACGACGATCGGTTCGTTCGCTTTCGTGCCGTAGACGTAGCCGCCCAGCGTCCCCGACTGCTCGTGCTTGACGGTCGAGGGACCGCTGCCGAGCCGCATCTGCCACGCGATCGGTCCGGGCGTGACCGTGCCGTACGGGACGCCGGTCATCGGCGAAAGCTGCTGACGCTGCTTGTACTGCGCCGCGGGATTGATCTGCACGACTCCCTTGTTGACGACGTACGCGGTGATGCTCTTCTTCTTTCCGTTGGGAAGGTGGATCGTCGTCAGAAAGAAGCCGACGCGCGCCCGCTCCGATCCCGACGGCTGGCGCACGTCGGTGATCCAGCCGACGATGTACCCTCCATGCAGCGCCGGGACCGACGTATCCACGATGAGCAACTTGAACTTGTCGCCGTAGGCCAGCTTCGACGAGTCCAGATGCTCCTCGAGCGACGTCTGGATACGCGTCCCGGCCTTGAACGTCTGCGACGGCACGAAGGTCGTCGCTTGCGCGAGCCCGCCGCATGCCGCGAACGCCGCGACGACGGCGGCGAGTCTAACCGGCAAAGTTCGGTACACGAAGCTGTTCTCCATTAAAAGCCGTTGCTTTGCGCAACGCGTCGGTCCGGTCCAGCCGCTCCCACGGCAGATCCAGATCCGGGCGGCCGAAGTGGCCGTAGGACGCCGTTTGCCGGTAGATCGGGCGGCGCAGCTGCAGGTGGTGGATGATCGCGGCCGGCCGAAGGTCGAACAGCGACTTGACCGCGCTCGCGATGCGCTCATCGGGAAGCCGGCCGGTGCCGAACGTCTCGATCGAGACGTTCATCGGATGCGCGACGCCGATCGCGTAGGCGACCTGCACCTCGCAGCGGTCCGCGAGGCCCGCGCCTACGACATTCTTCGCGACCCAGCGGGCAGCGTAGGCGCCGGACCGATCGACCTTGGTGGGGTCCTTTCCGGAGAACGCGCCGCCGCCGTGGCGTGCCATGCCGCCGTACGTGTCGGCGATGATCTTTCTCCCGGTGAGGCCCGCGTCGCCCTTCGGCCCGCCGATCACGAAGCGGCCCGTCGGATTGACGTAGACGCGCGTGCGGTTGTCGTGCATCGCGACCGGAATCACGTGGTCGATCACCTTCTCGGTGATCTCGCGGCGGATCTCTTCCAGCGGAATCTCGGGATCGTGCTGCGTCGAAACGACGACGGCCTCGACGCGCAGCGGCCGGTCGCCGTCGTATTCCACCGTCACCTGCGACTTGCCGTCCGGGCGCAGGTAGAGAATGTCGCCGTTCTTGCGCACCGCGGCAAGGTGGCGCGTGAGGTTGTGCGCCAGCACGATCGGCAGCGGCATGAGCTCCTCGGTCTCGCGGCACGCGTAACCGAACATCATGCCCTGGTCTCCCGCGCCGACGAGCTCGAACTCGTCGTCGTCGCCCCCTTTCGCCTCGAGCGATCGATCGACTCCCAGCGCGATGTCCGGCGACTGCTCGTCGATCGAAACGCTGACGCCGCACGTCTCGGCGTCGAAGCCGATCGCCGAGCGCGTGTAGCCGACGTCGCGGACGACCTCGCGCGCGAGCTTCGGGATGTCCACGTACGTCTTGGTCGTCACCTCGCCCGCGATGTGGATCTGGCCGGTGATCGCGAACGTCTCGACCGCCACGCGTGAGTACGGATCGTCGCGCAGCAGCGCGTCGAGCACCGCGTCCGAGATCTGATCGGCGAGCTTGTCGGGATGGCCCTCGGTCACCGACTCGCTGGTGAAGAGCCGCGTGTACGTCACTTACGTCCCCTCGCTCCAAGACGCGCTGTACTTCACCTGCGCGGGCGTCATAGTGTCGATTTCGATACCCATCGAAGACAGCTTGAGGCGCGCGACCTCCTCGTCGATCTCGAGCGGTACGTCGTAGACCTTTTTCTCGAGCGCCTCGTGGTGCGACACGAGATACGCGGTCGAGAGCGCCTGATTGGCGAACGACATGTCCATCACGGCCGCGGGATGCCCCTCGGCGGCGGCGAGGTTGACCAGACGACCGTCGGCGAGGATGCAGATCTTGCGGCCGTCGTGCAGCTCGTACTGCTCGACGAATGCCCGCGGCTCCGTCTTGCCGCGCGCCATGCGCGCGATCGATTCGAGGTCCAGCTCGTCGTTGAAGTGGCCGGAGTTGGCGACGATCGCTCCGTCCTTCATCAACTTGAAGTGCTCCTCGCGAATCACGTGATAGTTGCCGGTGACGGTCACGAAGATGTCGCCGATCTTGGCCGCGTCGCTCATCGGCATCACGCGGTAGCCGTCCATGGTGGCCTCGATCGCCTTGCGCGGGTCAACCTCGGTCACGACCACGTGTGCGCCCATGCCGGCGGCGCGCGCGGCGATGCCGCGTCCGCACCAGCCGTAGCCGACCACGACCAGCGTGCGGCCGGCGAGCAGCACGTTCGTGGCGCGGATGATCCCGTCAAGCGTGGACTGTCCGGTGCCGTAGCGGTTGTCGAACATGTGCTTGGTCAGCGCGTTGTTCACGGCGATGACCGGGTACGGCAGCACGCCGTCGCGCTGCATCGCGCGCAGCCGGATCACGCCGGTCGTCGTCTCCTCACAGCCCCCGATCATCTTGGCGAGCTGGCCCGGATGCTTGGTGAAGATCGTCGTCACCAGGTCGCAGCCGTCGTCCAACGAGATCTGCGGGTGCGCGGCGATCACCGACTCGATGTGCGAGTAGTAGGTCGCGTTGTCTTCGCCCTTGATCGAGTACGTCGGGATGCCGTAGTCGCACAGCGCCGCCGCCACGTCGTCCTGGGTCGAGAGGGGGTTGCTCGCGCAGAGCGCGAGCTGGGCGCCGCCGGCCTGCAGCGCGAGCATGAGGTTCGCGGTCTCTGTCGTGACGTGCAGGCACGCACCGATGTGCATGCCGCGCAGCGGCTTCTCGATCTCGAAGCGATCGCGAATCTGGGCCAGGACGGGCATGTACGCGGCCGACCACGCGATGCGCGAACGGCCTGCCTCGGCGAGGCTGCGGTCTTTGACGTCGCCTTGGGCTGTGTCCAAAACTGGCAAGATGAACTCCTAGGGGTTGGGGTAAATGGCACGCCGCCCTTTCGCCGCAGGCTCGCCGAACCCATCCGCCAACTCTGCCCCGCGTGGAAACGCTCGACGACTACCTCCGCCGCCTCGCCTCCAGCGATCCCGTACCGGGCGGCGGCAGCGCCGCGGCGCTAATCGGCGCCGTCGCCGCCGCATTAGTCGCCATGGTCGGACGGATCGCGTCGGCGCCGCTCGAGGACGTCGTCGCCGAGGCCGACCGCCTCCGCGAGGAGCTGACCGCGGCGCGCCGGCGCGACGAGGCCGCCTTCGCGGCCGTCGTAGCGGCCCAGGCGCTGCCCAAGCACGACGATGCGCAGGTGCAGGCGCGGCGGCAAACC
>DATDGN010000239.1:0-14319 GCA_036522095.1 Candidatus Cybelea sp. | reverse complement strand
GAAGACCTCTATCGCGAGGCGCTCGAGGGCTTTACGCTGTCGCGCGATGCCCGCGGTGAAATGCTGTGCCTAGGAAACCTCGGCATGCTGGCGCGCCAGCGCGGCGAGCTGCTGCAGGCTTCCGAGCTGCTGGAAGATGCGCGGCGCCGCGCGGCGGATCTCGGCGAACAGCGCATCGGGGGTGAGTTTACGATCGCGATGGGCTGGGTGCAACTCGGCCTCAACGACTTGACGCAGTCGCGAGCACTGTTCGAGCGCGCGTTCGTCGAGAAGACCGGCGAGAACGACCGGTACGGCGTCTGCGCCGCGCGTCAGGGGCTCGCGACCGTTGCGCTCAAAGAGGGCCGCCGCGATGAGGCGCTCGCGGAGTTCCTGGCCACGCTCGACGACGCCAACGAGCTGCAGCTGAAGGATTATATCGCCCGCGCGTTTCACGGGCTCGCGGCGATTCATGCCCTCGAGGGCGCGAACGAGCTCGCGGCGCGGTTCCTCGGCCTCGCCGACCGCATCTTCGAGGAGAGCGGACGCGAGTTGCGCGACAGCATCGCGTACGACATCGCCGCGCAGTCGCTCGAAACGATGCTGCCGGCGCCGCAGCGCGCCGCCCTGCGCGAGGAGGGCGCGCGCATGCACGTCGACGACGCGCTCGCCGCGCTGAAGGCGCAACGCGCTGGGAAGGCCCCGGCGTGACACCGCGGCCGATCGCGCTCGCGCTGGCGATCGCAGCGTCGTGCACCGCGTGTTCGCGCGTGGCGACGGCGGCGCCGCACGAGCTGCGCATCGCCGACACGTCGGATCCGTCCTCGCTCGACCCGCTGCTCGCGCACGATCAGGACACGATCGGCTTCGACCTGCTGTTCGTTCAGACGCTCGTGGGCCTCGACGCGCGCAATCGCCTCGTGCCCGTGTTAGTGACGCGCGTACCCTCGCGCGCCAACGGCGACATCTCGCCCGACGGCCGGACGATCGTCTATCACCTGCGCCGCGACGTCCGCTGCGCCGACGGACGGCCGCTGACGTCCGCCGACGTCGCGTTCACGTTTCGGGCGATCGAGGACCCGCGCAACCCCGTGCTCGGCGTAGACGCCTATCGCCGCGTCTCGTCGCTGACGGCGACCGACGCGCACACGGTCGTCGTGCGCCTGCGCTCCCAGTGGAACGCGGCGGTGCGCGAGCTCTTCGCCCAATCGGATTACGCCTTCGGCATCCTACCCGCGCACGCGTTCACGAGCACCGCGCTGCAGGGCGCCGCGTGGGAGGAGCACGCGTTCGGGACCGGACCGTTTCGCGTGACGGAGTGGCGCCGCGGCGATCGCATCGTGCTCGAACCCAACCCGTACTACTCGCCGCGCCCGCGCCTCGCGCGCATCGAGCTGCGCATGACGCCGACGTTCAACTCGGTGTTGATCGGCGTGCGAACCGGCGAGCTCGATCTCGGACGCGTCGAGCCGGCGCAGGTGGCCGTCGCGCCGCCGGGCATGCGCGTCGCGCCGACCGCCATCAACGGCCTGGACTATCTCGCGCTTCAGACGGCGAACGCGCCGACCGACGACGTCGCCGTGCGCCGCGCGATGGCGCTGGCGCTGGACGTTCCGGTGATCGAGCTGACGTTCCACGGGCTGTACAAGCGCGCGGCGGCCTTTCTGCCGCCGGTGTTTCCGTGGAGCGACGCGGCGCTGCGGCCGATTGCGCGCAACGCCGCCGCCGCCGCGGCCGAACTGGACCGCGCCGGCTGGCGGCTACAGCAGGGCGTGCGCGTGAAGAACGGCGCGCCGCTCGACGTGCTGCTCGTGCGCCAGGAGCTGGGCAACGGCAGCGGGCTCGCGGCCATCATCCAGCGCGAGCTGGCCGCCGTCGGCATTCGCGTCGCGATCAAATCGTTTCCGCCCAGCATCTACAACGCGCCCCAAGGACCGCTGCGCACCGGCCGCTTCAACATTTCCGCGCAAGGCTGGGTCGGCGGCGCCGACCCGGAGCAGAGCGTCGTGTTCGCGTGCGATCAGGTCGGCCCCGACGGCAACAACGTCCAGCGTTTTTGCGATCCGCGCTTCGAGGCGGCGTTTCTTGACCAGATCGTTACGCCCGACGAGCGCCGGCGCGAACGCGATTTCATCGCGATGCAGCAGATCGTCTACGACCGCATGCCGGTGATCGCGCTCGACTACCCGCGATACTTCGACGTCGAAGGCCCGCGCGTCACCGGCTTCGCGCGTAACATGCTCGGCTATCCGGTCAATGCGGAGAACTGGGATACTAGGTGACTACGGCGCGAACGTCACCGTTCCGTCGACGTGGTCGTAAAAAGTGCGTTCCGGGTCCTTGGTCGTGATTTTGACGGTCAATTTGTCTTTACCGTTGTCGTTGAAATGAACGCAGTTCGCGCCGCTAGCGCACGTTACTGCGGTTGCAGCGGCGTTCTCGTCGGTTCGAAGATCAAAGGTCAGCGTGCAGCTACTGCCGCACTTGCTAAGATCAAACGCGCTAGCGTTGCCGAGGATCACCGTCCCGTTGATGTGAAAGCCGACGGGATTGCCGTCAAGCGGGCACTTATGGAAGAACAGGCCGATCAGCAAGAAAACGACGGCAATACCGGCGCCCGCTCCAACCGTCGCGGCATTCATTCGCATGCGATTACCTCCTATAGGCAAAGCTTTCTAGCGTAGGCTACTCTACCTGCTGCGTTCCTCGCCCAACCCGGGAGGGCCTAGCTTGCTCCCACGCTAAGACGGCGGCATGAAATATCGGATCGTTTTTCAGATCATCGCCGTGGCTCTGGTGGTGGCACTTGGCGTCGTGCGGTTTCTGGGCGATGCATACGGAAATGGGGACGGGAACCCCGTAGGCTTCGACCTGCTCGGGTCAACCAAAGGCGTTGCGTACTTCCAGGGCACAGGTTCGTGTCTCGCGCAGAAGAGCTGCAAACGAATCGAGATACATTACCTGCAGTATCCGGTACCACCGTGCCCGACCGCTCACCCAGGCGTGGCGTGCTCGGCAACCCACCCGCCAACACGAGTTCTTCCGAGCTGCCCTACGAACGCGCAGTGCATCTATTTCAAGGGAGGTTCCACGAACGCCACGGCGATCTCTCAGGGCGCCGACAAGGTGCTGCATAGGCTACCGAAGATCAACGCGCAGGGAATAATAATCGCTTACTAGGGGCTTGCCGAGCACGGCCTGAGCAGTTTTTCCATAGCGACCACGTCGGCGAAGCCTCCGTCGATGACGCCGTGCTGCTCGAACACGCCGACCTCGCGGAATCCGCACTTGCGGTAGAGGCGCTTGCCGAGCTCGTTCGAGTCGAGCGCGTGCAAAACGATCTTGTGAAATCCGCCGGCCCGCGCTTCTCCTTCGAGCCGGCGCAGCAGCTCCGCGCCGACGCCGCGTCCGCGGTGCGCGCGCGCGACGTATACCGAGAGATCCGCGATCGCGGCGTGCGCGCAGCGGTGCGAGAAGCGATTGAGCGACGCCCATCCGACGATCATCCCCGACTCGATCGCAACGATTACGGCATAGCAATCATCGTGGTCGCGCCACCAGGCGTCGATCTCGGCGGGCGATTTCGGCGCGACGTCCAGCGTCGCGACGCGGTCCTCGATGGCCTCGTTGTAGATGCGCCGGATGGCTTCGAGATCACGTGTTGCGGCGCGGCGAACGGTGAGCGACTCGATCACCGCGGCAACAGCGCCGCGGCCGCGAGTCCGAGCAGAGCGATCCCTCCGAGGATCGCGGCCGGCAGCCAGCTCTCGCGCCGTCGCGAGAACACGATCGTATAGATCGCCTTGAGCACGTTGTTGGACGACGCCGCGATGACGATGGCGGTGGCCGCCGTCGTCAGCCCGATTCCGCTCGCGCCTCCCTGCGCCAGGCTCAGGACGAACGGGTCGATGTCCGTCACGCCGACGACGGCCGCGAGCCCGTAGATGCCCGAGTTGCCCAGATGGCTCTTCACGAACGTCGTCAGCATCGAGATCGCGATGAAGAGCACGGCGAAGACGAGCGCCGTCCAAATCTGCAGCGGATTGACGGGCTCCGCCTCCGACGCCGAGCGCGCGCCGAGGCGCGCGCACACTACGGCGACGACGGCGCTGACGACGGCGAGGCCGACGAGCGGCACGGCCAGCATGCGACCGAGGCTTGCGTTGAAGAGAAAAGAGACGAGCAGGATGCGCAGATACATCATCGCCGTCGCCACGACGATGCCGCCCTGCAGCTCGCGCGTCATGCCCTCGTCGCGCGCGCGGCGCGACAGGACGGTCGTCGTGGCGGTGGAGGAGTAGAGTCCGCCGAGGATCGCCATCAAAAACGTGCCGCGTCCCGGGAAGACGTAGCGCTGCAGCAAGTAGCTCGCGTAGGAGATCGACGACACCGCGACCACCGCGAGCCAGACGCCGAACGGCGCGATCGACGTGTACGGAATCGGGGGCTTGCCGGCGAGCAGCGGCAAGACGACGCCGACGAGGATCAGGAACTGGGCGGCCGTCATCACCTCCTGGCCCGAGACGCGCCGCGCCCAATCGTGCAGCGTGTGCTTGCCGCCGAGCAAAAGCACCGCGGCAACGGTGACCGTGACGGAAATCCAGAGCGGCTGCGTCAGCGCGATCGGCCCGAGCGCGTAAACCAACAGGTTGCAGACGGGCACCATGTACATGCCCTCGGGCTGCTCGGCCGCGAGCTCGCGGCACACGAACGCGTAGAGCCAGGAGCCGACGACGAGCAACCCGGCTATGAATGCGGCGGCGTAGCGCGGCTCGAGCAGATAGAGGCCGCCGCCCGCGAGCGCGAGCAGCGGAAAGCTCCGGACGCCGCCCGGGCGGTGCGGCAGCTTTTCGGCGTAGAACCCCTCGAACGCAAACCCGAAGAAGAGCGACAGCCCGAGGAGGAGGGCTAGCCGCTCCGCTCCGGCGTCGAGCAAACCGCTTATGAGTGAACGGGAATCGGTTCCCGCTCCCGCTCGCGCACCACGATGAGGGGAACCTTCGCGTCGCGCCGCATCGTTTCAGCTCGCCGACGACCTCAGCCAACAAGCAGCCTTGCGCTCTTGAGGTGGCGCATGAATTCGGATAGAATAGGGTCTACAAGCCTGGTTCTCGCCGAGGCTTTCGCCGCGTTCCGCGGCCAAGGCCGACTCAGGACCGCTTGGGAAACCTTGCACTGCTATCAACAAACCTAGCGGAACGATGAGCGCCACGAAAACACAGCGAGAGGCCCAAGGCCTCCTACCGGTCCCCTGGAGTGAACGCGACCTCCGTCGTGGGGCCTCGCTTCGTTCTCATTCATTTATTTACAGAGGATCTTCACATGTCTTACTCTTTTTTCGGGACGCGAAAGGGGCGGTATGCTACCTTCCTTGTCGCGATCTGCGCGGCGGTCGTCGCTGCCTGTAGCGGACCGTCGCCCCTCGCACCTTCCCTGCAAAGTGCCTCCAGGCTAAAATCCAGCTTGGTCAGCCCGGCCACGAAGCCGTCGGCGACACCGTATGCCTTCTCGTTCACGACGATCGACAACCCGGGAAGCACCACATTCAACGAGGCAACGACCATCAACGAGCTCGGGGCGCTCTCCGGCAACTTTGGAAGCGGGTCACCGAGCGATCCGAGCCACGGCTGGATCGCCCAGCCGCCCTATACGAAGTTCCAGCAAGTGGATTACCCGGGAGCCGTCGACACGTACCTTCAGGCGATGAGCACTAACCATCTCCGCGACGGCTACTTCCTCGACAATACGCAGCAGCACAACACGTGGGGATTCGTGCAGAACCGAGGCATCTTCACGCTGTATAAGGACCCCAAGACCCCAAAGAAACCTGGTTACATCGACGAACTGCTCAGCATCAACGGCTCGGATGCTGCCGTCGGCTACTACGAGGACAACTACGGCAACGATATGCCCTTCGAGCTCCTCGTCGCGCAGAACAAGTACACTGCGCTCAAACCGCCCAACGCGCAGAGCGCGGAGGCGACCATCGTCAACCTGCGAGGCGACATCGCGGGCATCGAGACGACCAGCAGCGGCACGACCGAAGGCTGGCTCTTACGCGGCGGTAACTACACGGCGTTCTCCTATCCGGGAGCGACGACCACGTACGCGTACGGACTCGACTTCCAGGAGCAGGTCGTCGGATCGTACGTGGACAGCGCCGGCGCGACCCATGGCTTCATCCTCACCAACCCGACGAGCCCGAGCGGGCAGTACTGGCAGTCTGTGGACGCACCGGCGGCGGCCGGAACCACCGTCATCACCAGCATGAACGCCAAGCACGCGATCGCCGGATGGTATCTGGATTCCCAAGGTCATCGTCACGGATTCACCGCCATCGTGATCTAAGGCCGTCCCAGGCGCTCCAGAACGCGTCGCCGTTCGGCGCGAGCCGATCCGTCGCGAGGTCGTAGAGCAGGCGATAGGCGCGCTGCGTCAACCGTTCGAGCTCGGTGACGGCATCGACCTCGTCGGGATCAAACACGCTGTGGCGCAACGTCTCGTCGAGGAAGTCCGCCGCGAAGCGATCGATCTCTTGCGCGTCCGGCGCGGGCAGTTCGAGCGCGCGCGCTATCCGCTCGAGTTGCGGGCGCGGCTCGCGCATCAGCAGGTCGTAGTCGACCGCGACGATCGGCCGGCCGCGCAGCAGGTGCAGATAGGGAACCATGTGCGCGAGCCATAGGCGCTGCGCTAGCGCGGCGTCCATCGACTGCCGCCGGAACAGCGACGCCTCGATGCTGCGCGGATTGCGAATGGCGACCACGTAGGCGCCGGCAGCGCCGGATTTGCGCAGGACGGCTTGCCAGAACGGCAGCAACCGGATCGTGCGCGGGTCCTTGAAGCCCCAGAGCGGATGCGACGCAAACGTGCGCTTCACGTAGCGCGCCGCGGCGCCTTGCAGCAGCCGGATGCGAAAGCGGCGGAAGTCGGCGGGCGCGATCGGCGCGACGTCGTCCCAACGGAGGTTGAGCGCCCGCAGCACGCGCTCGTCGATCTCGACGATGCCCTGGTCCTCCCAGTAGCCCGTGGGATTCTCGAGCTGCGCGTCGAGGAAGTCGTCGCCCAGATAGAC
This sequence comes from Candidatus Cybelea sp., assembly GCA_036522095.1. Taxonomy (GTDB): domain Bacteria; phylum Vulcanimicrobiota; class Vulcanimicrobiia; order Vulcanimicrobiales; family Vulcanimicrobiaceae; genus Cybelea. The sequence continues at coordinate 7,268 of DATDGN010000239.1, read as the reverse complement.
GCCCAGTGCCGCGATGCCGCGCGCGACCGCGCTGGTGCCGCTGCGATGCATGCCGACGACCAGCACGGCGCGCGATCTCATGCGGCTACGTTACGCAACAGGCCTCGTCATCCCGGTCGTTCTCTTGGCCGCAGCAGCCGGTCGCGTTTTTGCAACAGCGGCAACAGCAATTGCAACAGCAACAGCAGACGCAGTCATGATCCTTCATGTGGTTACCTTTCGTAAGAAGAGATGCGTCAACGCAGCGTCGAGCCGCTGCCGCACTCCCTCGGCGAGCCGGTAGTAGACCCACGTACCGCGCCGCTCGCACGCGACGAGCCCGGCTTCGCGCAGGATCCGCAGATGGTGCGACACCGTGGGCTGATTGAGCGGCAGCGCGCCCGTGAAGTCGCAGACGCAGCAGACCGCGTCCCGCGTGTGGGCCAGCGTCGCGAGGATGCTCAGGCGATGAGGGTCGCTCAGTGCCTTGAAGAGAGCGGCTGCCGGTTCGGCATCGAACTCAGCCGCGCGAGGCGGCGCGCAGCACCGTTGCATCGACATGCTTCGATATTGCGCCCTGAATCGACATTTGTCAATACAGGAGGCAGAGGATGTTCAAGCGTTTCGCGTTGGTGCTTTGCGGGCTGGCCCTGGCCGTGCCGGCGATCCCCGCCGCCGCGACGGAGAACGCGGCCGTGATGGCGCCCGTGAATCAGTTCGTGGACGGTTTCAACAAGGGCGACACCAAGACGGCGCTGGCCGCGTGCGCGACACCGGCGTCGATCATCGACGAGTTCGGGCAACACCAATGGCAGAGTTGCGCGGACTGGGCGCGCGCCTACGCCGCGGATGACGCGCGTCAGGGAATCACCGACGGCATCGTCACGCTCGGCAAGCCGTGGCGCGTCGACGTGCACGGCAACGTCGCGTACGTGGTCGTCCCCGCGACGTACACGTACAAGCAGCACGGAAAACCCGTGCACGAGACCGGCTCGGTCTGGACTCTCGTGTTGAACAAGGGCGCGTCCGGCTGGCGGATCACGGCGTGGGCGTGGGCGGCCCACTAACCGACGACCGCCTGCGCGCGCTCGGCTACCGTCAAGAGCTCGCGCGCGTACTCTCGCTCTTCGACAACTTCGCCGTCGCGTTCAGCTACCTGAGCCCGATGGTAGGCATCTACTCGCTGTACACGCTCGGGCTCGGCAGCGGCGGCCCGCGCTACATCTGGACGATGCCCGTCGTCGTCGGCTGCATGCTGCTCGTCGCGCTCGTCTTCGGCGAGCTCGCCAGCGAGTATCCGCTCTCGGGCGCGCTCTATCAGTACGGCAAGTACAGCGTCGGGCCGCGCTACGGCTGGTTCATCGGGTGGATCTACGGCTTCGCGCTGCTCGCCACGGTAGCGTCGGTCGATTCGGGCGCCGTCGGCTACGTGACGTCGCTCTCGAACATCTGGTTTCACACGCACCTGCGGCCCGACGACCACGCCACGATCTTCGTCATCGCCGGCGGCATCATCGTGCTGTCGGCCATCCTGAATTCGATCGGCGCGAAGATCCTGGGCCGCGTGGCGCGCTACGGCGTCTACGTGGAGACGCTCGGCACGTTCGGCGTGTTCCTCGTGTTCGCGGCGTTCGGATTCCATCAGCACTTCGGCTTCATCTTTTCGTCCGCGCACGTCGAGTACGCACGCAGCAACCCGCTCGGTCTCAACTTCGGCGGCAACTGGTGGACCGCCGCCGCTCTCGTGGCCGTGCTCGCCAACGTCTACATCTTCTACGGGTTCGAGTCGGCGGGCGACATCTCCGAGGAAACCATCGAGGCGCAGCGCCAGGTGCCGAAGGCGATGCGCAACGCGCTGCTGTACGGAGGCATCGCGTCGTTCGTGCTCGTGCTCGGGCTGCTGCTCGCGACGCCGGCGTCCGGGATCGGCGGCGTCATCAGCGGCGGCATCAACACGCTGTTCGCGACGCTGCCGGGTTGGCTGCAAGATGTCTTCCTCGTGCTCGTGATCGTCGCGTTCTTCAGTTGCGGCACGGCGGTGCAGGGCGCCGGCGCGCGCGTCGCCTACGCGCTGGCGCGCGACGGCGGCTTGCCGCGCAGCGACTGGTGCCGGCGCATATCGCCGCGGCATCGCACGCCCGCCAACGCGATCCTGATCGGAACCGCCGTGCCCTTCTTGTTTCTGCTGCTCGTGCTGATCAATCCGAGCAAACCGGTGCACATGCTGTGGTTCGACTATCCGGCCAACGTCAACGCGTTGTACGCGCTCGTCTCGTTCGCGACGTCCGGCATTTACCTCGCCTTCCTGCTCACGGTCGCGGGCGCGCTGGTCGCGCGCAGCCGCGGCTGGAAGCCGAGCGGAGCGTTCACACTGGGCCGCTGGGGCGTGCCGGTGACGGTAGCGGGCGCGCTCTACCTCGCGCTGATGCTGCTCAACATCGTCTGGCCGAGTCCGCTGCGCAGCGGCCGCGCGATCTTCAACTACGGGTGGGTCACGCTGCTCGTGATGGCGCTGATCGTGGCAATCGGCGCGCTGTACGAGGCGCTCGCAAAACCGTTGCGGCGGGGTTGACGCGCCTCCGTCAGCGTGCTATCTTTGCGTCCATGTCGCTGAGTGCCGGACGCACGATGTTCTCGATGGGCTGCATGCGCATGCATGCGGCAGGGTCGTCGTGAAGCTCATTTAGGTAACTCAAGGACAACAGCTTCGCGCGCCCCTCGCCGTACACGACGAGGGGCGCGATCTTTTCTTCGCTTTCCCATCGCAACAGGAGGCCTGGAGTAAAAATGACCGTCGGAATTGGGCTGCTCGGGTGCGGCACGGTCGGCGCGAGCGTTGCCGACCGGCTGCAGCGCGAGCGCCGCGAGATCGAGCGCCGCAGCGGCGTTCGCTACGAACTGCGCGCGATCGCGATCCGCGATCCGCACAAGGAGCGGCCCGGTTCCTTGGATCGGCAGCTCTTCACGCGCAGCGCCCGCTCGATCGTGGACGACCCGCACGTGGATCTCGTCGTCGAGCTGATCGGGGGCACGGACGCCGCCGCCGAGCTGGTGGAGCGCGCGCTGCAGCGCGGCCGCCACGTCGTCACTGCGAACAAGGATCTGCTCGGCACGCAGGGCCCGCGCCTGCGCGCGCTCGCCGCGTCGCGCGGTGCGGCGCTGCGCTTCGAGGCGGCCGTGGGCGGCGCGATCCCGATCCTGCGCACGCTGGGCGAGGCGCTCGCCGGCGACGACGTCGTCGCCGTGACCGGCGTGCTCAACGGCACGTGCACGTCGATCCTGTCCGCGATGGAGCGCGGCGCGGAGTTCGGCGAGGCGCTGGCGACGGCGCAGCGCCTCGGCTACGCCGAATCCGATCCCGCCAACGACGTCGATGGCACCGACGCGGCGCACAAGCTGGCCATCATCGCGGAAGTCGCGTTCGGGCTCGCCGTGATCTCGCCGCGCATTCGCCGCTCCGGCATCACCGCGGTGACGCAGCGCGACGTGGCCCGCGCGCGGATGCTGGGCTTTCGCATCCGCCTCGTGGCCGCGGCGCGCAGGAGCGACGCGGGCATGCTCGCCGAGGTCGCGCCGGTCTTGATCCCGCAGGCGCACGACTTCGCGCGCATCGCGGACGCCGAAAACGCGATCGCCGTCGTCGCGCGCGATGCCGAGCGCATCGTGCTACGCGGGCCGGGCGCAGGCGGTCCGGCGACGGCCTCCGCGGTGCTGGGCGACGTCGTGGACGTGCTGCGCGGCGCGGCTCGTGCGCGCGACGCCTCGCTCGCGCCGGCGCTGGAGATTCGCCCGTGGTTCGAGCACCTCGAGCGCATCCCCGAGCTCTCCGCGTATCCGATCTGGGACGACGCCGCCGCGGAGAACCGCGAGCGCGCGCTCGCGCACGCGTGATGCGGGAAGAGACGGTCGCGATCGGCGCGCTGCGCCTCGACTGCGGCCAGACGCTCGCAAACGTCGAGCAACGGGTCACGACGTACGGCACGCGCCGCGGCGACGGATCGAACGTCGTGCTGGTCGAGCACGCGCTGACGGGATCGAGCGCAGCGGCGCAGTGGTGGCCGGGCATCGTCGGCGCGGGCGGGCTGTTCGATCCGGCCGATTGGTTCGTCGCCGGCATCAACGCGTTGGGAAGCTGTTACGGATCGACCGGTCCGACGACGCTCGAAGACTTTCCGCGCATCACCGTGCGCGACATCGTGCGCGCCGAGCTCCGCGCGCTCGACGCGCTCGGCATCGAGCGAACCGCGGTCGTCATCGGCGGATCTTTGGGCGGCATGCGCGCGCTGCAGTGGGCCGTGGAGGCGCCCGAACGCGTGCGCGCCTGCGTGATGGTCGGCGCGCACGACCATCACAGCGCGATGGGCGTCGCGCTCAACGCGCTGCAGCGCGAGGCGATCGCGCTCGACCCCGCGCGCGGCGTTCGATTGGCGCGCAAGATCGCGATGCTCACGTACAAGAGCGAGGAGCTCCTGAACGAGCGCCACGACCGCCGGCCGGATCGCAAGGGGCGGCCGCTGTTCGACGTGGAGGGGTATCTCGAACGCCAGGCCGACCTATTCGAGGCCCGCATGGATGGCGCGAGCTACTCCGCGCTGACGCACGCGATGGACTCCTTCGACGTGCGCGGGATGCTGCGCGCGAAGACGCCGAAGCTCGTCTTCGCCGGCATCAGCTCCGACTGGCTGTTCCGCCCGCAGGACGTGCGCGCGGCCGCGACGCGCTGCGTGCAAGCCGGGTGCGACGCGCAGTACGTCGAGCTGCGCTCCGGGCACGGTCACGACGCGTTCCTGGCAGAGCCGGCGGCGCTGAAGGCGCTCTTGGAGCCGGTCGTCGCCGCGGCACTGGAGCCGGCGCGATGTTAAACGGTTTTACGACGCGCGCCGTGTGGAGCGGCCAAGACGCCTGCCCGGCGACCGGTGCGACGATCGTGCCCGTCTATCAGACGGCGACGTTCACGCTGCCGAGGGTCGGCGTCACCAACGGATTCGACTACTCGCGCACCAACAATCCGACGCGGCTCGCGATGGAGCGGCAGCTGGCGGCGCTCGAGGAGGGCGAGTTTGCCAGCGCGTTCGGCTCCGGCATGGCGGCCGTCGCGGGCGCGACGTCGCTGCTGTCCAGCGGCGATCACCTCGTCGCGACGCGCGACATCTACGGCGGCACGCATCGCCTGTTCACGCAGGTGCTGGCCCGTTACGGAATCGAGGTCACGTTCGTCGACACGACCGATCCCGCGGCGGTGTGGGCCGCGGCGCGGAGCGCGACGCGCCTCGTGTGGCTCGAGACGCCGAGCAATCCGACGCTGAAGCTGTGCGACATCGCGGCGATCTCGCGCCTGCGGCCGCCGGGCGTGCTGATCGCGGTCGACAACACGTTCGCGTCGCCGTTTCTCCAGCGGCCGCTCGCGCTGGGCGCCGACCTCGTCGTGCACTCAACGACGAAATACATCGGCGGACACAGCGACGTGATCGGCGGCGCGGTCGTCACGCGCGATCCTGAGATCGCGCAGCGGATCGCGTTCCATCAGAACTGTGTCGGCGCGGTGCCCGGGCCGTGGGATGCGTACCTCACGCTGCGCGGGGCCAAGACGCTTGGCCTGCGGATGCGCGCGCACGTCCGCAACGCCCAGGCGGTCGCGGAGTTTCTCGCCGCGCGCGAGGACGTGCTCGCGGTGCACTACCCCGGGCTGTCCAGCCATCCGCAGCACGAGCTGGCGAAGCGGCAGATGAGCGGGTTCGGCGGCATCGTGGCCTTTCGTCCCGCCGGCGGCGCGGAGCGGGCGCGCGCCATCGCCGCCTCGACCGCGATCTTCGGCCTGGCGGTCTCGCTCGGCGGCGTGGAGTCGCTGATCTGCAGCCCCGCCGCGATGACCCACGGCTCGCTTACTCCGGAGGAGCGCGCGGGTCTGGACATCACCGACGACCTGCTGCGGCTCTCGGTCGGCATCGAGGAGACCGACGACTTGATCGCCGATCTGACGCACGCCCTGGACGCAACCCGGATTCATTCTTTCCTCATAGGTTGCCGCTAGCGTTGCCCTCGAAGCACTGACATCTTAGGAGGCTAGCGACATGGCTCGTGAGGCGACGCACGTAACCCGGCGCACGTTCTTGGAGGGCGCAATCGTCCTGCCCGCGCTCGCTGCCGCGCTGACCGGGGTAGCCGCGGCGGATGCGTCGAAGGCACCGCAGGCGCAGATGCATTATCAATCGACGCCGAACGGCAACATGCATTGCGCGATCTGCAAGTTTTTCATTCCGGGGAAGGACGCAGCATCGAACGGCACCTGCCAGGTCGTCGACGGCTCGATCTCTCCCAACGGTTACTGCATGGCGTACTCGCCCAAGTCGTCGTAGGCGCACTTCTCCTGGCGTCATGCTCGAGCAGCGCCGGGAACGGAAGTCTGCCGCACGCCAATGCGGGAGCGGCGCCTTCGATTTTGCCGCTCGCGCGCGAGCGCGTCCTCTATAGTTTCAAAGCCGGCAGCGACGGGGGAAGCCCGCAGGGCACGCTGAGCGGCGGTCGCAGCGGCGTGCTCTTTCGTCTTTATGGCACGACGACGTTCGGCGGCGGGACCGGATGTTTCGGTGGCTGCGGCACCGTCTTCAAACTCACGGAACGGTCGGACGCGTACATCGAGAGCGTGCTCTACCGGTTCATCGGTGGAACCGACGGTCAGGGCCCGGGCAGCGGCGTCATCGCGGACGCGAGCGGCGCGCTGTATGGCACGACCGAATACGGCGGCGATTCCGCGGGCGACGGGATTGTGTTCAAGCTGACGCCACAGGGTCCGAAGTACGTCGAGAGCGTGCTGTATCGCTTCAAGGGCGGAATGGACGGTAAGTCGCCGCTCGCGGGGCTGACGATCGACCCTGCCGGCAATCTCTACGGCGCGACGCTGATCGGCGGAGGTTCGCCGGCGTGCGGGTCAGGACGCTCCGGTGTCAACGGCTGCGGCGTGCTCTTCGAGCTGCGCCGTTCGGGCTCGACCTACACCGAACGCATTCTCCATCGTTTTCAGAGCGGCAGCGACGGCGCAACGCCCGGCTCGCCGCCGATCTTCGTCGGTCGCGACATGTACGGCACGGCCGCGACCGGCGGCGGCAATCCCAGCTGCGGAGGCGCGCCGATCAACCGGGGATGCGGTACGGTTTATAAATTAACCCGAGGCGTCAGGGGCGGCTGGACGTTCAAAGCGATCTACGCGTTCACCGGCACTCCGCGCGACGCCGCCAACCCGTTTGCGGGACTGATCGCAGAGAAGGGCGGCGTGCTCTACGGAGTCGGAC
>DATDGN010000238.1:0-7293 GCA_036522095.1 Candidatus Cybelea sp. | reverse complement strand
GGAGCAAGAAAACCGCAAAGGAACGAGCTGCGGTTCTTCGCCGCTGGTTCGATCTGATGATGGCCAACCAGGAAGACCTTGCGCGGCTCATGACTCTCGAACAAGGCAAGCCTCTTGCCGAGTCGCGCGGAGAAGTCGCTTACGCCGCCGCCTTTCTCGAATGGTTTGGTGAAGAAGCTAAGCGCATCTACGGCGATACCATTCCCCCGCATCAAGCCGACAAAAGAATTGTCGTCATTAAGCAGCCCATCGGCGTCGTTGCCTGCATCACTCCCTGGAATTTTCCCTTGGCCATGATCACACGCAAAGCGGGACCGGCGATCGGTTCCGGCTGTACTGTAGTGCCGGCGATAGTCGGACTAGTCTGGTCCAGCGTCTGGACGATCGCGCGAGGCGTTGCGGTGAGCTGGGTGGCATATGCGGTCGCGGCGGTCGTGACGGTCTTGATGATCCGCAGCAAACTCAGCACGCCGGTGCTGATCCTGCTGTCGGGCATCGTAGGGGTCGCCGCGCTTCGATAAGCGAACGACCGGCCATGCCCATCGAGCTTCACGAACTCCGGTCGCGCACGTTTCACGGTACGAAACGCCGCATCTACCATCTGCTCGAGGAGATGGGCACCTCGGGCGATCAGATCTGGCCGTTCGCCTCGCAACCCTTCATGCGCTCTCCCGGCCCGCTGGTGCCGCGCCGCACCGAGGAGTGGCACCTCGGCATCCACGGCGTGCTCGAGGAAGCGGTTCCCGAGGAGCGTATCGTCTGGCGTTTTCGCAACGACGGGTTCGATGGCACCCATGGGTTTCATCTGTCGAGCGAGGGCAAGGAGACGCTGCTCGAGTACCGCGTGGACGCGATGCTGTCCGATACGGACGGGCGCCTCCTGTGGCGGCGCTTCGAAGATCAATTCGAGCGCTCGATCGAGGCGCTCTTCGACAAGCTCGCGCGCGTTCTGAAGCGTTAGGGGACCCCTGAGTGTCCCCCGACGCGATCGACTTCATCGACGTCGCGAGCCTGCTGTCCGACGAGGAACGCCTCGTGCGCGACACCGTGCGCGAGTACGTGCGCGAGCGCGTGCTGCCCAACGTCGCGGAATGGTTCGAGGCCGGGACGCTGCCGCGCGACCTGGGCCGCGAGCTGGGGCGCCTAGGATTGCTCGGCATGCATCTCGATGGCTTTGGCTGCGCCGGCGCGAGCGCAGTCGCGTACGGCATCGCATGCCTCGAGCTCGAAGCCGGCGACTCGGGCGTGCGCAGCTTCGCATCGGTTCAGGGATCGCTCGCGATGTACGCGATCTATCGCTGGGGCAGCGAAGCGCAGAAGGTGACCTGGCTTCCGCGGATGGCGCGCGGCGAGCTCATCGGCTGCTTCGGCCTGACGGAGCCCGACTTCGGCAGCAATCCCGCGGGCATGCGAACGCGCGCGCGGCGCGACGGCGCCGACTGGATCCTTGACGGCACGAAGATGTGGATCACGAACGGATCGATCGCCGATCTCGCCATCGTTTGGGCTCAGACCGAGGCCGGGATACGCGGCTTCATCGTGCCGCGCGATTCGAAGGGGTTCGCCGCCTCCGACATCCATCGCAAACTCTCCCTGCGAGCCTCGGTGACGAGCGAACTCGCGCTATCGGATTGTCGCGTCCCGGCCGACGCGCTGCTGCCGCTGGCCGAGGGCCTGAGCGGACCGCTGGCATGCCTAAACGAGGCGCGCTACGGGATCGTCTGGGGCGCGATGGGCGCCGCGCGAACCTGCTACGAGACCGCGCTCGACTACGCCAAGACGCGCGTGCAGTTCGATCGCGCGATCGGCGGCTACCAGCTCACGCAGCAAAAGCTCGTCAACATGTTGCTCGAGCTCAACAAGGGAACGCTGCTGGCGCTGCACTTGGGGCGCACCAAGGACGCCGGGCGGCTTGCGCCGCCGCAAGTGAGCCTGGGCAAGCTCAACAACGTGCGCGAGGCGCTCGCGATCGCGCGCGAGGCGCGCACGGTCCTCGGCGCCAACGGAGTGACCCTCGAATATCCGATCATCCGGCACATGAACAACCTCGAGTCCGTGCTGACCTATGAGGGCACGAGCGAGATGCACGCGCTAATCGTCGGCAAAGAAATCACCGGGCTCCCCGCCTTCACATAACTGATCAAACGTAATCCGCCAGCGTGAGGCTCGCGTCGCGTTCCACGCCGCGCGGCCCGCGAACGTGGAGGTGCACGACGCTGCCCGCCGGCCCGGAGAGGAGTGTGCGCAGGGCCGCGAGCGACTGATTCGCCGCAGGGGCGCCGTTGACAGTGAGCAGGACGTCGCCCTTGGCGAGATTGGCGGCGGCCGCTGGCGACCCGGGGAGCACGGAGAGCACGGTGTACGCGCCGTCGGAATCGATCAGGAAGAGGCCGGATCGATCGTAGCCGAACGGCTGGTCGAACTGCGCGTTTTTAGCGAGCAGCAGCCGCGAGTGCACGTAGTCGAAGGTGAGATCGAAGCGGCGCCACACGGCGCCGCCGATGTTCGCCGGCGTAAACGGATCCGCGAGCGCGCCTTGGGACGCGACGCTGAATAATGTGACGACATTCGGTAAGGTGTACGGGCCGATTTGCAGCGAGGGAACGCGTCCGAGCCGTGAGTACGACGGCCCGCCGACGCCGAAGCCGGTTACGCTTGGGGCCGTCTTCGCGAGGCCGGCGAGGCGGGGATGCGTGGCCAGAAACGGCGTCAGCAGCTCCAGTCCGGCGCGGTTGCCGGTATCGGTCTCCGCGGTCGCCGCGATGCCGTTGATGGTGATCGAAATGATTGGAATCGTCCCGTCGAAGAAGAACGGAATCGCCGCGGCGCCGGGCATTTCCGCCGGCAGCGCCGGCGGCATCGCGAGCCTGAGCTTCGAGTCGGCATAGTCGACCGTCGCGAGGAAACGGCTGAGGAACTGATAGCCGAGCATCCCGTCAATGCGCATGCCCTCGGCGACGCCGAACCCGCTCGCGATCGGTAAGACCAACATGTATTGGTTGCGGATCTGCGCGGCGCCGACCGCAATCGTATCGACACGCGTGAAGGCGGCGCCCTCGGTGGCGTTGCCGACGCCCGATAGCCTAACGCCGCCGACGCTCTTTGCGCGCAGCGTTGCGGCAACCTCGGGCGTGACGATGTAATCGCCGCCGCTGTCGACGACGAACGTGTACGGGCCGTGCCCGTCGAGCATTAGGCTGACGTAGATGTGGTTGTTGACGATTTGCAGCGGAACGCTGATGCTCGCGCCGCCGGCGACCGAATAGTCGTGCACGTTTCTTCCCGGCACGCGCATGCGCTCGGCCACGTCCGTGTTGAGCTCGACGGAATAAAATCGCTCTGCGAAGGAGTTACCGGTCGAAGTCTGCGTAGAGCTAGAAGAGGGGTAGGTGAGCCCGTCGATCCGCCGATAGTTCGAATAGACCGTCGTGATGGAGATGCTGCCCACCGTCGTCTTTACTTGGCCGACGAGGTGCGTCCTCGGATCGATCCAGAGCTGGAGCTCGCTGCCGTTGGGCGGGGTGACGGCCAGCACGTCGTACTGCTTGCCGTCCGCACTGCGCTGCCCGGCGTACACGACGACCGCGCCGCCCGCATCCGGACGAAGGTAGCAGAGGTTGTCGAGATAGGCCTGATCGATCGCCTGGATGCGCCCGCTCGTCCCGCCGTCGATCGTCACGAGACCGGCGTAGTCTTGGCTCCACGCGACCTTACCGTCCCAACCCGAGGCTCCGCTCAATGGCCCGGCGTTTTGGTCGACGGTGAAGCGCCCGCCGCGCACGTCGTCCCATTCCTGGGCGCGGCCGGATAGGCCGAGGCTCTCCATGCTCCCGACGGCATGAATCGACACGATCGACGAGAACGGGCGGGTCAGCATCGCCTTGCGCAGCTCGTCCAGCACGCTTTTCGACGAGGCCGATGCGACCGGCGGGGCGAGAATCGAGGCTAGAAGGCAGGCGCCGAGGAGCGACATCCGAGGGCGGGTCATCACGACGCTTGATTTTACCGGGCGGCCCTGGTACACTGCCGAAGTTGCGATTCACGCCGGTTCGCGATGCATTTGCGAATCGGCGGAAGTAACTACCAATACGCCTGGACCAGTGGTCTAGCAAAACCCGCGAAAGTGAAGCGTTGAAGAACATTCTGGGCCGGAAAGTCGGGATGACCAGCGTGTTCACCGAGGATGGGCGCTACGTGCCCGTCACGGTGATCGCGGCGGGTCCCTGCACGGTCGTGGAACGCAAGACCAAGGAGAAGCACGGCTACGACGCCGTCGCTCTCGGCTTCGAGCCGGTCAAGCGCGGCCGGGTCACTCGCGCGCTCGGGGGTCACTTCAAGAAGCAGGGGCTGGAGCCGCTGCGCTTCGTCCGCGAGTTCCGCGACGAGGCCGAAGGCGAACCGGGTCAGAGCGTGACGGTGACCGGTTTCGAGCCCGGCGACCGGGTCGACGTCGTCGGCGTTTCCAAGGGTCACGGGTTTTCGGGCGGCGTCAAGCGGCACAACTTCAGCGGCGGCGGCGCGAGCCACGGGTCGATGATCCACCGTCAGCCCGGCAGCAACGGCGACACGAACGCGGGCCGCACGACCAAAGGCAGTCGGCGCCCGGGACACTTGGGCGTCGACCGCACCACGCTGCAGAACCTCGAGGTCGTCCGCGCGGACGGCGAGCGCAACCTGCTGCTGGTGCGCGGCGCGGTGCCCGGTGGCAAGAACGCCCTGGTGATGGTGCGCCAGAGCGTGAAGACGCGGAAAGCCAACATTTAATGCTGCGCGAGGCGCCGTCGCCGGCCTTCCTCGAGCGCGAGCTCGAGGCCAAGCACGACGTCATCTATCGCGCGGTGCATCGCGAGTTCGCGAACGCGCGCGCCGGCACGGCCTCCACCAAGAAGCGGGACGAGGTCGCGGGCGGCGGACGCAAGCCGTGGCGTCAGAAGGGCACCGGTCGCGCCCGGCACGGATCGATTCGCTCGCCGCAATGGCGGCACGGCGGCGTGGTCTTCGGCCCCCAGCCGCGCGACTACGTCGAGTCCCTCAATAAGAAGGAACGCCGGCTCGCCTTCACGGCCGCGCTGGCGGACCGTTTCCGCAACGGAGCGGTGACACTCTTGGACGCCGAGGAGTTCGGCGTGTCGAAGACCGCGGGTTTCGCGGCGCTGCTCTTCGGCAGCGCCAAGGCGGCGCGACGCGGCCCGGCCACGCTGATCGTCTGCCGGCGCGACGAGAAGAGCGCATCCGAGATCCGGCGCGTGAGCCGGAACTTGGCGCGCGTCTCCGTCACCGACGACGAGGCGCTCGACGTCAAGGACGTGTTGCGCTTCGAGCGCCTCGTCTTTACCGTTCCGGCCTACGAGGCGCTCACGCAGCGGCTCGCCGGCGAAAAGGAGCCGGCCTGATGGACGCACGCGACGTGATCGTAGCGCCGCGCATCACCGAGAAAGCGATGGCGGACGCGCTCTCGCGGCAGTACACGTTCGTCGTGCACCCGCACGCGACGAAGACCCAGATCCGCCACGCGATCGAAGAGATCTTCAAGGTCAACGTGCTGCACGTCAACACCGTGAACGTGCGCGGCAAGGCTCGTAATTTCGCGCGTCGCGGGATGCGCACGAGCGGCAAACAAAGCGACTACAAGAAGGCGATCGTTACGATCAAGGCCGGGCAGAAAATCGAACTCGGCGGAGTCAACTATTTTGAGCAGTAGGTAATGCCGGTAAAAAAGTATAGGCCGACGTCGCCCGGCAGGCGGTTCGTCACGACGCCCGACTTCTCGGATCTCACCAAGGTCGCTCCGGAGAGATCGTTGGTCGAGGTCCGCAAGAAGCACTCCGGCCGGAACAACAACGGTCACATCACCGTGCGTCACCGTGGCGGCGGTACGCGGCGGCTGTATCGCATCATCGACTTCAAGCGCGCCAAGGACGGCGTTCCGGCGAAGGTGGCGACGATCGAATACGATCCGAATCGGTCGTGCCGCATCGCGCTGCTAAGCTACCGCGACGGCGAGAAGCGCTATATCCTCGCGCCCCTCGGGCTGCAGCTCGGCGAGCTCGTGGAGTCGGGTCCCAACGCCGACATCAAGATCGGCAACGCGCTGCCGATCAAGAACATCCCGGTGGGCACGGTGATCCACAACATCGAGCTGCGGCCTGGGCAAGGCGGCAAGCTCGTGCGCTCCGCCGGCGTCGCCGCGCAGCTCATGGCCAAGGAAGACGAGTACTCTCAAGTGCGCATGCCCTCGGGCGAGGTGCGCAAGATTCACATCGAGTGCCGCGCGACGATTGGCCAGCTCGGCAACATCGAGCACGAGAATCAGGTCATCGGCAAGGCGGGACGTGCGCGGCATCTCGGCAAGCGCCCGAGCGTGCGCGGCATCGCGATGAATCCGGTTGACCATCCGCACGGCGGCGGCGAGGCGCGCTCGACGTCCGGGCGGCCGCCGACGACGCCGTGGGGCGTGATGACGATGGGCAAGAAGACGCGCCGCAACAAGCGCACCACCAAGATGATCGTTCGCCGCCGGGGTTCGAAGTAGCATGGCTCGCTCTCTGAAGAAAGGTCCCTTCGTCGCCGGCCACCTCGTTGCAAAGATCGAAAGCCTCAACGAGACGCGCGAGCGGCGCGTGATCAAGACGTGGAGCCGCGCCTCGACGGTCCTGCCGTCTATGGTCGGACACACGATCGGCGTGCACAACGGCAAGACGCACATCCCGGTGTACATCACGGAGAACATGGTCGGGCACAAGCTCGGTGAGTTCGCTCCGACGCGGCACTTCCGCGGCCACGGCGGCGAGAAGGCGACGGTGAAGACGTGACGGCCGGAAGCCCACAGGCGGTCGCGCATCTGCGCTTCGTTCGCACCGCGCCGCGCAAGCTGCGGCGCGTCGCCGACGCCATCCGCGGCAAGAGCGTCCGCGAGGCGCTCGTGTTGCTGAAGTTCACGCAGGTCTTCGCCGCTGGTCCGATCGAGAAGCTGGTTCGCAGCGCCGTCGCCAACGCGGGCAACAACCACGACATGAACGCCGACGATCTGTACATCTCGCGCATCACCGTCGACGGCGGCCCGGGAGGACGCTTCACCAAACGGCTTGACCCGCGGGCGCAAGGGCGCGCGGCGTTCAAGCGCAAGAGGCTCTCGCACGTAACCGTGATCGTGAGCGAGAGTCCGCCGGTCAAGCGCCGCAGGAAGGCCGGCGCGTCGGTGCAGACGATCGAGAAAGTGCGCCGTGCGGCCGCGGCCGCGACGCCGGCTGCCAAGCCGGCGCGTAGGAAGCAATCCGGGCGCAAGCGTGCGAC
>DATDGN010000237.1:0-6260 GCA_036522095.1 Candidatus Cybelea sp. | reverse complement strand
GCCCCGATCGGTGCCGCCGCGTGCACTAACACTTCCGTGCCCCGACCACGCGGCAAGAAGAAAAGGCGCTGGATGCTAAAAGGCGTCATCGATCCCTCGCAAATTACAGGCGAGACGTTGGGGCGGGCACGTCTCCGACCTTTCGCCCACATGCGCGCGGGCTGCTCTGGCGGCGGGGCGAACTAACCGCAGCTGATGGCGCGACCAAACGTCTCGCTCGCAGCCGTCGCCCTCGGCGTAGTCGTCAGTCACGCTCCGATCCTGCCCAGCACGACAACGTGAAACTATATTTTCCGAAAGAAGAAAGGCCATAGTGAGAGCTAGCTGAGGTGGTCAAGACGCGGGAAAAAATTCGGGATCGATCCGCCGGAGCGTGATGACGCTCTGCGTAGTAACGCCGACGCCAAGCTCATACATGATTTCGGCGAGGCGGTCACCGTCGATAAGTGCTATCCGTGCGCGTAGGTTTTTTGCTGACTCGAGCGCGGCTTTCGTGAACGTACTAGTGGTGACGAAAACGCCCTCGTCTGCGCGCCGCTCCTGCATACTTCCCGCAAATTGCTGAATCGCGGGCGCTCCTACCGAGTTGCCATCTTTATACCGCTTCGCTTGCACGTACACGCTGCTGAGCCCTAGACGGTCCTTCCTAACCACTCCATCGACGCCGCCGTCATTAACACCGTCCAGAACAATGCCTGACTCCTCATCACCGTAACCCATGGCGAGAAGCAGTTTGATCATGATCTGTGAGAGCAAAATTGGATCCGCGTTGCGTACGGTTTCAAGCAGCTCCGTAACAACGGCTGACTTGAGCTTCTGGTAAGCGTTCTGTATTTGATCTTCGGGCGTTTGCGCCACGGCATCGCGATCATCACTGTTAGCCCAAGCTGCCTGCGCGCTTCGACTGCTTCGGGACTTGTTTTTAAACTCGACAAACTCATGATAGGCAAGTAAGTCGGAGACCTGGATGCGGTCTGGGTGCGCCGCAAGAAGGTTGCGACCACGATCAGTGATGCGAAAGCGCCCCTCTCCGAGGCCCTCGAGCGCTTTCGCCTGGCTTAAGTAGAGCTTCGCCCAATAGACTCGATTACGCAGGCGGGACGAGCCTGATGGAATGGTTTCTGCGAGATCGGCATCTGTCAGCTGCAAGGCATTTGCGATCTGCATCGCGGCGTCTTTTACCGTATGCTCCTTGCCGTCCGCAGTCGTATGCAGTAACGGCAGCATAAGAGCATCAAATGTCGGAACGGCCATGTCTCTTAACGATTCGGTGGCTGGACCTCAGGCCCCGTTTTGAAAAGACTTGCATATCCCGAGTTGCTCTGACGCCAGCGGTGCCCCGATTAACGCGGGACTAACCAATGGCAGGCCGAGCGATCCTCTCAAGGGTTCCGATCCCGCGACCGAGCGCCCCGGCGCACCTAGCGCCCTGCTGCCGACTGCTTTCGAGCGAGCTCGGCCAATTGCGTCACGTTCCCGCTCGTCGCCGGATAGCCAGCCAGGGTGGCGCCTATGATGAGATCGCCGGCGAGCGCGCCGAGACCTATGTGGGTCTCCGCACCTCGTGTGTCGCGGCCGGTGAACGTTGCTTGGCCAAGCGTCGGCACCCTGAGCGGCGAGAAGCCCGGAACCTTGCTCTTCGACGCCGCTACGCCTATTCTCGCCCCGACGGCTTAGAGCTGAGGCGCCTAGCGCACCAATCGATGCTCGCCGCGCGCCAAGTGGCGGCCGATGCGCGCGCGTCGTCGCTTGCCATTCGCATCAACTCCTATCTGGCCGTCGACCGCTACCACGCCAGGATCTCGCGGGCGCGAGCGAGGCCGCCGACAGCGCGATCGCGCATCTGCGCCGGACGCCTGCCGCCCTTCCCTATGTAAAGACCCCAGCCGCTCACGACCCGCGCCGTAATCGACCTGCCCGATCCGTCGCGCGCGCATCTCGCCGCGGCGGAAAACGTCGAGGCGCTCGATCTGGCGCTGGCCAACGGCATGATCGCGACGGCGCGCGACGCGCTCTTCAACATCGCGAACTCTTGGCTGTTCTGCGACGACTCCGCCGCATCGCCGCACGAAACCCGGGCCGTGCGCAAGAGCTTGCAGGACGCGCTCGTCGCCCCCTCGCGCGCCGATGATCCCGTGCTCGCCGCGCTCTCGCTCTGCTCATACGGGCGCTACGCCGAGGCGGCGGACGTGCTCGACCACATGGCGTCGGGTGCCGGTGGCACGAGCTCCGACTGGCTGCCGATGTTCTTCGGTCCGGTCACCGCGACGAAGCGCGCGCGCATCCTCTTCAAAGCGGCCAAGTTCGCCGACGCGGAACGGGCGGCCGCCGACGCGTCGTAGCGTGGGAGCAGTCGCGGCTCGGCGGCGACCGCACCGCTCTGCGCGTCCGTGCCGAGGTGCTCGATCGATCAGGGCGCGCTGGCAGTTGACGCCCGACATTCTTTAGCTACCTTTTGAGGAGCGGGTAGGCCGCGCAAGATGTTGCCGGCGGCGATGCCGGAGAGCGTGCAACCGTGCGCGCCGCGCTCAGGATAGACTTGGCTCCCGGCGACATGAGAGAAGGAAGCGGAGCGCTTGGTGCCTTACCTAGCCGGCAGAGCTTCGTGCAATCCGTTCGATTGAAAGGACTATCGGAGATGAAAAACTTCGTATTATCAGCGCTAGGGTGTGCGCTTTTGGCCATCGGGCTTTCCGCCGCACCCATCGTTTCGACCGCCCAAATGACCACCGGGGCGGCGCCGACGCCAGTGCCCATTCCGAAACCCGACTTCACGTCGATGAACTTCCTGCTCGGCACGTGGACGTGCACCCAGCCGTTGCGCGGCAAGACACGCTCGGAGACCGACGTGTACGCGATGAGCAACGACAGCATGTGGATGGTCGACACGGCCACGTCTCCGCCGTTCGACCAATATCGCACCGTCGCGCAGAACTACACGAATTCCATGACATACGACCCGACGATCAAGATGTGGGTGACGACCTATCAAGACAACTTTGGCGGATACGGACTCGAGTCCACGTCGGGTTGGCAAGGCAACGTCGCGTCGTGGAGCGGCAAAGGACTGGACGGCTCGAGCGTTTCCGACGTCATCACCAAGGTGAGCGACACCGAGACGAGCGATGCTAATACCGCGACCGATCCGAAGGGCGTGGTTACGAACGTAACCATCTCTTGTAAGAAGAGCGCTAGTTAGCGCGCCCTTCGTCCTTCGATACGCTCAGGATGACAAGAGACGCCGGAGTAGGGTGAGGTCGGGATCGGTGCGCAGCATCAGGAGCGTGTCGATGGCGCGATTGCCTGACGCGAGATAGCGCCGCACGGTGCGCGACGCCGCTCCGGCGTTTCCCATCGCGAGCTGGGCCGCCGCGAGGCCGACCGGGTCGGTGACGGTCACGTTCTTGGTGCGCTCGATCGTGCGAAAATCGGCAAGCGCATCGCGCATGTCGCCTTGTCGCGCGTCGACGTGCATTCGAATCACGAGGGCGCTCACCTCGTTGGGATACATGCTGAGTAGCACGACCTCGGGCCGAGCGTGGGGCTTTTGCGTTCGTACGACATTCCCGCCGACGTTGCGAGCTGCTCGGGTCCGACGGTTTCGAAGTCGTTTACCGGATATCCGTGCTACCGCAACGGGCAGGACCAGCGGTTCAACCTCTTCACCGCGGCGGTTGGTTACAAGGACGGCACGCCGACGCCCTTTGACGCCTCGTACGCCTTCGGCCCGTTTGAGGGCAACTACACGCGGCTCTTTACGCTCGCGACGTCGCGGCCGCTGGGGCGATTCTCGGTCGGGTTGGATTACGACGGCACGTTTGAGCGCTCATTCGAGAGCGGCGTGCTCGACTCGCAGTTCCTGCGCCGCATATCGCTCGGGCGTTCGATCGGAGCGGAGTCGAACGTGTCGCTTTCCCTTGTATCCATCAACGGCCGGGGCGGGTTCGCGACCCAGACCGGAACGAACGTCGCGTTCGGCTATCACCAGCGCTTCCCGACCGGCAACGAGCTCTTCGTTAGCTATGGAACGCCGGCGGCGTACACCACGCTTGACCGCTTCATCGTGAAATACGTGCTGCACCTCGGCGGCGACGCCGGCACGTAACGCCGGCATCGCCAGGCCTTGTGTTGTAGCCGCGTCGGAACGAGCGGAAGCGCTATCGCTCTTCGGTCGGGAGCGGCGCTGCACGGGCACTAAGGTCGTTGGAGTTGATTGCGTCCGTCGTCCGGAGCCATGCGTCCACGCCGCCGCTAAGACTCAAAGCTTGGTCATAGCCGAGGGTGTTGAGTCTCGTTGCGACATAGGCGCTGCGCTGCCCGATATGGCAGATCACGACGACCTCGCGATCGCTTGGAATCTCACGAAGACGGTTTTCGACTTCGTCCATCGGAATGTTTATGGAACCAGGGATAACGCCATCCGCCAGCTCTTCGGGCTCGCGTACGTCGAGCATGAACGGCGACGCGCCGCCGCGCAGACGCCGCTCGAGCTCCTCAGGTGAGATGGATTTGTTCAGGCTGGTTCCTGTGGGAAGACTTTGACGGTCGAATCGTCGACAATGTGCGTTTCACCGCACGCAGCGCACTTCACCGTGTTGTTCGTTAGCTTGGTCCCATCGAATGTCGCCAAGCTACCGTACACAATGCCGCTTGGAGCCGCCCTGCCGGTCTTTGGGCAAACGATCATGGCTTGAATCATGCTGTAATATTCTACGGCGCGGCACGGTTTTCGCCCCTCGCCACTCGCTACGCGTGCGGCTCGGGGTGACACCGGCTAGCGATGACAGAAATGCTTTCGTAGCTGATCGCGCCCTAGTGGGTGATAAGGAGGGTGCTGGGCCGCATCGATGGTGTCGACCGTCGGCCCGATAATCCGGACGGCTCCGGGTTCGATTCCCGGGCGCTCCAGCCGCGATGCACTGCATTGCGCTGGGCGCCTGGGTGTGATAGTCTCGGATCGTATCGGGCCGGCGGTCACATCAAGCGCCGAGAGGCACCGCAGCAATGCGGCGCCTCTTCTAATTTGGCGCTCAGGGTCACATTGAGACAGTTATGGGCCGGGGGCGACCGCGGGGTCAGCGGCTACGCCGAACGAGCTCAGCAGAGGACCGAAGTACCACTGGTTGTTGACCTTTCCGAACCCGTCGCGTCCAATCTCGCTGACGACGGCCTGGCTCCCTGTTCCCATGTATAGCCTACCCGTTGCTGACAGCGTGGGTACCTGGCCATCCTCCGGCACGAAGACCTTCTTGCGCAGCTTGTACGACTTCGCCTTGAAGATAAACAACTCGGCGTAATAGAAATCACAGACGTAGACGTCGCCGGTCGGACCGATGGTGATGCCTTCCGGCGAGATCAGATTCCCTTGCCCGAACTTTTTCGACGGCTTGGTCGCGCCGGGCGGATAGACCGAGACGAACGACGCGCTCGCGTTTTCGTTTTCGACGTAGAGGTTGCCCTTCGAATCGACGGCGACGCCGAGCGGGTTCAGCCCGTTAATCACCGTCGACGGCGTGGTTGATCCCTTGGGGAACTCCACGAGGCTGCCGAGATTGCTGCCCTCCTCGTTCGACACCCAGACGTTGCCGTTCGCGTCGACGGCTACGGCGGCGGGCACGGTCAGATCTTGTTTGAGCGTCAAGGACGGCGACGTGCCGCCGGGTGGATAGATCGTCACGGTGGCGCTGCCGGGGTTGCCGACGTAGAGATTTCCGGCGGCGTCGATCGCGAGGCCCTGCGGAGCCGAAAGACCGCTGGTAATCGAGCCGACAGGGTTCGCACCCGCGGGGCGCGCCGGGAAGACGTAGACCGTGTTCGCGTAGGTGTCGGCGACGTAGACGTAGTTCTTGCCGAGCGCCGCGATTGGCCGCCCATGCGACCGTGCGAAGGCCTGCGGCGCGGCCGGCGTCACCGCCGAGGTGCCCGCCGCGGAGCACCCTGCGGCGGCCAAGAGCGCGAGAAGGACGGAACCCGCGAAAAGCGGCCGATGCGAAGCCATTGTTGAATCTCCTGAAATTGCAATGATGGGTTTGCCGCACAGCGTACCGCCGGCGCGGCGGGCGCGACAAGCGTAATTACCTAGGCGCATCGTGATCTCGAGCCGCCTGCTCGAAGCGGACCTGCTCTATCAGATGGGCGTGCTCGATCTCGCAGCGCAGCGGCTGGAATCGCTCGCGCGCGAGACGACCCCGGAGAGCACGCGGCTCGCCGCGCTGTGCCGCCTGACCGAGATCGCGTGCGACGACGGCGACCCCATGGCC
>DATDGN010000236.1:0-1803 GCA_036522095.1 Candidatus Cybelea sp. | reverse complement strand
GCTCGCGCTCGGCCTGGTCGGCGTCGACCCCATCGCCGTCGAGATCGGCGCGGATCTCGCGCCGCTGCTCGCGCCGCCGCTCTCCGATGCGTTGCTGGACCGAATCGGCGAGGTGCGCCGCGCGCTGGCCGCCGACATCGGCGTCGTGTTGCCCGGCGTGCGCCTGCGCGACGACCTCACGCGCGATCCGCGCACGTACGGAATTCGCGTGCGGGATCGCCTCGTCGGCGCCGGGCGCCTCGAGCTCGATCGACTGCTCGCGGTCGCGGACGAGTCGGTGCTTGCATCGTTCGGCGGACGGATCGAGCCGGAGCCGGTCTACGGATTGCCTGCGGCCTGGATCGCACCGGAAGGGCGCGACAATGCGGCAAGCGCGGGCGCGCTCGTCTTCGATCCCATCTCGGTAATCGGATCGCATTTGGCCGAGATCGCGCGCGTCCATGCGGCGGAGCTCGTCGGGCGTCAGGAGTTGCAAACGCTGCTCGAGCACCTGCGCGCGTCGGTTCCGGCGCTCGTGAAGGAAATCGGCGGCGACGCGTTGCCGTTCGGTTCGCTGCATCGAGCGTTCGGGCTGTTGCTGCGAGAGGCGGCGTGGCCGCGCGATCCGATCGCCGTGATCGAAGCGATGTTGGAGGCCGGCACGAACGAGCCGCGCGAGCTCGCGGAGGCCGCACGGCGAGCCATCGTACCGGACTTGCTGCGGCGCAGGGGAGTGACGCAACTCGAGCCGGCGATCTTCGAGCCGGCGTCCGAACAACGGCTAGTCGCGAGCTGGTGTCGCTCCGACGCGTACGATCCCGCGACGGCTCTGGCCGTGCGCGCGCGGATCGAAGCGTATGCGACGCGGACGCCGCGCGACCGAGCTGCGGTCGTGTGCACCGCCGCGCTGCGGCCGGTGCTCGCGGACTTCCTGCTGCGCTGCGGCTTGCGGATCGGCGTCTACGCCTACGGCGAGTTGCCGAGCGAGGTGACGCTTTCGCCTGCCGAGGTCATCGAAGAGAGGGAACCGAACGCGCTCGTTGCATGCACTTAACGGCCCTCGACTGGGTCATCGTCGTCGCGTCGTTGGGCGTGAGCTTCGTGCCGGCGATCGTGCTGGCGCGGCGCGCCGGTCGCAACATCACCGAGTTCTTCGCGGCGGGGCGGCAAGCGCCGTGGTGGCTGATCGGCATCTCGCTCGTCGCGACCACGTTCTCCACCGACACGCCCAACCTCGTGACCAATCTCGTGCGCGACGGCGGCGTCGCCGAGAACTGGGTCTGGTGGGCGTTTTTGCTCACCGGAATGGCAACGGTCTTTTTCTTCGCGCGATTGTGGAGGCGCTCGGGCGTTCTCACCGATCTCGAGTTCTACGAGCTGCGCTACGCGGGGCGCGCGGCGTCGTTCGTGCGCGGCTTCCGCGCGATCTACCTCGGGCTGTTCTTTAACTGCTGGATCATCGCGACCGTCAACCTCGCGCTCGTGAAGATCGCCGGCATCCTGTTCGGCTGGCCGCGCGTCGAGACGCTCGCGATCTGCGTCGCGGTTCCGATCATCTTCGCGGCAACGGCCGGGCTGTGGGGCGTCATGGTCACCGACATGATCCAGTTCTGCATCACGATGAGCTCCGCGTTCGCGGCCGCGTACTTCGCGATCCACGCGCCCGGCGTCGGCGGCCTGCACGGCCTCGTGACGCACGTCGCGCAGACGCACGCGCTCACGCTCTCGATCCTGCCCAACTTCGCCGACCCGAAGACTGCGCTGGCGATCTTCGTGATCCCGCTCACCGTCCTGTGGTGGTCGGTGTGGTATCCCGGCGCGGAG
>DATDGN010000235.1:0-28281 GCA_036522095.1 Candidatus Cybelea sp. | reverse complement strand
ACGCGCAGCTCGGTCTGCTCGCCGCCATCTTCGGCGAGGCGCTGTCGGGCGTGACGCTCTGCGGCGATCCCGCGGCGGCGCTCTCGCCCGTGCGCATGACGCAGCCGGACCAGACGTTCGCGCGAGCGACGTCGCGCGTTGAGCTCGAGCCGCGCGACGGCTTGGCGAGACTGGAATGCGCCCGGCCCGCGACGCCGCTCGAGGAGGCGGGGCTGATCGCCGACCGCGTCGCCGCGTGGCTCGCCGAAGGCGTCGCGCCGAGCCGGATCGCGGTGCTCTTCCGGTCCGTCCGCAACGTGCAGCTCTACCAGGCCGCGCTGCTCGAGCGCGGCGTGCCGGCCATCATAACCGGCGACGCGAACATTTTCGAGGAACGGCGCGCGCTCGACGCGATGGCGCTGCTCTGGAACGTGCACGATCCGTTCCGTCACGACTGGCTGCTGCGGACGCTGTCGAATCCGGCCGTCGGCCTCTCCGACGCGTCGCTCGCGATCCTATGCGGGGAGCCTGCCGACCCCCAGCGCCAGCTGTTCGCGTTCGAAGACGAGCCGGCGCCCACGCTGCGCCCGGGACGATGGGATGCCAAGCGCGATCTGCGGCTGGGCTGGAACGTGATCCGCGGCGAGCGGGACGGCGCGTTGAGCGCGGACGCCGCCGAGCGCGTGCGGCGCTTTCGAGAGATGCGCGAGGGCTGGCTGCGGCGGCGCGACAGCGAGGCGTTCGAAACGTTCGCGCGCGCCGTGTGGCGCGAGGGCCTTGCGCGGGAGGGAGAGCCCGGCTCCGCGCGCGCCGTCGCGCAGCAGGCGGTTCTGCGGCGGCTGCTCGCGCGGCTGAACGAGTTCGTCGAGCGCACTCCGGACGCGACGCTCGAGGACGTGCTCCGGTACGCGGAGCGGCGGATGGAGAGCGACCTGGAGGCGTGCGCGGCGCCGGCAAGCGGCGAGGAGTTCGTGCAGCTGCGCAGCGTCGAGGCGGCCCGCGGACTACACTTCGAGCGCGTGGTCGTCGCGAACGTTCGCCCCGGCGCGTTTCCGCTATGGTACTCGCCCGAAGCCTTCCTCTTCAGCCCGAAGCTCGGCGTCATCCCGAAGGAAAACTCGGGCGCCGCGCGAGCGTCGCGAACGGCCAAGTTCAGCTACTACATGTTCGCCGCCAAGGCGGCTCGGCGGTACAACGACGCGGAGCGCCGCGCCTTCAACTACGCGTTGCGGCGCGCGGACGCGAGCGTCCTGGTCACGGCCTCCGGCACTCCGACGCGCGGCGTCAGCGCGCCGGAGCTCCTCGAAGAGCTTCGCTAGCGTCGTGAAGCTGCGCACGATTCCCGCGAAGGCATACGCGCGCGATGTGTTGCCGCTCACGGCGCCGCTGTGGGCGGGACGCCGCAGCTTCGAACAGTACGTCGCGCAGACGCACGAGCTCGCGGCGAGCGCGTACGGCCGGCGCCACTATCGCACCGTGGGCCTCTACGACGGGCGCCGCCTCGTCGCGTCCTTCAAGCGCTACGAGCGCGCGATACGCGACGGATCGGGCGTCTTGCGCGCGATCGGCTTCGGCGCCGTGTTCACGCCGGGCGAGCTGCGCGGGCGCGGCTATGCGAGCTTCATGCTCGCGTCCGCGCTCGACGCCGCCCGGCACGACGGCTACGACGTCGCGTACCTCTTCTCCGACATACGCCCGCAGTTCTATGCGGCGCTGGGATTTCGCACGCTCCCATCGCGCGAGCTGACGCTTCGGGCCGACGCGTTGCCCTCCGAGCGCCTGCAGATCGCATCGCTCGGACGCCCCGACACCGCCGCCGTGCGCCGCTGCTTCGAGCGCGCCGAGGTGCGTCGCGGCAGCGCGTTCGTGCGCGACGAAGCGACGTGGCGTTGGATCGCGACGCGCATCGGGCACGGCTCCGAACACCGCCTCGGTCACGCGACGAACCTCGCGGTGCGGCGCGGGCGCGGCGTTTGCGCGTACGTGTTCGGCGCGCGCGTCCCCGAGCGCGACGCCTACGTGTTCGATGAGTTCGGCTTCTCGGACGACGCGGCGGCCGCGATCGTACCGGCGCTGCTGCGCGCGGCGGCCGGCGACCTGCGGCGCGTCGCCGGATGGCTTCCGCCCGACGGCGCGCGTCAAACGCTGCCGAAGGGCACGACTCGCAAGCGCAACGGCGCGACGCTGATGATGGCTCCGCTCGGCGGAAACGGCGAGCGTCTGATCGAGACGCTTTTCTCTAAAGCAAACGCGGACTTCACCTGGGCTACCGATCACGTCTGAAATTTGATTCAGAATTATTAATTTCAGACATTCTTCACATCGGCTCGCTAACGTGCGTCGAATGAAAGCAACGCATGTATTCATAGCCGCACTCACTACGACGTTGATCGCGAGCGCTTGCAGCCGGAGCGGAGGGAGCGTGACGGGCGCGCTGCCCGCGGCGCCGCCGCAGATGTCGCTCGCCCAGGATCGCGACACGACCGGCCTCGCGGCCGGCGTTTCGATACTGAAGCAGCTGCGCAAGAAGGTCGTCATCGGTTCGACGGTCGATCCGGCGAACGGGGCGCAGAACCCCTACGGCTTGACCGTCGCACCGATCACCGCCGGCAAGTTCAAGGCCGGCGACTTGGTCGTCTGCGACTTCAACGCGAAGTCCAACGTTCAGGGGTCTGGGCGCTCGATCGTCGCGCTCCATCCGGTGGCGGGATCCAAGCCGTTACACGTCTCTTCCGATAAGACGCTCCTCGGCTGCGACTCGCTCGCGCTGGGCAGCGACGACACGATCTGGGCCGCCTCGATGGTCGCGAACGACAACCCGGTGCTCAGCACGACCGGCAAGCTGGAGACCAACATCTCCGGTAAGCCATTCGCGCAGCCGTGGGGCCAGGTGTTCGCCGCACCCAAGAAGGGCGCGCCGGCGTTCTACGAGACGAACGCGCACACCGGGACCGTCGTGCGCATCAACCTCGGATCGAAGTTCACGTTCGACGTGATCGCCACGGGATTTCCCGTCGATCACGGCAAGCCGGGAACCGTGCTCGCGCCGTCCGGTCTCGCCTACGACCCGAGCGTTGACACGCTCTACTTCGCCGAGGGCATGAATAACACGGTCGTGGCCTTCAAGAACGTGACGAAGATCCCCAAGGGCGGCATCAAGGCCGGCAGCAACGGCATGAAGTTCAGCGGACCGTCGGCCAAGGACGCGCGGATCGTCTTCGCGGGAACGCCGCTCAACGGCCCGATCAGCACCGCGCTGCTGCCGAACGGCAACCTCGTAGTGGGCAACACGCTCGATCCCACCGGTAAGAACCTCATCGTCGAGCTGTCGGCCGCGGGCAAGGTGCTCGACGTCCGTAACGTCGACACGGGTACCGCCGGAGCGCTGTTCGGGCTCGTCGCCACGGGCAAGAGCGCCGCGGACGCGAAGGTCTACTTCAACGACGACAACGACAATAACGTTTACGTGCTCGAGCGGTAAGCCATGCGCGCCCGCAGGTTCGCGAGGCTCTTGCGGATTGCGACGAGCTCCGGGTGATCGCCGTCCAGCACGTTCTCGCGGATCTGCAGGGCGCGCGCGAGCAGCGGCTCAGCTTCGTCGAAGCGCCCCTGGGCCTCATACAGGGACGCGAGATCGCCGAGCGCCGCAGCCACCTCGGTGTGATCGTTCCCGAACGCCTTCTCACGAATCCGCAAAACGCGGACGTGCAGCGACTCCGCCTCTTCAAAACGCGCCTGCGCCTCGCAGAGCTTCGCGAGGCTGTTGAGCGTCACCGCGACCTCGGCGTGTTCCGGGCCTAGGGCGGTCTCGCGAATCCGCAGCCCGCGCGTGGCAACCGCGCGCGCTTCGTCGTAGCGCCCCATGCGGCCGTAGACCAGCGCCAAATTGTTGAGCGTGTGGCCGATGTCGGGGTGATCGGGGCCCAACGCTTTCTCCAAGATCGTTACCGCACGCGTCATCAGCGGTTCCAGCTCGGCGTAGCGCTCCTCCCGAAAATAAAACTTTCCGAGGTTGTTCAGGCTCAGCGCGACGTCGGGATGATCCGGACCGAGCACCTTCTCTCGAATCGCCAGCGCTCGCAGCTGCAGCGACTTCGCCTCCGCGTCGCGCCCTTGCCAGTCATAGAAGAACGCGAGGTCGTTCAGCGTCGCCGCTACCGACGCGTGCTCGGGGCCGAGCGCCTTCTCGGCAATCGCCAGGGCGCGCAGATAGCGCGGCTCCTCTTCGTCATAGCGCCCGAGCTTGTGATACATGGTTGCGCTGTCGGTGAGCGTCTTCGCGACGTCGGGATGTTCCGGTCCCAGTACGGCCTCGCGAATCGAGAGCGCGCGCTCCATTTGGGGTGCCGCCTCCGCGTAGCGGCCCTCGTGAGTGTAGACGATCGCGAGTTCGTACAAGGCCCTCGCCACTTCCGCGTCGTCTGAGCGGAGCAGCTTTTCGAGCGTCGCGAGCGCTGGGGTCAACAGCGCCTCCGCGCCGCCGTAGTCGCCGCGTTCGAGCAGGTAGATGCCGCAACGCAACGACAACCGTGCCGCGGAAAGCGATGCGTCCTTACCGACAGCGCTCAGCGCCGCTCGCGCGTGCGCCAGCAGTCGTTCGCACTGCGGCCAGGTCTCCAGCACAGGCTCGGGAAAGGCGGCCTCGGCAACGGCCGCCGCGCAGCGCGCCCAGGCGCGCGCATCGCCGGAAACGACGTCGCGCGCGGCGAGCTGCACCAGACGGTGGACGCTATAGGAATGCGACGCAGGCGCGTACGCGAGCAGCGAGAAGCGGTCCAACACGCCCAACGCTTCGTTGCGGCGCAGCTCGTCGGTGACGACCGGCTGCAACGCCTGCGGATAGCGATCCGCGGGCTGCTCGAAGAGCTCGCTCGGAATCGCGTCGGGGGCGAACGCCGCGGCGAAGCACAACAGGTCCGCGGCGCCGGCGGCCTCGTGTTCCGCCTGGGCGATCGCGGTGCTGAACGTCGCGAAGACCGACCGCGGATATTCGACGTGCTGCGGCGCACTCTTGAGATAGTCGTTGACGCGCTGCAGGTAACGCTGCGCCGACACCATGCGTCTGCCGCGCAGCGCCGCGGCGGCATGCGCCAGCGCGAGCGGAAGGCCGCCGAGGGTTTCCGCGATGGCTTGGGCATCGTCGCCGGTGACGTCGGCGCGCGCGCTCTCGCTGCGCACGTAATCGGCCGCGACGTCGAGCGGCCACACGTTCAACGCGATGGGGGTCACGTCGGAACTCCAGGCCGTGTTGCGCGATGTCACGAGCACGTGCGCGCCGGCGCGCGGCAGCCACGCGCGCAGGACGCGCTCGTCTTCGACGTTGTCGAAGATCAGCAGCGCCGGCTTCGAGAGGCCACCGAGCACGGTGCGCACCACCTGCTGCGCGGCTGCGCGGCGATCGGCGTGCCGGTCGAGCCCGCGGACGAAGATGGAGCCCAGGCGCAGCAGGCCTTCGACCAGCGCGTCCTCCGTCTGCGCGTTGAGCCACCAGATGACGGCGTACGCCTCGCGATTGCGCCACGCATACTCGCGCGCGAGCGAGGACTTGCCGAGGCCGCCTAGGCCGCACAGCGCGGCGATGCCGCCATCCCGCGCAAGAACTCGCTCGAGCGCGTTCAGCTGCGCCTCGCGGCCGCTGAAGCTGGAGACGGGGCGGATCGCCTCTGCGTCGACGATCGTGCGCGGCGCGCGCCAGTACGTTCCCGCGGGTGCGGATTCGCGCCGCTCCTCGCGCACGGCCTCGCGCACGATGTCCTGCAGCAAGGGACGGTTATCGCGCACCGGGACCAAGTCCCAATACGCGAGGCCGCTAAGCAGCCCGAGCGGCTCGCATTCGGCGACACGCAGCAAGATGAGGCGCGACTTGGTGTTGAGCGGATCGAGGGCTATCGCATTCTGCCACTCCGCCTGGCAAAGATCGCTCCGCAGATAGTCGGGCGAAAGCAGCGCCACGACGCGCGCGTCCTCGGCGAGGGCTTCATGCGCGCGTTCCACGATCACGGCGTAGCCGGCGTCGCGCAGCGTCGCGCCGATGACGGCTGCGAGCTCGGCGTCGGCGGCCGCCCGGCTAACGAACAGCGCCTTGGCCGAATTTTCGCCCATCACACGCGCGGGACGTTTACGGGCCGCGAGCGGTGCAGGTTCAGCCACGCGACGTCCTCGCGGATGGCCTCGTCTCCCAGCGAGATCAGGATCGAGCGCGCCTTCGCGGCGTCGGCCGCGTCGAGCGCCGGTTTTTCGAGCAGCGGCACGATGCGATTGGCCGCGTAGCCGAACAGCGCGGCCATAAGCTCGTAGTGTCGCGCGTGCTCGCTCCACCCGCGCTTCTCCGCGAAGTTGTGGACTAGCGCCGCCGCGACGGCAAGCAGAGTTGCTCCCAGCAGCACCGGGTTCGTAATTGCGCCGAAGTATCGCCACGAGGACGCGAGCGTGAGCCCGATCGAGACAGCGACGCACGCCGTCACGACCCTCGACGCGACGCGCTCGCGCAACCGGTCGCGGCGGCCGGCAATCTGCGTGAAATACAACTGCTGGTCCAGGATCCAGCCTTCGTAGATCGCCTTCAGATCCTGCGCGGACGCGCGGTGCGCGGAGCGCGCTTCCGGATCGAACGGCTCCGTGACCGCCTTGAGCGCGACGGTCACCCAGTCGATCTTCGTGCGTTCCGTTTCGGCGAACCGCGCCGCGACGGAGCGCTCGATTCCGCCCAGACGCCAATATTCCCACGTGCGCAGCGTCTGCTCGAGCGCGCGATAGTCTTGATAGCGCAGCTGCCAATCGCCGCGACGCGATATGAAGTACGGAATGAACGCCGCGGCGGTGCAAAGTACGTACGCGGCGAGAAGGGCGAACGGGTGACTCGGAAAGATCGTATAGGAGTTGAATGCAACGACCGCCATGAAGACCAGCGCGGAGATCGCGTATAGCGAGCGTGTCGTGCGGCGCTGATAGCCGTTCGCCAGACCCTCGGCCTGCCGGCGGAGCGTCAGTCCGCGGACGCCGCTTGCGAACGGGCCGCGCGTCGCGTCGCCATTGAACGCGTCGAGGTCGTACTTTGCGCGCTCGAACGCGGTCGCCGGATCGATGAGCGCCGAGCGCGGATACACCATCGTCACCTCGTAGGGCCGAACACCGGCGCCTACGGCCTCCCGCGGCGTAAGAACGTGAATGACCGGCCCGCATACCGACGGGTCGTATGCGTGCTCCTCCGAGACGTACGGCGTCGGGATGCCGTCGAGGCGGAACCCAACGATCTCGGCCGTACCTCCGGTCTTCGTCGAATCCTCGCCGTCCCACAGCGCGATCAGCTCGAAGGAGCGCCGCGCAATGTACGCGCCGCAGTTGGCGTAGAGCGCGCTGCGGTCCGCGAAAATCTCGGGCGCCGCCGGAGGCACGACGAACGATGCGGACGCTCGGCTCAGAAGCGCGCGGAACTCGGCGAGCGATTCCGGCGTGACGAAATCCTTTTCGTACTCCTCTCGCGGCATCGGGAGCGGAACGACCAGCGAAAATCCCGCATCGAGCGCCTCGCGCGCGACGAGCCGATCCGCGCCTTCCGCGAGCGCCGACAGCAACACGATCGGCGTCGCCGCGTAGCGCGCGCGAAACCCGTCGAGCAGCACGCGCACGACGCGGCGCAGCTCGTCGGACGGATCGGGCAGCAGGCGATGGCCTACGACTCCGAGCAGCAACGGGACCGGCCCGAACTCGACGTCGCGCTCCATTTAGAAGAGACTCGTCTGCAGCGCGTCGCCTTCCGTGAGCGACGCGACGCGCGTTCCCAGCAGGCGCACCGGCCTTCCTTGGAGACCGGCGCGACGCAGGCAGTGCACGGCGGTGCGAAAGATGCGGCGCGCCTCGCGCGTCGGTTCGGTCAGGTGTGCCTGGCGACCCACGATCGTGAAGTCCGCGCGCCGGATCTTCACGCCGACGGTCGCGCACACGGTCTGCGCGCGCTCCAGCGCGTCCGCGAGCTCGAGTGCCTGCGCGCGCAGCACGTCGATGAGCCGGCGCTCGTCGCGCACGTCGTATTCGAACGTCTCCTCGGTCGAGATGGACTTCGTCTCGCGCTCCGACTCCACGGGGCGCCGGTCGACACCATGCGCGAGATCGCGCACCTCCTGCCACCACGATCCGAACAGCTCGCGCATACGCGCGTCGTCGAGCGCCGCGAGCTCGCCGATCATCGTGATGCCGAACGCACTCAGCCGCGCCTGCGTCTTCGGCCCGATGCCCCAGAGCCGGCCGACGGGCAGCGGCGCGAGGAACGCGGCCTCCTCGCCGGGCGCGACGGCGAGCAGGCCATCGGGCTTGCACGAGTCCGACGCGATCTTCGCGATCATCTTGCCGGTCGAGACGCCCGCGCTGACCGTGAGCCCCGTCCGCGCGAAGACCTCGGCGCGGATCTGCGCCGCGCACGCGCGCGCCTCGTCCAGCGCCGGCGCGTCGACCGCGACGAACGCCTCGTCCATCGAGAGGCCCTCGACGGTGCGGCCGCCGCTTTCGAATACCTCGAAGATCTCGCGCGATATCGCGCGGTATTTCTGCATGTCGGGCGGAACGACGATGAGGTCGGGGCACGCCTCGCGCGCCTTGTACAGCGGGATCGCGGAATGCACGCCGTAGGGGCGCGCCTCGTACGACGCCGTCAAGACGACGGCGCGCCGGCTGCTGCCCGCGACCGCGACGGGCTTCCCGCGCAGCGCCGGATTGTCGCGCACGGCAACGCTCGCGTAGAACGCGTCGACGTCAAAGTGTGCGACGAACTTATTGCTGCCGTTCACGCTGGCGGCGGCGCTGCGCTTTGGCCTGGTTGCCGCACGTCGCCATGCTGCACCACGCGCGCGACGCGTTTTTCGTGCGATCGTAGTATGCGAAGCGACAGGACGGCTTGCGGCATGCCCGGAGGCGATTCCACGTCCCGAGCAGCTGCGACTCGTAGACGGTGGCTAAGAGCGATGCGATCGGCCCCTTGTCCTCGGGCGATAACTCGAGGCCGCGGTCCGGGCTAACGGCAAGACTGAGGCGCGTGCTCGCGAGGAACGGGCGCAACCGCTCCCAGGCAGTCGGCACGTCTCCCTCGCCGTTGTTGGCGAACAGCAGATCGCGCAGCGTCTCGCGGAAGTCGCGCAGGAGCTGCAAGTGCCCCGGATCCTTGGGCGGCGCCAGCCCGTGGCTCAGGCACCAAGCACGTGCCTCCTCGAGCGAATCCAGCTCGTCCGGGCCGCTGGGTAGTTCGACCGTGTTGACGAAGCGCCGGACCAGCTCGAGGCCGCCGGGGGCCAGGTCGGCGACCGCGCTCATTGGGCTCGCCGAGGCGACGGCGCCTTCACCGCCAAAATAGCTTGACAAGTTACTGTCACCTCTATATAATGAATGAAGGTTACCCGTTCGTCAAGAGGTTTCACATGTTCCGCGACCCCATCCGTACCGCTCCGCTCGTCTCCGACATCAGCGACGTCGAGCTTCGGCTGAAGATCCAGCGCGCCGATTCGGCACTCTTCGTAGAGTCCACCCTGCGCCTCCCGCACCTGCGGGTCACGTAGCTCCTTTCTGGATCGCCAGGATGGTCTGCATATTGCGCAGATCGTCTTCGCCGGTTCCGGGCGTCTCCAAAATCGCCGTCTTGTCGCGCAGCTCGCGGTGAGCTAAGAGCGCCCGGAAGCCCTCGAAGCCGATGTTGCCTTCGCCGATGTGCCAGTGCCGGTCGCGGCTCGCGCCGAGCGGCACCTGCGTGTCGTTGAAGTGAAACATCACGATGCGGCCGACGCCGATTTGCCGCTCGGCTTCCTCGACGAAACGATCCACGCCCTGCGTCGAGTTGATCTCATAGCCCGAGGCCCACGCGTGCGCCGTGTCGATGCAGAATCCGAGCTGCGGGTGCGGCAGGCTGCGCGACAGCGCGCCGAGCTCCTCGAGCGTTCCCCCCATCAGCTGACCCGCTCCGGCCGAGTTTTCGAGCACGAGGTAGACGCCGGGCTGGACGCTACTTAGCGCCGCCTCGAGCGCGCGGCACGTCGCGTCGAAGGCCTCGCCGCGATCCCGAGTGCCGTACGAGCCGAGGTGCGTGTTGACGAAGCGCATCCCACCGGCGGCCGCGACGGCCAGGTCGTTTTCCACCAGCCGCAGCGAGCCCTGCGCGATCTTCGGATCGGCGCTCGCGAGGTTGATCAGATACGGCGTGTGGATCGCGCACGTGTCGATGCCCGCCTCGCGGCGCAGCTGCGCGAACGAATCCAGCGCGGCGCGGTGGATCGCCGCCGGACGATAGCCGCGCGGATTGGTCGAGAACACTTGCATCGCGCTGCAGCCCACCGCCTTCGCGTGCTGCACCGCCTTGACGTAGCCGCCCGCGACGTGCACGTGCAGGCCGATCTTCATCTACGAAACTTTGACGCTTTCGAGATTAAACTCGAGCGGCTGTCCGGGCTCCAGCTCCAGCGCCGGCAGATCGTCGAGCGAGCGCAGGCCGAACGATTCGAGGAAGAACGGCGTCGTCGTATACAGCATCGGCCGCCCCACGACGTCTTTGCGGCCGGCCTCGGCGATCAACCCGCGATCGACCAGCGTGTTCACGACACTGTCGGAGTTGACGCCACGGATCGCCTCGATCTCGCTGCGCGTGACCGGCTGGAGATGCGCCACGATGGCGAGCGCCTCCAACGCCGGCGTCGAGAGGTTGGTCTTCGGCGGCAATAAGTAGGCCTCGACGGCGTCGCGCGCGAGCGGCGACGAGGCGAAGCGATAGCCCCCCGCGATCTCGCGCAGCACGATGCCGCGGTCGGCGTAATCGGCCTCGATGCGCTGCAACACCGCCGCGATCTCGTGCTCCTCCGCACGCAACAGCTTGGCGAGTTCCCGGATCGAGAGCGCCTCGCTCGCGACGAACAGCAGCGCCTCGACCGGGCGTTGCAGCCGGCTTACGGCCTCGTCGAGCTCCGTCACGCGGCCTTCGCCCACAGCCGAATGTCGTCGAACGCCTCGGGCTGGTCGAAGCGCAGGCGGCGCCGGCGAACGAGCTCCAGGATAGCAAGGAACGTGACGATCACGACGTCGCGCGTCATGCCCAGCTCGTTGCATAACTGCGAGAAGTACACCTCGCCGGCTTCCTTGACGCGGCGCATGATGTAATCCATGGAGGCGAGCAGCGAGATTCGCTCGCGTGCGATCGAACGCTTCTCCGGCCGCGCCTGGGTGAGCATCACGATGAAGGCGCGCTTGAGCTTCTCGGGGTTGATGTCGTAGCGCTGCACGACTTCGCCCGCCGGATCGCCGGACTCCCGATAAAAGAAGGATGCCGCCTCCGCCTGGCGCTCGCGCAGCTCCTCGCCGAACTCACGATACTTCGAGTACGCGATCAGCCGCCGGCGCAGCCGTTCCTCGACCTCTTCCGGCGTCTCACCGGGCTCCTCGCCGAATTCCTGTGGGATCGGCGGCAACAGCGCCTTCGACTTCAGGAACACGAGCGTCGCGGCGATCACGAGATACTCGGCGGCGATCTCGAAATCGAGTCCCTG
Source organism: Candidatus Cybelea sp. (assembly GCA_036522095.1). Lineage (GTDB taxonomy): Bacteria > Vulcanimicrobiota > Vulcanimicrobiia > Vulcanimicrobiales > Vulcanimicrobiaceae > Cybelea. The sequence continues at coordinate 16,786 of DATDGN010000235.1, read as the reverse complement.
CATCGTGCGCACGTAAGCGAGATATTGCTCGGCCATGCTGGCGAGCGGAACCGTGGCGACGTCGAGCTGCTGCTCCTTGATGAGGCTCAGCAGGAGATCGAGCGGACCGTCGAACGCGTCGAGCCGCACGCGAAAGGCGGCGTCGTTGACCGTTTCGCTCGACAACTTAAGACGACAGCGAGGTTTGCATTGCGACCGCCGGCTCGCCCAGCGCCGCGGGGTTCTCCGCCAAGAATTCCATAGCGAGATCGATCAGGCGCTTTTCGTTGACGTACTTCAGGGCCTTGCGAGCCTGCGCCACGTCGAACCAGGCCGCGTCGTCGACCTCGTGATCGTGGTTGGCCGGATCGCCCGAGAGGTAGCGCATCAGGAAGAACGTGACGGACTTCCGGTGCTTGGCCTTCCCCACGTAGAACCAGTAGGCGATCTCGCTGAGCCGCGTGACGATCTCTCCCCAGCAGCCCGTCTCCTCGTGGACCTCACGAAGCGCCGCTTGCTCGGTCGACTCGCGGTGCTCCACGTGACCCTTCGGCAGCGTCCAGATGCGCGGGGGTGCTCCGCGCCCGATCAGCAGCGCATCGTAGGTCGAATCACGGCGGCGCAGCAGCAATCCGCCCGCCGACACCTCGTACTTGATCCGCATGGCGCTCCGTCTGGTGGATGGGGAAGGGGGCCACTTGCGGAGCCCCCGTTACCTCCATTATAGCGTCCCGCCCCAAGAAGAGGCTGCAGACGGGAGCTGCCTTTTTAGGCCAATTTCGCCTGCCCCTTGGCGTGGATAGCCGAGGCCGCACCGGGAGCCCAGTTGGCTTAGACCGCCGCTCCATTCTCCGCTGGCCTCCTGTTGGAGCCGGTCTACGCCGAATCAGCGCCGGCTTAAAGGTGACTAAAGTCATCTTCTTTGGTGAATCTGGATCGGACTCCTCTTACGTCGGCGGGTACCACCGCAGGTCGGGCTGGCGGGCGGCGCGCGTCTCGTCGACGCGGCCGACCACGGTGTTGACCGGCGCGGCTAGGAGCTCTTCCGGATCGCGCTTGGCAGTTTCCACGATTGCGCGCAGCGTCTCGACGAAAGCGTCGAGCGTCTCTTTCGATTCGGTCTCAGTCGGCTCGATCATCAGGCACTCCGGCACGATCAACGGGAAGTAGATCGTCGGCGCCATGTAGCCGTGGTCGAGCAGCGCCTTGGCGAGGTCGAGTGCACGCACGCCGTGCTCGCGCTTGAGCGTCTGCGCGGAGGCGACGAATTCGTGGCGACACGGCTCGGCGTAAGGTGTTTCGAGAAATTCCGCGATCTTCACGCGCAGGTAGTTCGCGTTGAGGACCGCGAGCTGCGACACGCGTTTGAGCCCGTCCGCGCCGTTGGCGTACAGGTACGCGAGCGCCCGCACCGCGTGAGCAAAGTTCGACCAGAACGAGCGCATCGGACCGATCGACTTCGGGCGGTCGAAGTCGAGCCGGAACGTTGAGCCGTCGCTCGTTACGACGGGCGTCGGCAGGTAGTCCACCAGGTGCGCCGCGACTCCGAGCGGGCCGTGACCGGCACCGCCCCCGCCGTGCGGGATGGTGAACGTCTTGTGCGTGTTGAGATGCATGAGATCGAAGCCCATGTCACCGGGCCGCGTGTATCCCATGATGGCGTTGGCGTTCGCGCCGTCGTAGTACATCAGCCCACCCGCGGCGTGGACAGCCGCCGCGATCTCGGCGATCGAGTCTTCGAAGAGCCCGAGCGTGTTCGGATTGGTCATCATGCAGACGGCCGTGTCGCGTCCGAGCACCTTGCGGATCTCCTCGACGCCGACGCGCCCGCGCGCGTCGCTCGGCAGCGAGACCACCTTGAACCCGCACATCGCGGCCGATGCGGGGTTCGTGCCGTGCGCGGTATCCGGAACGATCACCTTGTCGCGCTGGGTCTCGCCGCGGTCCTTGAAGTATTTCTTGGCGATCAACAGCGCGCCCAGCTCGGCGTGCGCGCCGGCCGATGGGTTGAGCGAGAACGCCGCCATCCCGAACAGCGAGCTCAGCGAGCGCTCGAGCTCGTACATCACGGCGAGCGCGCCTTGTGCGAGCTCGTCGGGCATGTACGGGTGCAGTTGCGCGAACTCCGGACGCGCCGCGATCGCGTCATTGACGCGCGGATTGTACTTCATCGTGCAGGAGCCGAGCGGATAGAACCCGAGGTCGATGCCGAACGTGCGCTGCGAGAGCTGCGTGTAGTGGCGCACGACGTCGAGCTCGCTATTATCGGGCAGCGGCAGCTCGTAGCGCAGAACGGACTTGGGCAGGTACGCGTCGAGCGGCTTGCCCTCTTCGAAGTATTTGTTGGCGCGCCCGGGCCGGCCGAGCTCGAAGATCAGCGGCACGCCCGCCGCGCGCGCGTCAGACCGCGGCGTGGGCACGCAGCACCTCCTTGAGCGCGCTCGCGAACGCGTCGATGTCGCCGCTCGTCGTGAGCTCGGTCGCCGTCATGAGGATGCACGTGGCGAGCTCGGGATAGAAGCGTCCGAGGTCGATGCCGCCGAGGATGCCGCGGGCCTGCAGCTCGGCCAGCACGCCCGGCGCCGGGCGTCCCACGTCGGCGACGAACTCGTTGAAGAACGGCGCGTCGTAGGCCAGACGGACGCCGGGAACGTTCGCGACGGCGCTGGCCAGCTCGCGTGAACGCGCGAGGTTGAGCGACGCGACGTCGCGCAATCCGGCCTCTCCCATGAGCGCGAGGTAGATCGTCGCGATCAGCGCGCAGTGCGCCTGATTCGTGCAGATGTTCGACGTCGCGCGCTCGCGCCGAATGTGCTGCTCGCGCGCCTGGAGCGTCAACACGTACGCGGTGCGCCCCTCGCTGTCGACCGTCTTGCCGACAAGCCGTCCGGGAATGCGCCGCATGTGTTCTTTCGTCGACGCGATGAAGCCGGCGTACGGTCCGCCGTACGCGATCGGCACGCCGAAGCTCTGCGCCTCGCCGGCGACGATCTGCGCGCCCCACTCGTCCGGCGGCGCGAGCGCCGCGAGCGAGAGCGCCTCGGCGACGACCGCGATCGGCACCGCACCGCCACGCGTGACGGCAGTCGCGGCGTCGGGCGACAGCGCGTCGACGCAGCCGAAGAAGTTCGGCGACTGCACCGCGATGGCGGCGTAAGGCGCGAGATCGGCCTTGGCCAGCCAGTCGAGATCGGTCGTGCCCGAGGCCGTGAGCGGGATCTCGTCGATCGCCACATCCAGCCCGTCGCAGTAGGTCTTGAGCACTGCGCGGTAGTTCGGATGGATCGCGCGCGACACGAGCATCTTGTGGCGCTGCGTCGCGCCGAGCGCCATGATCGCCGCCTCCGCCAGTGCCGTGGCGCCGTCGTACACCGACGCGTTGGCAATCTCCATCCCGGTGAGCAGGCAGATGTACGTCTGCCACTCGTAGATCGCTTGCAGATACCCCTGTGAGACCTCGGCCTGGTACGGCGTGTAGGCTGTGAGGAACTCGCCGCGCATCGCGAGCGCCGCGATCGCCGGCGGCGCGTAGTGCCGATAGGCGCCACCGCCGAGGAACGAGCGATACGCGGCGCCCGTATTGCGCTGCGCGAGCAGCTCGAAGCGGCGCGCGATCAGGTATTCCGGCAGCGCCGGAACGACTTCGAGCTGCTCCTTCAGTGCGATCGCGTCGGGAACGCGCAGGAGGTCGTCGACGGAAGCGACGCCGATCGCCTCTAGCATGCTCTTGACGTCGCTTTCGGTGTGCGGTGCGTACACGGGCCCTATTCCTTGGCGATCTTCTCGTATTCCGCGGCGGGAAGAAGCGTCTTGGCCTCGTTCGGATCGGTAACGCGAATCTTAAGCAGCCAGCCGGCGCCGTACGGCTCCCGATTGACGGCGGCGGGGTCGTTCTCGAGCGCGTCGTTGACCGCGAGCACCTCGCCGGAGAGCGGCGTGAACAGATCCGAGACCGCCTTGACCGACTCGATCACGCCGAAGGCGGCGAACTGCTTGATCGTGGCGCCGACCTTCGGCAGCTCGACGTAGACGATGTCGCCTAGTGCGTTCTGGGCGTAGTCGGTGATGCCGATCGTCGCCGCGTCGCCGTCGAGCTTCACCCATTCATGTTCCTTGCTGTACAGCAGATCTTCCGGCTGCGCCACTACGTACTCCCTTTTCTTTATTTCGCGCGCTTGTAAAACGGCAGCGGCACCACGCGCGCCGCGTGCGACGTGCCCCGAATGGTAACGGCCAGCGCCGTGCCGTCGGTTGCAGCCTCCGGCGCGACGAGCGCCGTCGCCACGTTCTTGCCTCCGACCGACGGCGCGATCGAGCCGCTGCGAATCTCCCCGACCTGCCGCCCGTCGAGCAGCACCGGATATCCCTCCCGCGCCGGCGCGCGCCCTTCCATGACGAGACCAACTATGCGCGCGTAGTCGCCGCGGTCGCGCTGGGCGGCGAGCGCCGCCCTACCGATGAATTCGGGCTTGCTCAGTTTCAGCGCCCAGCTCAGTCCCGCTTGGAGCGGCGTGATCTCTTCAGTGAGCTCGTGGCCGTAGAGCGGCATCCCCGCCTCGAGCCGCAGAACGTCGCGGGCGCCCAGCCCACACGGCTCCAAGCCCCGCGGGCCGCCCGCCTCCAGCAGCTCGCGCCACAGCCGCGGCGCCGATTCGCCGTCCACGAAGAGCTCGAACCCGTCTTCGCCGGTGTAGCCGGTACGTGCGATCACCGCGGGAACGCCGCCCGCGCGGCCCTCGGCCGCGAAATAGTAGCGCATCGGCGCGAGCTCGACGTCCACGTGCGGCTGCAGCATCTCGACCGAGCGCGGACCCTGGATCGCGATCAGCGCGCGGCGGCCGTGCTCGTTGCGCAGCTCGACGCCGGAGGCCCGGTGCGCGTTGAGATGCGCCCACATCTTGTCGGCGTTCGCCGCGTTGACGACGAGCAGCCAGCGGCCGTCGAGGCGGTAGAAGATCGTGTCGTCGTGCGCGCCGCCCGCCTCGTTGCAGAAGACGTTGTAGCGGGCCTGCAACGGCTTCATCGTGGCGACCGCGTTGATCGTCAGCGTGTCGGCCCACTCGGCGACGCGATCGCCCGTGAGATAGAACTGGCCCATGTGCGAGAGATCGAAGAGCCCGGCGCGCTGACGCACGGCGTCGTGTTCTTTGAGGATGCCGGCGTACTGCAGCGGCATCTCGAAGCCGGCGAACGGAACGAGGCGCGCGCCGGCGCGCACGTGCTCGTCGTGGAGTGGCGTGCGCTTCACTTCTGGCGCGGTTTCTCTTCGGGGTACGTGTTGAGGAAGTTGAGCGTCGCGTGCGCGACGATCTTCTCGCCGCTGCGCACGTACACTTCGCCGTAGCAGATGCGCCGGCCGGCGCGCAGCACGCGCGCCTCGGCGACGAGGTCGTGCGGCGGCCCCGCTGGGGCGAGGAAGTTGCATTGCAGCGCGACCGTTGTCGTGTCTTGCTCGCGGCCGTAGATCGAGGCCAGCGCGCAGTAGAACACGGTGTCGCAGAGGCTGACGATCGCGCCGCCGTGCACGGCACCGGTGCCGTTCGTGATCTCGGAACGATATGGCATGCGCATCACGGCCCGGCCGCGCTCGACCTCCTCCAGCTTCAGATCGAGCAGGGCGACGAAGTTGCTCTTCTCCTTCTCCCAGGCGTGTGGGGCGCGCGAATAGTCGATGGCCATAGTAAGCGGGGCTTTCCGGACGGTTAAAACGTATCCCCGCCTGCGACCAGCATCCGCCGCAGGTAGAGCGGGAGCGCGAAGATCCGCCGGTGCGTCACGGAGTCGTAGAAGAAGTTGTCGCCGCGCAGACGCGAGCAGTAGGCGTCGATCTCGCGCGCGTCCAGCTCGGAGAGATCGACGCGATCGCTGCACGCGAGGAAGGCCCATTGGGTGTCGAACGCGGGCACGTGCGTCGCGAAGGAGGCGACGTGCGCGTAGTGGCGGCGCAGCGTGCGGGCCATTTTGCAGTGCAGACCCGCGTTGTGTACCGCAGCGGTGCTCGCCTGGAGCACGTAGACGCCGCCTTCGAGCAGCCGCGACTTGATCAGCGCGAAGACGTCGTCGTTGAAGAGAGGGTTGCTCGGCGAGTCTTCCAGCGGCTCGGTGAGATCCGAGACGATCGTGCCGTAGCGCCCGTCGTTCGAGCGCAGGAAGTGCAGCGCGTCGCCGGCGATCACCCGGGCACGCGAATCGTCGAACGCGCCCGCGGACCATTCGCTGAGGTATTTCTTCGACAAGTCGACGACCATGGCGTCGATGTCGACCATCGTGCAGCGCGTCACGTCGGGGCAGCGCAGCACCTCGCGCAGTGTCGCGCCCTCTCCCCCGCCGAGGATCAGCACCTCGCCGCGATCGGAGGCGGCGGCGAGAGCCGGATGCACGAGCGTCTCGTGATAGATGCGCTCGTCCGCCTGCGAGCTCTGCGTGTCGCCGTCGATCACGAGCATCTTGCCGAACACCGGCGAGCAGACGACGGCGATCTGCTGGAATTCGGAGCGGCCGGAGAACAGCACCTCGTCGAGCGCGTGATGGTGCTGCTCGGTCGGCGCAAACTCCTCGACGTACCATTGCCAATGCTGCGTCTTCGGCATGTGCGGCCTAGATTGGCGCCGCGAACGAAGAACCCCGCCGTCTCCGGCGGGGCCCCTTCGACTGCGCCGCTGCGCGGCGCGCTCAGGATGACAATCGCAGAAGGACTGCTATCTTAGAAGCAGTTGACCGCGAAGTAGAGCGGCGTCTTCGGCGGAAGCTCGAAGCCGCGCGGCACGGCGTACTGCGCCAGCTTGACGGTCTTGCCTTTGATGGGACCCTGGACTGGCAGCGGCTTCCAGATCGGCTTACCCGCTTTTGAAAACGTCAGCACCGCGGCGCTGCACTGCTTGCCCGGCAGACCCTTCGAGCCGGTGATGATGTACTCGAGGACCGGCTTGTTCCTTTCGACCTTCGGGATGATTTTGGTGCTGCTCTGGTTGATTGCCGCGGCGTATGCAATCGTCGTTCCAGCGGCCTTATACTTGGGGAACGGGCTGCCTTTCCAGTTTTCGATGTCGCCCTTGTCGGTCGCATCGACGATGTACACGGCGACGGGACTCTTCAACGTGTTGGCGCCGATGCTGCCACTGACGGTCAGGTTCATATACTGGGCGAGCGAGAAAGGCGAGCCGGTGGGTTTTAGGCTGATCTTCGTGCACGCGCCCTTCATGACCCATTGGCCTTGCGGCGGTACCTTCGCGCACGTCGTGAAATCGGGCGACAGAAGATTATCTTGCGATAGCGTGTCGAGCCCGTTGGACGGGGCGAGCGGAGCTTGCGACGTCGGAACGATACCGCGCCCCGCGCAGGCTGCCAGCGCGAGCGCACTCGCCGCACAAATCACGCCGGAGCGAAACAGAGAGAAACGCATGAAATTCGTTTTTGACCTCACTCGAGAAAGCAGAGACTTGTAATGCAGAATTGGACTCGCGAGCGCGGCGAGCCTGCCGAATTAAAGGTGATAATTGCTGATGATGCCGGTTAAATAACCGGCAGTTACGCGCTCTTAACGCGCACGTCCTGATTGCGACTTAGGACGTGCGTGAACTCGCCGTCGCTCTTTTCGATTCCGCGCTTGAGTTCGGTGGCGAGGACGCTCGTCGCGCGCAGCGCCTGTGCGGCGTGCTCGCAAGCGAGCCAGGGGTCGGTATGGTCGCCGCACGTGTAAAAGTCCATCGCGGCGTAGCCCTTCTCGGGCCAGGTGTGGATCGAAAGATGCGACTCGGCCAAGATCACGGTGCCCGAGACCCCCTGAGGTTCAAAACGGTGAAACGCGCTCTCCATAATCGTAGCGCGGGCGGCCTTGGCCGCGCCGATCATCATGGCCGCGATGCCGTTGATGTCGGAAAGAAATGCAGGGTGACAGCCCGAGAGCTCGCACACAATGTGCCTTCCGAGTGCCTTCAATTTTCCAGGTCTCCTTGACCCTTGAGGAATCCCACCTCCGGACTTCGTCGGCTGGCGGCTGCTTGCAGCCTCCTCCCCCGACCTATCGGCGAGCTCTTGCCGGCGCTTTTGAGCGGTGCGCGAGCGACTCGCCGCGATGGCGCGTAAGGGCGCGCCCTCCCCCGAACCGGTGGGTCCGCTCCGGACCCGAAGCCCTTCGACGCTGTGGATATTGAAGGACCGGGGGCAATCATACCCCCTGCACCCCCTGCTGTAAAGAGGCGGCGCAGGAGCACCTCCCTCAGGGGTAATTCAAGCTCGTACTTTACTATCTTGACTATGTCCACAGCGGGGGGTACGCTCATCAGTGCCATGGCAGCCAACCTCCAAGCCCCGGTGGCCCCGTCAGAACTGATCGAGGACTACCGCCACGGGTTCCACGACCCGGAAAACTACGTCTTCAAGTCCGACAAGGGCCTGACTCGGGAGATCGTGGAGCGGATCAGCGCCATGAAGGACGAGCCGGCCTGGATGCGCGACTTCCGGCTCAAAGCGTACGAGCTCTTCATCGCTAAGCCGATGCCGACGTGGGGCGACTCGAAGCTGCTGAGCGAGATCGACTTCGCCGATATTCACTACTTCGTGAAGTCGACGGACCAGACGGAGCGCTCGTGGGACGATGTGCCGGAGGACATTAAGCGCACGTTCGATCGCCTCGGGATCCCCGAGGCCGAGCGCAAGTTTCTCGCGGGCGTCTCGGCACAGTACGAGTCCGAAGTCGTCTATCACAGTACCAGCAAGGCGCTGGACGAGCAGGGCGTCCTGTTCTGCGACATGGACAGCGCCGTCAAGCAGTATCCCGACATCGTCCGCAAGTATTTCGCGACGATCATCCCGCCAGGCGACAACAAGTTTGCGGCGCTGAACTCGGCCGTGTGGTCGGGCGGCTCGTTCATCTACGTGCCGCCGGGCGTCGAGGTGAAGATGCCGCTCCAGGCCTACTTCCGCATCAACGCGGAGAACATGGGCCAGTTCGAGCGCACGCTGATCATCGCCGACAAGGGCGCGAAGGTGCACTACATCGAGGGCTGCACGGCGCCGAAATTCTCAACGTCGTCGCTGCACTCGGCGGTGGTCGAGCTGGTGGCGCTCGAGGGCGCGTCGATCCGGTACACGACGATCCAGAACTGGTACCGCAACATCTTCAACCTGGTGACGAAGCGCGCGGTCGCGCATGCCGGCGCCACGGTCGAGTGGGTGGACGGCAACATCGGGTCGCGCCTGACGATGAAGTATCCCTCGATCTACTTGATGGGCGAAGGCGCGCGGGGCGAGATCCTCTCGATGGCGTTCGCCGGCGAGGGGCAGCATCAGGACGCGGGCGCCAAGGTGATCCACGTCGCGCCGCGCACGACGTCGGTCGTCACCAACAAGAGCGTGAGCGCGCACGGCGGAAAGACGACCTATCGCGGGCTCGTCGAGGTACACTCCGGCGCGATCGGCGCCAAGACGCGCGTGCGCTGCGACGCGCTGATCATGGACGAGGAGTCGGCGAGCGACACGAAGCCGACGATGAAGATCCACGAGCAGCGCTCGACGGTGGAGCACGAGGCCAGCGTCAGCAAGATCGGCGAAGAGCAGCTCTTCTACGCGATGTCGCGCGGCCTGTCGGAGGCCGACGCCACCGCGATGATCGTTAACGGATTCTTCGACTTCTTCGTCAAGGAGCTCCCGATGGAATACGCGGTCGAGCTCAACCGGTTGGTCAAGATGGAGATGGAGGGCGCGGTCGGCTAAGGCGCCGAGCTCCTCTTGATAATACTTGATGCGGGTACCGAGAGGGTTTTCTCGGTATCCGCTTTCAATATCAGCGCAAAATGGTGCTCTCGGTTCCACCAGTTGCCATAGTCGACCATCCGATCGAAACGACGGTCCGCGCGAACTCGGGCTCGACCGTGCATGTAACACTCGAGGCGCAGCGCTACGGCATGACGTTCGCGGCCGATGCGACGTACCGCGTCCCGCACACCGGCGTGCTGAGGCTTTCGGAAGCGGCTCCAGTGTCGGGCACGTATCGAGGCGCCAACGCCATGGGCCTGTTCTGGTCCGCGCTGCCGAACGGCCCACCCGCCAAAGGCTTTACTTTCGAACGCGATACCGACGTGCAGGCGATCCCGTACCGCGTCACCGCATCTTCGGGCACCCAGACCGCAACCGCGCAGGGCACGCGTTTCTTCGTCGCGGACGACGTCGAACGCCGCGTCGTCGATGGCCCGGGCTTGATCGCGACGCTGTACCGCAACAAACGCGCCGGCTGCCATCCGGGGGTTGTCGTGTTGGGTGGCAGCGAGGGTGGCGTACCGGAAGAGGAGGCAGCGGTGCTCGCATCCCACGATCTGACGACGCTCGCGTTGGCCTACTACGGCGCGCCCGGCCTCTCGCGCTCGCTGACGAACGTTCCGATCGAAATCGTTCAACGAGGAATGGCACTCCTGAGCAAGGATCCGTCGGTCTGCCCCGGTGACGTCGCCCTCTTCGGCGGATCGAAGGGCGCCGAGTTGGCGCTCCTGGCCGCGAGCACGTTCGGCGGCGTCCGCGGCGTCGTCGCGCTCAAGCCGTCGTCCGTCGTGTTTTCGGGCCTGTTCGGCGACTCGACGACGCCGCAATCGTCGTGGTCATACGGCGGCAAACCGGTCCCGTTCGCCAACGGCGCCGTGCCCGGCGCGGTCGCGGCGTCGGTTGCAAAACAGGAAGCGGCGCACGATCGCGTAGCGTACGTCGCCGATTATGCGGCGCAAGTCGAGAACAACACGGACGCCGCGGCGATCATTCCCGTCGAGCACATCGCAGCACCGCTGCTCCTCGCGGCAGGCGGCGCCGACGGACTGTGGCCGTCGCAGTACATGGCAGAGCAGATCGAGCGTCGCCGCGCCATGATGACGAAACGCTACGCGGATCGGCTGCTCGTTTTCCCCGACGCCGGCCACCTCATTGGAATTCCGTATCTCTTCGCCAAGGCGGAACTCGCGCACAACGCGCTCGACTTGGGCGGAACGGCGGCGGCAGACGAAGCCGCGAACGAGGCGCTGTGGCCGGTCGTCGTCGAGTTTCTCCAGCGTAACTGACGGGCAAGCGCCTGAACGAGGCCGAATGTCCGTCGAGTGGCCAGCAAAGCACAGGTTGAAAAGGCGATCTTCGAACGCGAGGGGTTCCGCGTAGAGCTCGAGCTCTTCGAGAAGCGGCAAACGCTGCCGCCGTACGATTTTTCGGAGATGGCGCCGCAGCGCTGGAAGGTGTCGGACTGGAAGAACGAGCGCCTCGATGCATACCGGCTGCTCGCCAAAGGCGCTATGATCTACCTCGGCGATGGAACGGGCGTTGCTCGCGACCTCCAACTAGGCAACCTGCGCGATAGCTACTATGCGGCCGCTCACGGATCGTTGAAACCGCCAGGTGACATCGTCGAAACGTCCAAGGTCACGCGCCTGCGGCCGCGTCGAAAACGCTAGCGCGGCGGAGTGCGCCTCCGAGCAGTAGAACCTACCGCTGATGCGGAGATCCCTCCTATTTCTCGGATGTGTGATGCTCGCAAGCTGCTCGCGCGGCTTCGCTTCACCGCCGCTGCCGTCGAGTGCGACGTATTTCGACTCCGCGACGTCGCTCGCGGGCAACGGCTATAAGGTCATCTTTCGCTTCGGCGGCAAGGCGACCGGTGCTTCGCCCGGCGCGGGTCCGATCGAGCTAACAGGCACGCTGTACGGCGAGACGTCCGCCGGCGGCGCGAACAATCACGGGACGGTTTTCAGCCTTACGACCGCCGGTAAGGAAAGGGTTTTGCACAGCTTCAAAGGCGGTTCCGACGGCGCCGCGCCGGGCTACGGCAGCCTGATCGACGTCGGGGGAACGCTCTATGGCACGACGCAAAACGGCGGCGACTCCAAGAACAACGGCACGGTGTTCAAGATCACGACGGCCGGCGTCGAGAAGACGCTCTACCGTTTTAAGGGCGGGAAGGACGGTGCGAACCCGATCGCGGCGCTGGTCGCCGTCAGCGGCAAGCTTTACGGGACGACGCAAAACGGCGGCTCGAGCGGAAACGGGACCGTGTTCTCGATCGCGACGTCGGGCGTCGAGAAGGTGCTCTACAGCTTTAAAGGCGGATCGGACGGCGCGAATCCGACAGCGCGACTGACCGACGTGAGCGGCACGCTCTACGGCACGACCAAAAACGGCGGCGGCGGGTGCTCGACCGGCTGCGGGACCGTCTTCAGCGTGTCGACCACGGGCAGCGAAGACGTACTTCACGCGTTCCGCGGCGCTCCCAGCGACGGCGCGACGCCGACCGGCGGCCTAACCGACGTCAACGGCACGCTTTACGGCACGACCCAGTACGCCGGCAAAGTCCAAAGCAACGTGCCGTACGGCACCGTGTTCAAGATCACGACGTCGGGGCAAGAGAAGCTGCTGCACACCTTCATCTATCGAGACGGTGAGAATCCTTCGTATGGAAATCTAACCGATGTGAGCGGCACGCTATACGGCAGTACGCCGAACGGTGGACCTAACGGCTTTGGAGTCGTCTTCAAGATCTCGACGTCCGGCGCCGAGAAGATCCTCTACAGCTTCAAAGCCGGAAAGGACGGCGCGAACCCGTACGCGGGGCCGGTGGCCATGAGCGGAAAGCTCTACGGCACTACGCAGGCCGGCGGCGGACCGGCCTCCGCCGGCACCGCGTTTACTATCCTGCCGTGACGCTACGCCGCGGCCAGAAGGTCGGCGTTTTCTCCGACGAACGCGGTGAGCTCGCGCAACGGCGCCGATTCCAGAACGTTTGGCGATCGTTTGGAGTAGTCGAGAAACCGCTCCAGGCTCCCTAGCGCTTCCCGCCAGCGCGAACTAGCTGGATCACCGGCCGCGTGGTGGAACGCGTCTGCGATGTCTCGCGTCGCACGGGCCGCGGCGTACGCGGCGATCCGCGTCGCCGGCTTCATCTCGAATAACACCGAGGCTATGTCGTCGCAAATGTGGTCGCAAACCGTGTCGTGTTGCAAGATCGTAACTCCTTTGTATAGACTGAGAACTTAAGATCTGCGTGCCAACAGCAGCACACCGGGGGTGACGAGGAGCGCCGCGACGCCGGTGATGAGAAACATGTCTGCGTAAGATAACGCGGCGGCCTGTGCTTCGACTGTGGCGGCGAGTTGCGTCAGGCCGCCGTGCTGTACGAAGTCCGCCACCGGCAGCCGCGACAGCGCGGTCTGCGCCGCGAGAATCGTCTGATGAAACTGCAGTCGCCGATCGAAGAAGGCGACGACCGACGCCGACGAGATCGAGCCGCCCAGCTGAAAGAACAGCACGATGAACGACGCGGCCTTGGCCGCTGCGTCGGACGCTACCGCGCGCATCGTCGCCACCAGCAGCGGCGTGTAGACGAACGCCGCGCCCGTGCCGATGAAGAGCAGCGGTGCGACGAACGTTCCGAAGCCGCTGTCCGTGGTAAGCGCGCTCGCCAGCCACAGCGACCCGAGCCCGCAAACGGCTAGGCCGCCGCCGATCGCAAAGCGCAGATCGAAGCGCGGCAACCCGGCGAGCCGCGCGACCGGTATCGTCAGCAGCAGCACCGGCAGAGCGCGCGCGCCGATCAGCAGGCCGGCGCCGGTGCTCGTGAAGCCGAGGTTGTCGACCGTGAACTGCGGCAACAGCAGCAGGCTCGGGAAGATGATCGCCGCGTAGGCCGCCGCGATCGTCAGCGCCGCTGCCACGGCCGGCTTGCCGATAACGCGCAGATCCACGATCGGCTGCGCCACGCGCAGCTCCCACCAGACGAACGCGGCCGCGGCGCCGGCGGCGAGCCAGCTAGACACGACGATGGATTGGTCCGAGAACCAGTCGTCGTGCTGGCCCTGATCGAGCACGTACTGCAGGCAGCTGACGGCGACGACGAGCAACGCGATGCCGGTGACGTCGACGGGCGCGCGCTGCCGCTTGCCGTCGTCGCGCATGTAGCGCCACAATAGAACGAAAGCTAGCGCCCCCGGCACCACGTTCACGTCGAAGACCCACGGCCACGAAAAGTTGTCGACGAGAATTCCGCCCAGCGTCGGGCCGACCGACGGTCCGACGATCGTGCCCAGGGCGAAGATCGATTGGCTCATCCCAAGCTGCTCGGGCGGAAATGTGTCGCGCAGCACGACCTGCGCGGTCGCGAGCAGGCCGCCGCCGAACGCGCCCTGCAGCACGCGGAAGAAGATCAACGCGGTCAGCGACGTCGCCATGCCGCACAGCACCGACGCCAGCGTGAAGCCCGCGATCGACGCCAGGAAATAACTCTTGCGCCCGAAGCGCAACTGCAGCCAAGGCGTCATCGGAATCACGATGACGTTGGCGATGACGTAGCCGGTCAACACCCACGTGCCCTCGTCGACGGTCGCGCCGAGGTTGCCCTGAATTGTCGGCAGCGCTACGTTGACGATCGTGAGGTCCACGGTCTGCAGCAGCGCCGCGAGCATGACGCCGATGACGACCAGATAGCGCGAAAGCCCGTGCTCGGCGGGCGCCGCCTGACGCGACGACCCGTTGGTCGAAACCGGCGCGACGGGGCGCGCGGGAAGAATGCCCCGTGTGGTCGGGGCTCGTTGAGCAACTCGCATAAAGGAAGTCGGGGTCTTGGAAAAGCGACTTGCCTTTAGATTAACCGCCGTGCGATACTATTACTAGACCCGCGCTTATCCTAGCACTGACGCGGGCACCCTGAAGAGGTCGGCCAATGAATTCGTCCCTTCCCCGGCGCTCGGAGCTGAGCGACTTCCTGCGCACCCGTCGGGCCAAGATCGTTCCTTCGGACGTCGGCTTGGCCGACGGCGCCCGCCGGCGCACGCCCGGCCTGCGGCGCGAAGAGGTCGCGCTGATAGCCAACATCGGCGCCACGTGGTACACGCGGCTCGAGCAGGGGCAGCCGATCAATGTCTCCGCCGAGGTGCTCGACGGCATCGCCCGCGCGCTGCGGCTAACGTCCGAGGAGCGCCGGCATCTTCACCTACTCGCGGGAATGGCGCCGACCGTCGCCGTTCCCGACGAGGAACGGGTGAGCGAACTGGTGCGCCGCGTGCTCGACGGACTCGATCCGTTGCCGGCGTACGTGCGCGGCCGGCGCTGGGACATTCTCGCGTGGAACGCGAGCGCCGACGCGCTGGCCGATTTCTCGAACGCCACGGGACCGGCGCGCAACATCGTATGGCGCCTCTTTCGCGACCCGAACTCGCGCTGCCGATACGGCGATCCCGAGTGCACGATGCGCCGCGCCGTCGCGCAGTTCCGCGCCGTCGCCGCGAAGTATCCCAGCGATCCCGGCTTCGTCGAGCTCATCGACGACCTGCAAACGCATTCCGCGGAGTTCCGTCGGTTGTGGGCCGAGCACGACGTGCTCGGCTCGACCGACGGCCTCAAGCTCTTCAACCATCCGGAGCTTGGCGAATTCATCTTGGATCACACGAGCTTCGAGCTCCCGGGCGACGGAGACATCAAGATGGTCGTGCTAACCGCGGCTCCGGGATCCGAAACGGAAGCCAAACTGCGGCTGCTAGCGCCGCGCGCCGTGACGGCATAGCGCTATAGGATCAGGTGGACGTCGCCGAACTCGTGGTAAAAGTAGCCGCGATCCGCGGCTTCGGCGTACGCGTCTTGCAGTAAATCCTCGTCGATAAAGGCCCGCAGCATCGAGACGTGCGTCGCGGTCGCGTTGTGGAAACCCGAGAGCAGGGCATCCACGGTCCTGCGCTGATACGCTCGGTCGATGAAGAGATCGGTCCAGCCATGCGACGCGATCACGCCGCCCTCGGTGGCGGCGCTCTCGAGCGCACGAACGACGGTCGTGCCCACCGCGATCGTGCGCCGCCCTTCGTCGCGAGCCGCGTTCACTCTGTCGGCGGCCGCGCGCGGGACGATGAACCGCTCTGCGCCCGGACGCTCCGGCGATTCGAAGCTCGCCACTCCACAGTGGAGCGTGACGGTCGCGATCTCTATGCCGCGCTGCTGTAACCGCGCGACGATCCGTTGCGTAAAGGGCCGCGCCGCCGACGGCATTTCCGACGACCCGGCTTTGCGCGCGAACAGCGTCTGGTAATCCGCTAGCGGAAACGAACGGCTCAAGTACGCGTATGTGATCGGCGCGCCGAACCTCGCCAAATACGCGTGCATCGGCTGGGGCAGCTCGAACGCGGCGTACCACAGGCGCGGTTGGCGCGGATCGACCGGTGCAAGAAGCGTCGCCGTCGCTGCATCGGGGAGCGTCAGAGTCTCGGCAGAAGCGACCGGCCCGCGCAGTTCCACGGTCCACAGCCGCTCGTCGATCTTCGTGCTGACGTGCAGCGGCAGCGCACCGCCAGTACGCCGGCGCGCGAGCAGTGCCGCGGGCAGCGTCGCCGAGTCGTTGACGACCAGAAGGTCGCCCGGTCGCAAGAGTGACGGCAAGTCATGGAAACGCGCGTGCGTCTGCGACCGCACCTGACGATCGGTGACGAGCATCCGCACGCCGTCGCGCGCGATGCCACGATGCTCCGGCGGCTCGGTCGCCTCGACCAGGCCGCGTGAGAATGCAGCGGCTGCCGTCACGCGAGGATGAAATCGGTAGCGCGCACGCGCTCGAAGTTGGTTTTCATCCCGGCGATCGCGCGCAGCAGTGCGCGGGCGGAATCCGCGGGGTCGCGAAGCTCTGCCGGATCGGCGTCCGGCACCGCATCGCGGTGCATCGCCGTGTCCATGTCGCCGGGATCGAACACGAGGACGCGCGTAGTGCTTCCTTGGAGCTCCGCGGCGAGCACGCGCGAGACGTGCTCGAGCGCTGCCTTCGTCGCGCCGTATCCGCCCCAGGTTGGGTAAGCCTCGATGCCGG
>DATDGN010000234.1:0-2928 GCA_036522095.1 Candidatus Cybelea sp. | reverse complement strand
GAACGTCGAAGTGCTGCCGCAGCGCGCGGGCCAGGGACACCCACCCCTCGAGCGGCCAGATTCCCCGCGCCGACGCCACGGCGTTGCACGGGTTGAGGATGACGAACCGCCCCGCGGCCGCTTCGAGTTCCGCCGCCTCGCGTTCGTCGCGCGCCGTCGGCACGAAGCGATATTGTCGGTCATCGGTGTCGCAATCTAGAGCCCGCGCGAAGTCGAGCAGGATCTCCGACCAATGCGATGTGACGTCGCCGCGCTCGCTGCGGACGACGACGCGCTCCGTGAATCGAAACGAATAGAACCGGCGCGCCTGACCCACGCGCACCGGAATCGCCGCGAGCTGCGGCACGCGCGCCGTCCGCGCCGTCGCCCACGTAACGACGCACGCATCGTAACTATTGAGCGTCAGGCGGTTCGCCAACGCCCGCTCGTCGCGCTCGTCGACCAACACGTGGTCGACGTCGGGAACGCGTTCGAGCAGCGCTCGGTGGGCTGAGAGCGTCAGCGCGTCGACCGTTTCGAACCTGCGGCGCAAAGCGCGAGCGACGATCGAGGCGACGAGCGTGTCTCCGATGCCTCCTCCCGCGCAATATAGCAGTGCCCGTTTAGCGTTCTGCATCGATCGTTCGCGCGAGCTCGCGGGTGTAGACGCCGTCGAGGGCCTGCCGGCGCGCGAGCGCGTTGAGCCAATCCGGCACGCGCGGGCTCGTTGCGAGCCCGGCGTAGAACGCAAGCAGCCAGTCGGGGAGCAGGTATCGTCCTCGCAGCACGTTCGGCGCGTACGCGCCGGTCGCGAGCCGCGCGCGCAGCGACGGATGCTTCGCGACGAAGAGGCGCGCCATCCGCGCCTTCTCGACGGCCTTGCGGCTCTCGACTGCGAGCGTGTGCTCCTCGGGCGGCTTGATGTGCCAGAGGTACGCGTCCCAAGCAAACCTCCATCCAACGCCCAGCTCCCGTAACCGGAGGCCCAGCTCCGTATCCTCCCACCCGTAGAGGTTGAAGTTTTCGTCGAAGCCGCCCGCGTCGAGGAAGGCGCGCTTGGACACCGAGGCGTTGCAGCTGCACAGGAACGCGCGCGAATAGTTCACCGGCCCTGGCGCCGGACGCGCCTCGGGCGAGCCCACGTTGAGGATCGGTCCATTGACGACGCAGTCCGCGCGGCGCTGCGCGGCGGCGTGCGCCGCGACCCAGCCCTCGGGCAGCAGCACGTCGTCGTCGCAGAATAAAAGGTAGTCGCCGCGCGCAGCGGCGGCGCCGCGGTTGCGCGCCTTCGCGCGATTCGGCTGCGACTCGCCGACGTACCACACGGGCGGATCGCCGCCGGCGCGAGCCTCGACGAGGCCGCGCGTGCCGTCGCGCGAACCGTTGTCGACGACGATCACCTCGAACGGCGGGGCGCCGGCCTGGGCGTCGAGCGATGCCAGCGTGTCGCGGAGATAACGCTCGCGATCCTTGCTGGCGATGACGACCGAGATCATGCCGCGAGCGCCAGCAGCGAGTCCGCCATTCGATCCGCGGCGCCGACGTGATCGCGATACAGTCGCGTGAGGCCGTCCGCGGCGGACTCGAGCCACGCGCGATCGTCGTAGCACTCCAGCGCGACGCGCGCGACGCGGCCGGGCGTGACGGTGCCGTGGACCTCGCGAATCAGCGCCGCTCGCGCGTCCATGTTGGGCTGCGTGTGATACTCGAAGCGCCGCGAGAGCGCGACGGCGGCTGCGCGCTTGAGCGGCACGCCGACCAGCGGGACCCGGTCGAGATACGTCAGCGGACCGTTGATCGCGACGACCTCGGGCGCGTTGAGCGGGGTGATCGCGATCGCCGGCGTGCCGAGCACGGCCAGCTCGATCGTCTTCGTGCCGGGAATCGTCACCGCGAGTCTCGCGTGCCGCGCCGCGGCGAGGGCGTTGTAGAGCACGGGAACGCGCACCCCGGCGTCGTCCGCCTCCAGAAAATCACGGCCGCCTTCAACGACGAGCCGGCCGCGGCGGCCGAACATGCGCCGATGGCCACCCGTCTCGATCGCACTGCGCACGCGTTCGCGCGTCGTAAACGGCGAGAGCGCGAAAGCGATGGGAATTTCGGGCCGCTCCCGCAAGATGCGCACCGCCATCGCAAAGAAGAACGGGACGAGGTTCTCGATCTCATACGTGCGCGACCCCGGCATGACCACGATCCCGTCGTGCGGCGTGCCCGGCTCGGGCGCCAGGCTCGCCTCGTACAAGGCGCCGTCGATCGCGAGGTTGCCGATTCGCTCGATTCGGTCGGGCGGCGTGCCCCAATCCGCCAGCTGCTCGGCGTTGCTTCGATCGACGGCGAACGCGCGGTCGAACAAACGGCGATAAGCGCGCCGAGAGAACTTATACGTGGCCGCGCGTCCCTTCAGGCGTGCGTGCACGCGCGCGGCGTGCAGCAGATCCCCGCCGATGTATTGCACCAGGTCCACGCCGGCCGGAGCCGCGTCGAGACGCGCTCCCAGCGCGAATTTGAGATAGCTCTTGGGGTCGTACACGCGCGCCGCGGGAAAGGCTTCGCGCACCATCGCCGCCTCGAATCCGGTCGCGTAATCGTCGGGCACGAGGAAGACGAGTGCCTGGAGATCGGGCGCGCGCGCGTACAGCGAGCGCAGCAACGGTCGTAACCAGCCCGCGACTTCACCCGGTCCGTTAGCGGTGAACGCTATACGCATGCAGGATGCGAGCGATCGTGTCCGTCGTGCTCTCCCCCGCGACGTGCGGCGCGAGCGCTATGCGGCCGCCGTGGCCGAGCACGACGCTTCGCTCGGGCAGCTCCTCTTCGCGATATTGATCGCTCTTGACGTGCACGTCGGGTCGAACTCGATCGAGCAACACTTCGGGCGTGCGCTCACCGAAGCCGACGACCACGTCCACGCTGCGCAGCGCGAGCAAGACCTTCGCGCGCTGCGCGAAC
>DATDGN010000233.1:0-6666 GCA_036522095.1 Candidatus Cybelea sp. | reverse complement strand
AGATCGTCGGCCTCGTCTTCTTGCAGGTCGAGATCGGCGTCGCGCGTGACCCGAAAGAGATACGAATCGCGGACGTGCAGCCCAGGGAAGAGCCCGTCGAGGTGGTGCGAGATCAGGTCCTCGAGTAAAACGAAGCGGCGTTCCCCGGCGGGCGCGCCCTCAATCGGAACGAAGCGCGGCAGCGTCGGCGGGATCTTAACGCGCGCGAAGTGCAGCTCGACGCCCTCGCGCGTACTCTCCTCCAGCTCGACCGCCAGCGACAGCGAGAGGTTCGAGATGTATGGGAACGGGTGTCCGCTGTCGACCGCGAGCGGCGTCAGCACCGGAAAGACGGTCTCGTCGAACGTGGCCCCGAGCGCGGCCTGCGTGTCCTCGTCGAGCTCGCTCACGGGCAGCAACCGGATGCCCTCGCGCTCGAGCGCCGGCAGCAGCTCCTCGTTGAGCACGCGCATTTGCTGCGGCAGCGACGCGCGCAGCTTCTGCGAGATCGCGTCGAGATGCTCGGTGGGCGTGCGGCCGTCTTCCGAGCGGCGCACGACCTGCGCCTCGATCTGCTGCTTGATCGCCGCGACCCGAATCATGAAGAACTCGTCGAGGTTCGTCCCGTAGATCGCCACGAACTTCAGGCGCTCGAGCAGCGGATTGCGCGCGTCGAGGGCCTCCTCGAGCACGCGATCGTTGAACTCCAGCCACGACAATTCGCGGCTGATGTAGTAGGACGGGTCGTCGAGCGCGACGACGGGGATCGTTGCCTGCGCCGGTTTGGGTTCCGTAATCATCGAGTGTTGGCTTTGCTTTAGCGCTGGCGACCGGGTTTCGCCTCCCGAGCGGCAAAAAACTTGCCGCATGGCCGAGCTGTGGGGGCACGTCGCCCAGCATCTGTCGCTCTCGAGCGCGGCGCTCGCCCTCGCGCTGCTGGCCGGGCTGCCGCTGGGCGTCCTCGCGGCCGAGTCGGCCGGTTTGCGCGGCGGCGTGCTGGCGCTGGCCGGCGCCGGCCGCACGCTGCCCAGCCTCGCCGTGCTGATGCTGCTGCTTCCGTGGCTGGGCGTGGGCGCGGCGCCGGCGGTTGTCGCGCTCGCGCTGCTGGCGATTCCGCCAATCGTCATCAGCGTCGACCTCGCCATTCGCGGCGTCCCCGCGGCCGCGCTCGATGCCGCCGCCGGCATGGGCATGACGCCGGTGCAGCGCTTCGCGCGCGTCGTCGTGCCGCTCGCACTCCCGGTCTCTTTTTCGGGCCTGCGCACCGCCGCGACCGAGACCATCGCGAGCGCGACGCTCGCCACCTTCATTGGAGCCGGCGGGCTGGGCGACGACATCGTTCGCGGCCTGCAGACCGACGACGCCGCATTGCTCTTCACCGCCGCCGCCGTGGTCGCGGCGCTCGCCTTGGGCGCGGACCTCGCGCTCGGCGCGGCGGGCCGCCTCGTCGCGCCGCGCACGTGAATCGCCGGCGTGCCGTCGCGCTGCTCGGAGCGCCGCTGCTCGCGGGCTGCGCCTTCGATCCCAACGCGGTGCGCATCGGATCGAAGAACTTCACGGAGTCGTTCGTCATCGCGGAGATATACGCGCAAGCGCTGGAGCGCGCGGGAATGCGCGTCGAGCGGCTGTTCAACCTCGGGTCGACCCAGATCGCCATCGCCGCCATGGAGCGCGCCAACATCGACTGCTATCCCGAGTACACCGGCACCGCGCTCATCGACGTGCTGCATCTGCAGCCGATCGCCGATTCGGGCAGGGCGTACGCGGTCGTTGCGCGGGAGTTCGAGCGGCGCTACGGCATCGTCTGGCTGGACCCGTCGCCGATGAACGACTCCCAGGCGCTCGCGACCACGCGCGCGATCTCCCAGGCGAGGCGCCTCGCCACGCTGTCCGACGTGTCGCGCGCCGCGCCGCAGCTGCGCCTCGCGACGATTCAGGAGTTTCTCGCCCGCCCGGATGGGCTGCCGGGGCTGCAGCGCTTCTACGGAGGCTTTCGGTTCGCGCAGGTGCGCACGTACGACATCGCGCTAAAGTATCAGGCGCTGCTCGAAGGCAGAGCGGACGTCGCGAGCGCCTTCAGCACGGACGGCGAGATCGCGACAGACGCGCTCGTCGTGCTGCGCGACGACCGGCATTTCTGGTCTGCGTACAACGTCGCGCCCGTCGTCCGGCGAGCGGCGCTCGCCGCGCGGCCGCAGATCGCGCGCGTGCTCAACGCCGTCTCGCCGGCGATCACGGATAGCGCCGCACAGACGATGAACGCCGCGGTCGAAAGGTCGCAGCAGGATCCCGCCGACGTTGCGGCGGCCTTCCTTCGCTCCATCGAGGCCAAGCGTTGAGCGGAATACGATTCGAGGACGTGACGGTGCGCTATCCCGGCGCGGAACGCCACGCCGTCGAGAACGTCTCGTTCGCTTGCGGCGACGGCGAGCTCGTCGTACTGCTCGGGCCGTCGGGCTGCGGCAAATCCACGCTGCTGCGCACCGTGAACCGGCTCGTGCCGCTCGACTCCGGACGCGTCACGATCGACGGCACCGACACCGGCGAGCTCGATCCGGTGGAGCTGCGCCGCGGCGTCGGCTACGTCATCCAGGCCGTCGGCCTGTTCGCGCACATGACCGTCGCGCAGAACATTGCGGTCGTTCCGTCGCTGCGGGGATGGCGCCGTGAGGAAATCGCGCAGCGCGTCGACGAGCTGCTGCGCATGGTCGGGCTCGATCCCGCCGTGTACCGCGACCGCCGTCCGAGCCGGCTGTCCGGCGGTGAGGCGCAGCGCGTCGGCGTCGCGCGGGCGCTGGCCGCGCGGCCGCGCGCGCTGCTGATGGACGAGCCCTTCGGCGCGGTCGACGCGCTGGTTCGGACCGCGCTGCAGCGCGAGCTGGTGAAGATCGTCGCCGAGCTGCGGACCACGACGCTGTTCGTCACGCACGACGTGGACGAAGCCTTCCGTTTGGCCGACCGCATCGTCGTGATGAGCAAGGGGCACGTCGAGCAGGTCGCGCGGCCGCACGAGCTGTTCGAACGACCCGCGACAGAATACGTGCGCGGTCTCGTGCACGCCGGCGACGACGTGTACCGGCGCTACTTCATGCGCGGCCGCGAGCTGCTGCGAGGCCGGGCAGAGTGAGCTATCTCGCGAGCCATCCGCTGCGCGTCGCCGCGCTCTTGGCCGAACACGTCGAGCTGGTCGTGGTGGCGCTCGCGGTCGCCTTCGTCATCGCGCTGCCGCTCGGACTCTTCGCCGCGCGCAACGCGCGCGTCGCCCCCTGGCTGCTCGGCACGCTCGGAGCGATCTACACGATTCCTAGCCTCGCGCTGCTCGCCGTGCTCGTGCGCGCGTTCGGCCTCGGCTTCACGCCGATCTTCGTCGCGCTGGTCGTGTACGCGCAGTTCATGCTGACGCGCAGCATTGTCGCCGGCATCGCGGGCGTCGATCCGGCGCAGGTCGACGCCGCGCGCGGGCTCGGCATGTCGCCACCGCAGGTTCTCCGCAAGGTGGAATTCCCTCAGGCTTTGCCGGTCGTGATCGGCGGCGTGCGGATCGCCGCCATCGCGATGATCGCGATCGCGACCCTGGGCGGTTACGTCGGCGGCGTCGGCCTCGGCGTGCTGATCTTCAACGGCCTCACGCTGCACCAGCCGCAGATGATCGTGGCGGGAAGCGTGACGGCGTCGGCGCTAGCGATCGCGGTGGACGCGCTGCTGCGCCTCGTCGAGCGCGGCTTCGCTACTGCCTGATCTACATTCAGGGATTCTTCATGAGTACGCTCCAGACTGATTCCGCTTGCCTGATCTGGGCGGCTACGTTTGCCGGAGGTCGCACATGACCAGTTGCAATCCTATCTCGTTGGGCGCGGTCCACGGTGCGGCGGCGATCGCGCTGGCACTCGCCGGATGCTCTTCACTCGCGGGAGCACCTTCGAGCGCTGCGGGTAATGCCGCATTTATCCGTGGGACGCTCTCGCTGAACGGACGGCCGGTAACGGCGGCGCACGTCAATTTAAGCCCGCTGCCCCGTTACGCCACCATTGTTCCTGACCGGCATAAGAAGTCGAGGACCTATGAGTACGTCATCAACACCTACGGGAGCTACGCCAGCATTTTCGACTATCCGAAGAGCGTTCGACAGATCGGCTCGATCAATAACGTCGGCGGTCAAGGGTGCACGAACGTCCTCTACGGCTATGGAAAGAAGACCTTCTGGATCGTCGCCGGCGCTACCACGATCAACGAGTACCAAGTCCCCCGGAAGCCGATCAAGACGCTGTCTGTCCCCTACTCGTTTCCAACCAGCTGCGCCATGGATGCCGGCGGCGACCTTGCGGTCGGGATCTACGGTACGGACGGGGGTGGCGACGTCTTGATCTTCAAGAACGCGAGCGGCACACCCAAAGCTTACAGCACGCCAATGGACGAAGAGTTCTTCGACGGCTACGACAACAACGGAAATCTCTTCGCCGACGGCTTTACCGGAAACCGCTTTGGTTTCGCGCTCACGGAGCTCCCGAAGGGCGGCACTAAATTCGTAACGATCAAAACGAGCAATAGCGTGCAGTTCCCAGGCTCTGTGCAGTGGGACGGCACCTACCTCACCGTCTTCGACCAGCTAGCGAACGCGACGTATCAGTACACGGTCAGCGGAACGACGGCGACGTTGAAGCACACCGTAACGCTAAACGGTTCCAGCGACTGCGCGCAAACCTGGATCGTTAAGGGCCTCCTCTATTGCGGTGATGCGGGTAACGACGACGGCGAGGTTTTTAAGTACCCGGCCGGCGGTTCACCGATTGCGACCTTTACCGGCAACTTCGACACCCCGCTCGGTGTGGTGGCAGCAGCGATATAACCTGCGCGCTACTGCTTGACGAGGAGCTGCACGCCGAAGCGCTTGGCGCGATCGTGCCAAACGGCGTGCGGCCGGAATCCCGCGGCGCGTCCGAGCGCCGCAATCTCGTCGTCGGTGAATTTGTACGACGACTCCGTGTGAATGCGCTCGCCCGCGTTGAAGGACACGCGCAGGCCGAGCGATCGGATCGGCACGCTCATGCGCTCGCTCGCCTGCAGAAACGAGTCGACCGATCCGCGCGCCTCGTCGTAGTGCACGACGTGCGCGAACTTGCCGAGATCGAATGCGGCATCGAGCTCGCCGTTGATGCGCGCGAGCAGGTTGCGGTTGAACGCCGCCGTGACGCCCACCGGATCGTCGTACGCGAGCTCGAGGGTCGCGGCGTCCTTCTTGAGGTCGGCGCCGAGCAACAGCCCGTCGCCCGGGCGCAGCGCCCCGCCGAGCAGCGCGAGCAGCTGCTTCCCCTCGCCGGGCTCGTAGTTGCCGATGTTCGAGCCCATGAACATCGCGAGCATCTTGCGATCGGAGACGAGCACGTGCGCGGAGAGGACGTCGAAGTAGTCGCCGGCGTAGGCACGCACCGAGAGCGCCGGAAAGCTCTCGACCAGCGCCATCGACGACGCACGGATCGCTTCCGTCGAGATGTCGATCGGACTGTAGCGCAGCTGCGACTGAACGCGCAGCGCCTCGCCGATCAACCGCCGCGTCTTGACCGCGCTCCCGCTGCCAAGCTCGACGAAGTCGAGCGGCGCGTCGAGGACGCGGACGATCTGCCAGCCCCACTGCGAGAGGATCTCGGTCTCGGCCTTCGTGAGATAGTATTCCGGGAGGCGCGTGATCGCGTCGAACAGCGCGGACCCGACCTCGTCGTAGAAGTACTTCGAGGACAGATGCTTCGGCTTCGAGCGCAGGCCCTGCGCGACGTCCTGCGCGAACGACGGCACCCCGCGCGAGCGCGGAACGGTAATGAGCTCGAATCGGTCCGAGACCGCGGTGTGGATCGTCACTTGTCCGCCCTCATGCCCACGTGAGTATACTCATAAACCCGCGGGCACGCAAAGGTTGCGGAGTTTCAGGGTTCGCTGAGCTGAATTCTTAAACGTGAATTCCAGAAGCCGTAGAGCGCGTAGACAATGAGCCCGACTACGAACCAAATCCCATAACGGACCCAGGTCGCGACCTGCAGTCCGGTCACGAGGTAGAGGCACGCGGCGGCTCCGGCGATCGAGAAGAGCGGCAGCAGCGGGGCGCGGAACGGCCTAACCGCTCCGGGATTCACGACGCGCAGCACCAAGACGCCCGCGCAGACGATCGCGAAGGCCGCGAGCGTGCCGATGTTCACGAGCGTCAAGAGCTCCGTCAGCGGCAAGACCGCAGCGAAGATCGCGACGATGAAACCGGTGATCATCGTCATGCGCGCGGGCGTGCGAAACACGTGATGGATGCGCGCGACGCCCGGAGGCAGCATGCGGTCGCGCGCCATGACGTAAAAGATGCGTACCTGTCCGAGCAGCGACGTCAGCATCACCGTCGCGTTCCCCGCCAGGCCGCCGAACGCCACGATCCAGTACAGCGCGTGACTCTTGCTCACCGCTCCGACCGCGTCGAGCATCGCCGCGCCGTCCGAGAGCCGGTCGAAGCGCAGCACGCCGACCGTGCAGAGGGTGAGCGCGACGTAGAGGATCCCGCCGAGCGTGAGCGCCAGGATGATGCCGATCGGAACGTTGCGCTCGGGGTTCTTCGCCTCTTCCGACGCGACGGTAACGGTGTCGAATCCGATATACGCGAAGAACACGAGCGCGGTGCTGGCCAGCACGCCGTGATAGCCGAAGGGCGCGAAG
>DATDGN010000232.1:0-26286 GCA_036522095.1 Candidatus Cybelea sp. | reverse complement strand
GGTTGCCGGGGAGCTTCATCTCCGGTCCGATGCGGTGCTGCTGCACCGGCGGCACCTGCGCGATGCTGCCGTTGTCGGACGACGCCTGCGGCCGCGGCTGCGGCGTCGGCGTGGGCTGGGACATCACGCTCTTGATGGCGTCGTTAGCGCCCGGAACGATCGAGTTTTGATAAACGTCCTCGGTGCCGTCGGCGAGCGCCGGCAACGCCAAGGCGCAGTTCGAAAACACCGCCGCTGCGGCCGCCACGATGCGACACAATCTACCGAGCATGCAAGCAACTCCCAATGCCGAGGATGACGGCGGTTATTAAAACTATCAGGCGGTCCGCATCAGGGGTTGCGCTTATCGCATCGAGTTCCTTCTAACTAAAATCATCTAATCGCCTAATCACACGCCGACGCGCGGGGCGATCGGCTCCTGCGCGATTTCGCCGCGAGTTTGTCCGTCGCGTCCGGCCACGCCGCCGCGCAGCTCGAACGACTTGATGATGACGTAGAGCACCGGAGTGATGCCCAGATTGAGGGCCGTCGACATCAGCATTCCGCCGAAGACGACGGTACCGAGCGAGTGGCGCGCGGCCTCGCCGGCGCCGGTGGCGAAAACGAGCGGGATGACGGCGATCACGAACGCGATCGACGTCATGAGGATCGGGCGCAACCGCGTCTGCGCGGCGCGCATCGCGGCCTGCACGATGGTCGCGCCTTGGCGCAGCTGCTGGTTCCCGAACTCGACGATCAAAATTGCGCTTTTACTCGCGAGTCCGATGAGCATGACGTAGCCCACCTGTGCGTAGACGTCCTGCGAGAGCGTCGGATCGAAGAGAAACGGGAGCGGGAAGTGGCGCAGGTTGATGAAGAGCAAGGCGCCGAGCAGCGCGGTCGGCACCGCGAGTAGCACGATGAGCGGATCGATGTAGCTCTCGTACTGTGCGGAGAGCACGAAGAAGACGAACACCAGCGCCAGGATAAAGATCTCGATCGTCAACGGGCCGGCGGCGATCTGGTCGAGCTGCAGACCGGTCCACTCGTAACTCACGCCCTTCGGCATCACCTTTGCGGCGATTTGCTGCATCGCTTGGATCGCGCTGCCCGTGCTCGTGCCCGGCGCGTTGCTGCCGTTGAGCTCGATGTTGCGATAGAGGTTGTAATGCGAGATGATCGGCGGCCCCAGCACCTGTTGGATTTGCATCAGCGCGGAGAGCGGCGTCATCACGGCGCCGTTCGCGGTCGTCGAGCTGGCGCCGACTCCGGGGGCGGGCGTCGCGACCCCCGACGGCAGCACCGTCGTTCCCGGAGCCGAGCTCGAGTGCACGTAGAGACTCCCGAGCGACGCCACGCTGTTGCGGAAGGGCGCGTCGGCCTGCACGTCCACCTGCCACGAGCGGTTCAGGTAGGTGAAGTTGTTGACGTAGAGCGAGCCGAGGTTGACCTCGAGCGTCGTGAAGACGTCGGAGAGCGAGACGCCGATCGACTTGGCCTTGTTCCGGTCGATGTTGGAGTCGATCTGCGGCGAGTTGATCCGGAACTGCGTGAAGGTGTTTTGCAGGCGCGGATCCTTGGCGGCCGCGCCCATCATCGCGTACGCGGTGTTCATCAGGGCCGGCAGGCCGACGTTGCCGCGGTCCTCCAGCTCGAACTGGAAACCTCCGAAGTTGCCGACGCCGTTGATCGCCGGCGGATTGAACGCGAAGATCTGCGCCTGCGGAATCTGCATGTAGAAGGCGCCGTTAAGGCGCTGCTCGACGGCGAAGACGCTATGGGGCGTGCACGCGTCCGGGTGCGCGAAGAGAAAGATTAGCTGACACCAGGCCGGCGATTTTCGCTCACCCCACGGCTTCATCAGCGTGAACATGATGCCGCGATTGGGGGCGGACCCCGAGAAGCCGAAGCCGCCCACGTCGAAGATGTGAAGTACCTCGGGCTGGGCGCTGATGATCTTTTCAGCCTTCACCGAGATGGTCCGCAAGCCTTGAAGCGACGTACCCTCCGGTGCCTGCACCAAAGTGATGAAGTAACCGAGGTCTTCGTCGGGCAGGAAGCCCTGCGGCGTCCTCGAGGCAAGGAACAGCGTGACCAACAAGGCGCCCACGAAGATCGCCGCGATGGCCCAGCGCCGCCGGAACATGGTGGGCAGCGCGCGCCCGTACCAGTCGCGGAACCGCTTGAAGCTCGCGTTGAACCAGCGGAAGAAGGCCAGCTTCGACTCGTACTCTCCCGAGAGGAGCCGCGCCGACAGCACCGGGGCGAGCGTCAGCGCCATGAACAGGGAGATCGTTATCGAGGCCGCGATCGTTAGCGCGAACTGCTTGTAGATCTGTCCGGTGGTCCCCGGCAGGAATCCGACGGGGAGGAACACGGCGAGCAGCACGAGCGAGGAGGCGACGACGGCGCTCTGAATTTCGCGCATCGCCTCGGCGGCGCTCGCCACGCCGCTCTGCTTACCCTTGTTCAAGTCCATGTGCCGCGCGATGTTCTCGATCACGACGATCGCGTCGTCGACGACGAGTCCGGTGGCGAGCGTCAATCCGAAGAGCGTGATCGTGTTGATCGAGAAATGGAAGAGTTCCATCACGAAGAACGTGCCGATCAGCGAGACCGGGATCGTCGCGGCTGGAATCAGCGTGGACTTCGGGTGCTGCAAGAAGACGAAGATGACGAGGATCACGAGCACGATCGACAGCAGGAGCGTCAGCACCACTTCTTTGATCGACTCGTTCACGAACGTCGTCACGTCGAAGGCCACGGCCCAATGCATCCCGGTGGGGAACTGCGGTGCGAGTTGGGCCATCGCGGCGTTCACCCGGCGCGAGACGTCGAGCGCGTTGGCGGTGGGATACTGCAGCACGCCCAGGCCGACGACCTGGCTGCTGCCGTCGAAGCGCAGGTCGGTCGTATAGCTCTGCGCGCCCAGCTCGATCCGAGCAACGTCGGAGAGGCGCACGTAGCCGCCGTTGGGATTCGCGCGAAGGATGATGTTGGCGAACTGCGCCGGATCGGAGAGCTGCGTGAGCGCGTTGACCGTGTAGGTGTACGGTTGGTTCTTAGGCGCAGGCGGAGCGCCGATGCTGCCGGCCGCGACCTCCGCGTTCTGCTCCTGCAGCGCGCTGACCACGTCGCCGGCATCCAGCCCCTGTTGTGCGAGCTTGACCGGGTTGAGCCAGACGCGCATCGCGTACTGGCGCTGGCCGAATATGATGACCTGCGAGACGCCCTGCACGCGCTCCAGATCGTTGACGACGTTGATCTGGGCGTAGTTGCTCATCGTCAGGGTGTCGAGGCTCTTGTTGTCGGACGTCAGCGCGATGCCCATGACGAACGAGCCCGAGTTCTTTGCGACGGTTATGCCCAGCTGCTGGACCGTGGCGGGCAGCTGGCCGAGCGACGATTGGACCGCGTTCTGCACGTCGGCCGCGGCAATGTCGAGGTTGACGCCGAGGTTGAACGTGCACGTGATCGTCGAGGCGCCCTGCGAGCTCGTCGAGCTGATGTAGCGCAGCCCCTGCACCGTATTGACCGCCTGCTCGAGCGGCGTCGTGACTTGCGCCTCGACCGCCTGCGGGCTTGCGCCCGTATAGATTGCGGTCACCGTGACGACCGGCGGCGCGATCTGCGGGTACTGCGCGATGGGGAGCGCCGGCAACACGACGAGTCCGGCGATCAGGATCAGAAGCGAGCAAACGGCGGCGAGGACCGGCCGGTTCAGGAAGAGCTTCGTCACGTTAGCTGTAGCAACCTAATGCGAGTACGGGCGGTTTCAGCCTCCCGCGTCCTTCGGGAACGCTTGCTCTGCATGATACGAACTGCGCGAGAGCGGGCTCGACACGACCTGGTGAAACCCCTTCCGCTGCGCGAGCCGGCCGAGCTGCGCGAACTCCGCGGGCGTTACGAACTCGACGACCGGGAGATGCTTCTTGCTCGGCTGCAGATACTGCCCCATCGTGAAGATGTCGACGCCGACCGAGCGCGCGTCGTCCATCGCGGTCTCGATCTCCGCGTCGGTCTCTCCCAGTCCTAGCATCAGCGACGTCTTGGTGTAGCGCTCCG
This sequence comes from Candidatus Cybelea sp., assembly GCA_036522095.1. Lineage (GTDB taxonomy): Bacteria > Vulcanimicrobiota > Vulcanimicrobiia > Vulcanimicrobiales > Vulcanimicrobiaceae > Cybelea. The sequence continues at coordinate 22,242 of DATDGN010000232.1, read as the reverse complement.
GCGCGCGGCGCTTGGCGTGGGCAAGTACCTTGAGGGACTGGTCGTACCCGGCGCGCTTGTCGCGGACGTGCGGCGTGAGGCGCCGCACGGTCTCCAGGTTGTGCGCGAAGACGTCGGGCTTAGCGTCCATGACGATGTCCACGGCCGCCAGATCCCCGCGGTAGTCGCCGCTCAGGATCTCGACGCGGGCTCCCGGCACGCGCTCGTGGATCGCGCGCACGGTGTTGGCGAAGATCAGCGCGCCCCCGTCGGCGAGGTCGTCGCGGTCCACGGCCGTTAGCACGAGATATTTCCAGCCGAGGTCGCGCACGGCTTCCGCCACGCGCATCGGCTCCAGCCAGTCGACCTCGCCGCGCGGGTTGCCCGTCTTGACGTTGCAGAAGCGGCAGCCGCGCGTGCACGTGTCGCCGAGGATCATGATCGTCGCCGTTCCGGCGCCCCAGCACTCCGCCAGATTCGGGCACGCCGCCTCGCGGCACACCGTGTGCAGCCCGAGCGAATTCACCTTGGCCTTCACCCGCTCGTACTCGTCGCCGATCGGCAACGAAACTCTCAACCAGCCGGGCTTCCTCGTGCGAACCAGGTCGATAGTGATCGCCATCAGGCCACCAGCGCCGGCGCGAACTCCACGTCGAACGTACGCGCCAGCTCCTCGAGCAGCGTGCGCTTGGCGTGGTCCATCTCTATGGCGCGGCCGGTCTCGGCGCACAGCGACGTGATGCCGCGATCGCTGCGGCCGCACGGGTTGATGAGGCGGTCGTAGTCGAGGCGCGTGGAGACGTTGAGCGCGATGCCGTGCAGCGTGACCATCCGGCGAACGGCGAGGCCAATCGCGCAGATTTGATTGAGGCCGACCCACACGCCGGCATGTTCGGGGCGCCGCTCGCCGCGCACGCCGAAGCGCGCGCACACGTTGATCGCGGCGGCCTCGAGCGCGCGCACGAGCGGCACGACCTCGCGAAAGCGCTCCAGCCTGCGAATCGGGTAGACGACGAGCTGTCCGGGGCCGTGATAGGTCACGTCGCCGCCGCGCTCGATTGCGACGCGGTCGACGCCGCGGCATGCAAGTTCTTCCTCGCTCAACAAGACGTTCTCAACCTTGGCCTGGCGGCCGAGCGTGATCACGGGCGGATGCTCGACGACGATCCACGTGTCGGGATCGCGCCCCTCGCGTACGGCCTCATGCAGGCGGTGCTGGAGATCCCACACCTCACGATAGCCACGCGTGCCGAGATCGAGCAATCGCGCCCGCATCATTTATCCTTCAAACCCACGCCTAGGCTTAAACCTTCGCGGCCACGGGCGGCTTCGGCTTGGGGTTGATTATGTGAATCGCCTTGCCGTGCGCGGCCTCCGCGGCGTCCATGATGCCCTCGGTCAGCGTCGGATGCGGATGCACCGAGAGGCCGATGTCTTCGAGCGTCGCTCCCATCTCGAGCGCTATGACGCCCTCTCCGATCAGCGACTCGGCCTGCGGCGCGACGATGTGCATGCCCAGCAGCAAATCGCTGCGCGCGTCGCCGACGAGCTTGATCAGGCCTTCGGTGTCGTTCATCGTGCGCGCGCGTCCGCTCGCGGCCAGCGGGAACTTGCCGATGCGCAGCTCGTAGCCGCCCGCCTTCGCCTCTTCCTCGGAGAGCCCGACGGTCGCGACCTCAGGGTCGGTGTAGATGCAGTTCGGCACGGCGACCGGATCGAACGCGGCCGACTTGTCGCCGTTGATCACCTCGGCCGCGACCACGCCCTGCTTCATTGCGCGATGCGCGAGCAGCGGGGCGCCGGTGATGTCGCCGATCGCGAAGATGTTGGCGACCTTGGTGCGTTGCTGCCGATCGGTCGCGATGAAGCCGCGCTCGTCCGTGCTCAGCCCCACGGCATCCAGCCCGAGGTTGTCGGTGACGGGCCTGCGGCCGACGGCGACGAGGACCATGTCGAACTCGAGCGTCTCGTCCTTACCCCCGGTGCCCTCGCCGTTGATCGTCGCGCGCACGGTCTTGCCGCGCTTCTCGACGGCGCCGACCTTAGTAGCGAGCATGATCTCGATGCCCTGCTTTTTCAAGATACGCCCGAGCGTCTTGCCGATCTCGACGTCGGTGCCGGTGAGGATCTGCGGCATCATCTCGACGACCAGGACGTCGGCGCCGAGGCGGTGATACACGGTCGCGAACTCCAGGCCGATCACGCCGCCGCCGATCACCAAGAGCTTCTTTGGTATTCGCGCGAGGCCGACGGCGTCGTCGGAGTTGATGATCGTCTCGCCGTCGCGCGGCCACGCCTTGACGTCGACCGGCGCCGAGCCGGTCGCGATCACGACGTAATCCGCCGTAACTTTTGCGCTTCCGCCCTCCTTCGTCTTGACGGCTATCTCGTTCGGGCTGCGCAGCGTCGCCTCGCCCGCGAGAAACTCGACGCCGTTCGCCTTGAACAGCGTCTTCACGCCGCCGACGTTCGCGTTCACGACGTCGGTCTTGAACTTCGCTACCGTCTCGCGTTCGATCTCGGCCTGCGGTACCTTGAGTCCCAGAGTACCCGCCCGCTCGATGTGACGGATCACCTCGCCGACGTGCAGGAGCGCCTTGGTCGGAATGCAGCCCCAGTTGAGACAGACGCCGCCGACCTCGTCGCGGTCGATGCATAGGACCTTCTTGCCGAGTTGACCGAGGCGAATTGCGGCGTGGTAGCCGCCTGGACCGGCGCCGATGACGGCGACGTCGACCTGGCGTTCTGTAGTGCTCATACGGCCAAGCTTTCGCCGGGGCGGAAGCGTTCCCCAGGAAGATTCGCGAAATGGAATCATCCATGTCGAGGATTGGATGGGCGGGAATCCTGCCTGAGCTCGATCGCGACTCGATCGTTCCGCTCTACCGCCAGATCTACGAGCATCTGCGCGAGGCGATCCTGGCCGGAACGCTCCCCGAATCGACGCGCCTCCCACCCGAACGCACGATGGCGGAGCGTCTCTCCGTCAATCGCAGCACGATCGTGCACGCCTACCGCGAGCTGGTCGGGGAGGGACTGATAGAACAGCGGGTCGGCTCGGGCTCGCGCGTCGTGCCGCAGCTGCGCGGAGGGCAGCCCGAGCGCGCCGCCGGCGTGCCGTGGTGGGTGACGCTGCCGCCGTGGCGCGTCGGCGAGTTCCCCAACGTGCTCGGCGAGCTTGCGGCCAAGCACGAGGCGGGGCGCATATCCTTCGTGCAGGGCGTCGCCCCGGACGAGCCGTCGCCGCTCGGCGAGCTGGCGAAGTCGTTCGCGCGCGTCGCGCGCGATCCGCGCTTCGTGCTCTCGTACGGCGACTCGGAGGGCTACGAGCCGCTGCGCGCCGCGATCGCCGCGCGCATGAACGCGCGAGGCGCGGCGGGCATCAAGCCGGGCGGCATTATCGTGCTCACCGGTTCCACGCAGGGTATCGCGATCGTCGCCCAGAGCCTGGCCGAGCCGGGCGACGAGATCATCGTGGAATCGCCGTCGTATCCCGGCGCGTTGCAGGTCTTTCAGATCAACGGACTGCGCGCGATTCCGGTAACGGTCGACGACGAGGGCATGCGTGTGGATCACATCGAGGCGATCCTGCGCACGCGCCGGCCGCGCTTCATTTATACGATGCCGTCGCTGCACAATCCGACGAACGCGACGATGAACGAAGACCGGCGCGAGCGCCTGGCGACGATAGCGCGGCGCGCCGGTGTGCCGATCGTGGAGGACGATCCATACGGCCCGCTCGGGCCGCCCGGAGCGCCGCTCGTGGCGCTCGCCCCCGATCACGTCGTCTACATCTCGACGTTCTCCAAGACGATCGCGCCCAGCTTACGCGTCGGCTGGCTGGCCGCGCCGCGCACGGTCTTGGAGCGCCTGCTGCTGCGCAAACAGGCGTACGATATGGCAACGAGCCTGTACGTGCAAGCGGCGGTCGCCGACTATCTGGAGCGCGGCTACGACGCGCACGTGGAGCAGCTGCGCAACGAGCTGCTGGTGCGGAGGACGATTGCGGACGAAGCGATCGCCGAACACTGGCCCGCAACGCTGAAGGTGAGCCGTCCGAACGGCGGATTCTACCTGTGGGCGTCGACGCCGCGCGAGCTGCGCGCTCGCGCGCTGCTCGACGCGTCGGAGCGGCTCGGCGCGTCGTTTCTCTTCGGCGAGGCGTTCTTTGCAAACTCGGGCGGCGACCACTACCTTCGTCTCGCCCTCACCGCGGTCGCCCGCAGCGAGATCGGCGAGGGCATTCGCCGCATCGGCGAAGCCATCACGACACTCCGCTCCTAAGGTGTCATGCTGAGCCTACAGCGGCGGCTGCTGCGCTGGTATGCCCGGCATGGTCGCGCGAACCTCCCGTGGCGCGTGCGGCGCGATCCATACCGCACCGCGATCAGCGAGTTCATGCTCGCGCAGACGCAGGTTGAACGCGTGGTGCCGAAGTTCGAGGCGTTCGTCGAACGCTTCCCCGATTTCGCTGCTCTCGCGCGAGCCACCGCGGCCGACGTGCTGCGCGAGTGGAAGGGCCTCGGATACAACTCGCGCGCGCTGCGCCTGCACCGGTTGGCAAAGACCGTCGTCGAGCGGCACGGCGGCGCGCTGCCGAGCGCGAGTGAGACGCTGCGCTCTCTGCCGGGCGTCGGCTCCTATACCGCGGCGGCGATTCGCGCCTTCGCGTTTGGCCTCGACGATGCGCCAGTGGACACGAACGTGCGCCGCGTGGTGCATCGGCTCTGTCTCGGTGCGGAGCATCCGCCGCGAGCGACCGCGCGCGAGCTCGAAGCGCGTGCTCGGGAGCTCGTTCCCGCCGGCCGCGCGCACGACTGGAGCTCGGCGCTGATGGATCTCGGCGCGACGATTTGCACGGCGCGCGCCCCACAGTGCGGGCGCTGCCCGCTGCGGGCGGACTGCGCGGCGGCGCCGATCGAGCCCGGGCAACTGCGCGTCTCGCCCAAGGCGGCCGCGGTGCCGTTCAAGCGCACGGCCCGCTACGCGCGCGGCCGTATCGTCGACCGGCTGCGCGATCTCCCTCCGGGGCGGCGCATTTCGCTGCTCGACCTGCACCGCGCCGTCGCACCGGCGATGCCCGAGCGCGGTGTCGGCGACGTGCGGGAATTCGTGGCGGCCCTGGAGCGCGACGGCCTCGTGACGAGCGACGGGGATGGCATCGCGCTGCGCGAATGACGCCGCGTGCCCGCGATTCCGTTTCCGAAGAAGAGGGTGCCGCGCAAGATCGCGCTGGAGGAGCTCGCGATCCTCGAGCAGGCGTACCCGCACGCAGTGACCGCGCTCGAATATGGTAGCGAGTTCCAGTTGCTCGTCGCGGTGATCCTCTCCGCGCAGTGCACCGACGCGCGTGTCAACATGACTACGCCCAAGCTCTTCGCGAAATACCCGACGCCCGAGAAGCTCGCGCGCGCGCGGCAGTCGGACGTCGAGAAGATCATCAAGTCATGCGGCTTCTTCCGCATGAAGGCCAAGAACATCATCGCGTGCGCCCGCGACCTGGTCGAACGGTTCGGCGGCCAGGTGCCGCGCGAGCGCGAGCAGCTGGAGTCGCTGGCGGGCGTCGGGCGCAAGACCGCGAGCGTCGTGATGGCGGCCGCGTTTCGAGAGGCTGCGCTGGCCGTCGACACGCACGTCTTCCGCGTCGCGCACCGGCTCGGCCTCACGCTCGGCAAGACGCCGCGTCAGGTGGAAGATGACCTAACCGCGCTCATCCCCGAGAGCAAATGGGGCGACACGACGCACTGGCTGATCCTGCACGGCCGCGCGTTGTGCAAGGCGCCGACGCCAAAGTGCCCGCAGTGTCCGGTGAATCACCTCTGCCCAACGCCCGCAATCATCGCGAAGGCGATAACGGCTAAGGCGAAGCGTTAGCTCGGGGCTCAGGATGACGAAGCAGCGAGAGCTAAAAGTCGTCGTCGGGGTTTTCGTCTGACGCCGGTTGATTAAGGAAGTAACTCGGTGGCAGCGCCGCCGGAATGATTTTGAACTTGCGCGGCGGCCGCGCGAAGTTGAAGCAGTCGGCCAAGTCGTCGGAGCGCGCGTCGGTCGTGCCGAGCGACGGGAGCCCGAATACCTCCTCCGTGAATTTTAGGATGCTTCCGAACTCATGCCGCTTTTTTGAGACGTAGCCCACGCGCGCGTACGGTGAGATGACGATCATCGGTACGCGGAATCCCAGCTCGTAGCTGTTGAGCTGCGGCGGCGTCACGTGGTCGTACCATCCGCCCCAATCGTCCCAGGTGACGAAGATCGCGGTGCTGCTCCAATACTTGCTCTTGCCGATCGCGTTGACGACGGACGCGACCCAGGACGGGCCGGATCCATCGGTTAGCGCCGAATGGTCCGACGCTTTCGCGCTCGGCGTCACCCAAACGACGTTCGAGAGGCTTCCATTGGCGATATCCGTGAGCACCTGGGTCTCCGGAGCGATGACGTCCTGGAAGTATTGCGGACTCCGTCGTATCTGCGCGATGGCGTCCGGCCCGTTCCAGAGGCTAGGCGCGAGATGGTGCTGATAGTAGTGCCAGGTCAACCCCGGCGCCTTGTTCACCAGATCCATGAGCGACTGCCGCTCGAAGCAGGGATAGACTTTGCGAGTCTCCTGGCCGGCTCCGTTGATGGTCCACACGGTTGATCCTGGGGGCGAGTCGCACCCGCCCGTGACCTTGCGCTGCGCCGTGTATGCGTTCTCCGCCGCTCGCAGAGGCGAGCGGTCGACGATGGTCGACGTTCCGCTCAGGATATACTGGTGGGCCGCGAAGCTCGGCCCCTGATTCGTTTGGAAAATGTGATTGGCAAACGCGTAGCTTTCCGCCATGGTAAAGTACGGCTCGACCTCCTTGCGCGGAACGTAGCCGTAGGCGCGCAGCCCGGGGGGCGGGCAGTGGGCCCCTTTGTTGCAGACGGACCTGACCAGGTCGAAGCCGTCGAGCTTGCCGTCGTCGTACTCCGTCGTGAAGGCGAGATGTTTGTGGCTGACGTCGTACGGCACGGTCAAAGGCTCGGGCAGCAGCTTGACGACCTGCCCGTGCGAGTTCATGCCGGTGCGCACCGTGTCGGCTCCGCGCAATCCGTTGAAGAGATTGTCAACCGAGCGATTCTCTTGAAATATGATGACGACGTGCGTGATCTTGCCGCTGCCCAAGAGCGACTTGCTCACGCTCTCTTGGAGCAACGCAGGCCGGAAGGAAGTCTGCGCACTGGGCTGTTGACCGCATCCGGCGGAGAGCACGACCGCGCCGATGATGAATAGCTCTAACCTTTTCAACGTACTTTCTCCTCGTTAGAGATCGGTGTCGGGGTTTTCGTCTGACGCCGGTTGATTAAGGAAGTAACTTGGTGGCAGCGCCGCCGGAATAATTTTGAACTTGCGCGGCGGCCGCGCGAAGTTGAAGCAGTCGGCCAAGTCGTCGGAGCGCACGTCGGTCGTGCCGAGCGATCCCAGCGCGAAAGCCTCCTCTGTGAACTTCAGGATGCTTCCGAACTCATGCCGCTTTTTTGAGACGTAGCCCACGCGCGCGTATGGTGAGATGACGATCATCGGTACGCGGAATCCCAGCTCGTAGCTGTTGAGCTGCGGCGGCTTCACGTGGTCGTACCATCCGCCCCAATCGTCCCAGGTGACGAAGATCGCGGTGCTATCCCAATACTTGCTCTTGCCGATCGCGTTGACGACGGAGGCGACCCAGGCAGGGCCGGAACCGTCGGTCTGGCCGGCATGATCCGATGCCTTGGACGACGGAATGACCCACGCGACGTTGGCGAGGTTTCCAGCGGCGATATCGCTGAGGACGCGCTTCGACGGACCGACTACGTGGGTCTTGTACGCGGGGCTGTTTCGTATGTGCTTGATCGCATCGGGTCCGCTCCACAGGCCGGGCCCGACATGTTGTTGATAGTAGCGCCACGTCAGGCCCTTGGCTGATTCGACCAAATCGATCAGGGCTTGCCTCTCGAAGCAGGGATAGACCTCTTGCTCCTCCTGGCCCGCGGGGTCGATCAGCAGTACGTGCGATCCGGGCGGCGAGTCGCACCCTCCGGTAAACTTGCGGTCTGCCGTGTAGCCGTTTTCCGCCGCTCGCAGGGGCGAGCCCTCGATGATGCTCGACGTCCCGCTCAGGATGTACTGGTGCGCGGGAAGACTCGGCCCCTGGTTCGTTTGGAACATGTGGTCGGCAAACACGTAGCTTTCCGCCATGGTGAAGTAGGGCCGAACTTCGTGCCGCGGCACGTACGCGTACGCGCGGACCTCGGGCGCGGGGCAATGGGCACCTTTCTTGCAAAGGGAAACGACGTTGTTGAAACCGTCGAGCTTGCCGTCGTCGTACTCCGTCGTGAAGGCGTTATGCTTGTGGCTGATGTCGTACGGCGCGGTCAAGGAAGTGGGTTGCAGTTTGACGACTTGCCCGTGCGAGTTCTTGCCGATGCGCACCGTGTCGGCTCCGCGCAATCCCTGAAACAGATTATCCGTCGTGCGGTTTTCTTGAAAAATAATGACGACGTGTTTGATCTTCCCGTTCCCCAAGAGCAGGCTGCTCGCGGCACCTTGAAGTGCAGGTGGTTGGAAGGGAGTCTGCGCGCCCGGCTGCTGACCGCATCCCGCTGTCAGGGCGAGCGCGCCAATAAGGAATAACTCGAGTCTTTTCATTTTGTTCCACCTCTTCCGACGAGGTTGCGCGCGATGACTAGGCGCTGGATCTGCTGCGTGCCCTCGTAGATTTGCGTGATCTTGGCGTCGCGCATCATGCGTTCGACCGGATAGTCGGCCGAGTAGCCGAAGCCGCCGAGCACCTGAACGGCGTCGGTCGTCACGGACATCGCCACGTCGCCGCACTTGAGCTTCGCCATGGCCGCCCACAGCGTGACGTCCGGCGTGCCGGCGTCGCAGCGGCGGGCCGCCTCGTAGAGGAGAAGACGCGCCGCCTCGACCTCCGTCTGCATGTCGGCGAGCATGAACCCGACGCCCTGATGCTGTCCGATCGGCTTGCCGAACGCGATGCGCTCCTTCGCGTAATTCGTCGCGTAGTCGAGCGCGCCGGCGGCGATGCCGAGCGCCTGCGCGGCGATGCCGGGCCGCGACTTGTCGAGCACCTTCATCGCGATCTTGAAGCCCTCGCCCTCCGCGCCGAGACGGTTGGACGCCGGAACCTCGCAATCGTCGAAGACGAGCTCGACGGTGGGAGATCCGCGGATGCCCATCTTTTTCTCGACGTTGCCGACTGAGAAGCCGGGCGTGCCTTTTTCCACGACGAACGCAGTCACGCCGCGGGATCCCGCCGCCGGATCGGTGACCGCGAAGACGCACACGACGTCGGCGACGCTGCCGTTGGTGATCCAGATCTTCTGGCCGTTGAGCACGTAGACGTCGCCGCGCTTCTCGGCACGCGTGCGCATAGAACCGAGCGCGTCCGAGCCGCTCGACACCTCGGTGAGCGCGTAGGCGACGAGGTGCTCGCCGGATGCGATCTTAGGAAGGAAGCGGTGCTTCTGCTCGTCGCTGCCGCCGATGACGATCGGAAGCATGCCCAGCTCCTGCACCGCGACGATCAGCGCGCTGGACGCGCACGCCTTGGCGATCTCCTCGACGACCTTCACGTAGGTGAGGAACGTTCCACCGAGTCCGCCGTAATCGGCGGGTATCGGGATGCCGAGTAGGTCGTTTTGCGCGAACAGCTCCTTGATGTCCCACGGGAACTCGCCGGCGGAGTCGATCTCAGCGGCGCGCGGCGCGACTTTTTCGGCGACGAGCTCGCGGACGACCGCGAGGATCATCGACTCTTCGTCGTTCGTTTCTATCTGGGTCGGTGCCATCGTCATGCAGAGTCGTTCCACGGAGGCGGCGCTCGTTCCGTCGGCGCATTAGGGCGGCATGGAGAAGGTCTACGCCTCCTGCGCCGAGGCGGTCGCCGACATTCCGAATGGAGCCTCCATCGCGGTCGGCGGCTTCGGGCTCAACGGGATTCCGCACAACCTAATCGAGGCGCTGCTGGAGCAGGGCGCCACCGGCCTCGTGACGGTTTCGAACAACTGCGGGGTCGACGGTTGGGGCCTGGGAGTGCTGCTGGACAACAAGCGGATACGCCGGACGACCGGTTCGTACGTTGGCGAGAACCGGGAGTTCGAGCGCCAATACCTGCACGGCGAGCTCGAGGTCGAGCTGGTTCCGCAGGGCACACTCGCCGAGCGTCTGCGCGCGGGCGGCTGCGGCATTCCCGCCTTCTACACGCCGGCCGGCGACGGCACTCTCATCGCGGATGGCGGTCTGCCGTGGCGGCACACGCCGGACGGCGGCGTCGCGATCGCGTCGCCGAAGAAGGAAACGCGTGTGTTCAACGGCCGCGAGTACGTGCTGGAAACGGGAATCGTGTGCGACTTCGCGATGGTGCGTGCGTCGGTCGGCGACCGCGCCGGGAACCTGATCTTCCACAAAGCGACGCGCAACTTCAATCCGCTCTGCGCGATGGCGGGCAAGATCACCATCGCGGAGGTCGAGGAACTGGTCGAGCCGGGCAGGATCGATCCCGAGACGGTGCACTTGCCGAGCCTGTTCGTGCAGCGCATCGTGCACGTCGGACCGCAGGGGAAGCGCATCGAGCGCGTGACGACTCGTCCGAGAGCCGGATAATGGCGCTGACGCGAACTCAGCTGGCGGCGCGCGTCGCGCAAGAGCTGCGCGACGGCCAGTACGTAAACCTGGGCATCGGCCTGCCGACGCTCATCCCGAACTACGTGCCGCCCGACGTGACGGTAACGCTGCAGAGCGAAAACGGCATCTTAGGCATGGGCCCGTATCCCTACGAGGGCGAGGAAGACCCCGACCTGATCAACGCCGGCAAGGAGACCGTCACGGTAATGCCCGGCGCGTCGTTCTTCGATTCCGCGCTCTCGTTCGGGATGATCCGCGGCGGCCACATCGACCTCGCCGTGCTCGGCGCAATGCAGGTCTCCGAGCAGGGCGACCTCGCGAACTGGATGATTCCCGGAAAGATGGTCAAGGGCATGGGCGGCGCCATGGACCTCGTGCACGGTGCAAAGCGTGTGATCGTGATGATGGAGCACGTCGCCAAAGGCAACGCTCACAAGATCGTGCGCAACTGTTCGCTCCCGCTCACCGGCCGGCGCGTCGTCCACCGTATCATCACCGATCTTGGCGCGATCGACGTCGCGAGCGAAGGGCTGATCCTGCGCGAGCTCGCGCCCGGCGTTACGGTCGAGCAGATCCAAGCTGCAACGGAACCGAAACTGCACGTCCCCGTGGCCCCCATGGTCATGGACATCCCAACATAACTCGCTCTCTTTGCTAGCGGAGGCATCATAAATGTATATTTCCAAGCTGCGTTTGGGCGCATTGGCGCTGATCTTCGCGGTATTCTTCGGCTTCGTCGGAGCCGGCACGGTGTGGGCGCAGCAGCCCCACATGACGCAGGCGCGCACCTATCTCAACTACGCGCTAAGCGAGCTCGAAGCGGCGTCGACCAACAAGGGCGGACACCGCGTCAACGCCATCAACTACGTCAAAGACGCAATCAACGAGGTCAACCTCGGAATCCAGTACGCACAGTAGGCAGTTACGCCGATAGGCCTTTGAACTGCGTACGATAGAGTCGAGCGTAGAGGCCGCCGCGCGCTAGCAGCGTCGCGTGGCGGCCCGACTCTACTATCCTTCCCTCGTCGACGACGAAGATGACGTCGGCGGCGAGGATGGTTGAGAGGCGGTGCGCGATCACGAGGCTGGTTCGTCCGCGCATCACGATCTCGAGGGCCTTTTGGATCGCGGCCTCGCTCTCATAGTCGAGCGAGCTCGTCGCCTCGTCCAGGATCAGGATGCGCGGGTCCTTGAGCAGCACGCGCGCGATCGCCAGTCGCTGACGCTCTCCGCCCGAGAGCTTGTGCCCACGCTCGCCGACCATCGTCTCGTAGCCGGCGGGAAGCGAGACGATGAAGTCGGCGATGTTGGCCGCGCGCGCGGCGGCCTCGATCTCCGCGCCGGTCGCGTCGGGCTTACCGTAGCGCAGATTGTTCGCGATGGTGTCGTGGAACAGGTACGTCTCCTGCGTCACGATGCCGATGTCGCGCCGCAGCGACTCCAGCGTCACCGCGCGCACGTCGTGTCCGTCGATCTGCACGCTCCCGTGCTGCGGATCGTAGAAGCGCGGAACGAGCGCCGTGATCGTCGTCTTGCCGGCGCCCGACGGGCCGACGAACGCCGCGACCTCGCCCGGACGCACGTGGAACGAGATGCCGTTAAGCACGCTGCGCGATCCGTCGTATGAAAATGTGACGTTGTCGAATCGGATGTCGCCCGTGACGGCGGGCAGCGCGACTGCGCCGGGCGGATCGTACTCCTCCGGCTTCATGTCGAGATAATCGAAGATGCGCTCGAAGACGGCCAGCGCGCTGACGATCTGCACCTGAATCCCGGCCAGCGTCGCCGCCGGGCCGTACAGCCGTCCCTGTATGAACGAAACGAAGGCGACGATGATGCCGACCTTCAGCGTCGACACTATGGCGAGCCAACCGCCTCCGAACCAGACGAGCGCGGGGCCGACGACGACCATCGCCGTGACGGAGGCGATGAACCAGCGGCCGACCATTGCGAGATCGACCTCGAGCTGCATGAGGCGAGTTCCGGCGCGATAGAAACGCGCGCGCTCGAATGCCTCGCGCGCAAACGATTTGATGAGCGTGATGCCGGAGATCGACAGCGTCTCCTGCGTGATGGACTCGATCTCGTCGCGCTTCTCGCGCGTATTCTTGCGGATCTGGTACATGCGCCGTCCCACCGGGCCGAGCGGGAGCACCATCAGCGGCACGATGACGATGGAGATCAGGGCCAGCCGCCAGTCCCACACGAACATCGCGATGAGCGTCGTCGCGATCATCACGACGTTGGTCACAATAGTGGTCAGCGTTCCCGTCACGACGTTGTCGACGTTGTCCACGTCGTTGCTGACGCGGTTCATGATCTCGCCGGTCTTCGTGCCGGTGAAGAAGTCGAGGGGCATGCGGTGGAGATGTGCGACGAGGCTCGTCCGGATGTCGCGCATGATGCCTTCGCCGACCACGGAGTTCAGGAAGCCCTGCAGCACGCCGATCGCCGCAGCGAACAGCGCCGAGCCGAGGATGATGGCCACGTCGGCGCCCAGCGCCGGCAAATTGCGATGGGGAATGGCGGCATCGATGATGTGCGCCGTGACGAAGCCGGGAACCAGTCCAAGCGCCGCGACGAATACGATGCAGGCGAGAACGGTGGCCTGCTGGCGCCAGTACGGCGCAAACAGTGCCGCCATCCGCTTCCAGTCGACGCGGCGCTTGACTTTCGGTTTCTCGGGCTGATAGATGTTCGACCACATCAGCCCGTGGCCGGCCATCATCGGGTCTTAGTAGGGAGCGGTACGCTGGTGCAGCGAGGCTTTGTTGCCTTCGAGGTCGGTGAACGAAGTGATCCTGCAAACCGGGGTATCGTACACGTCGTCGACTTCTACGCCTTTTCCGCGGAGGTCCTTGACCGTGTCGTCGATGTTGTCCACTTCGAATACGACGCCGGACGCGCTCCCCGGCGCACGGTCGACCCACTCGTTCCAGAGAACGCTAAAATAGCCGCCGCCGACGTTCGCTTCGTTGTATTTCTCCACGCCGTCTTCCACCCACGGCGAGCTAAACTTCAAGCCGAGTTTGTCTTCGTACCACTTACGCAGACCGGCGACGTCCTTCGCCGGATAAGCGGTAAACGCAATCTCTTTAATCACGAGCTTCTCCTAGATTGGGGATGAGGGTTTGGTTCTTCGATAAACCCCGCCGGGCCACTCCAGGTTGCCGCGCTCAGTTGATCACGCCTTGCCGTTGCGCAGTGCAGACAGCTCTTTGAAGAGTCTCTGCTCTTTGTCCGAGAGATTCTGCGGGAGCTGGCCGATCAGGCGGACGTATTGATCGCCGCTGCCCTTGCCTTTGACTTGCGGCAATCCGCGCCCGGAGAGGCGGAGCAGGCGATTGTTCTGCGTCCCGGCGGGGATCGTCATCGCGACTTGGCCGCTCAGCGTCGGCACGTTGACCTCACCTCCGAGGACGAGATCGTAGATGCTGACCGGAAGGTCGACATAGAGGTCGTCGCCCTTGCGCTTGTACGTCGGATCGTCTTGCAGCCTGACGATCAGGTAGAGGTCGCCGTTCGGGCCGCCGTTGATTCCGGCGCCGCCCTGACCGGCGAGCCGAATGCGCTGGCCCTCGCCGATGCCCTTGGGGATCCTGACTTCGAAGCGCCTGTTGAGCAGCACGCGGCCGGTGCCGTGGCACACCGGACAGAGGTGCCCACCCTCGGTGCCGGTTCCGTGGCAGCGCGGGCACAGATCCTCGATTTGCAACGAGACCGCTTTTTTGCCGCCGTCGTAGACGTCACGCAGGTTGAGCTCGATCGTCGTCTCGAGATCCTGTCCCGGGCGCGCGAATCCCGGTCCGGAAGCCGTCTGCCGGCGCCCGATTCCCGAGAAGAACACGTCGAAGAAATCGGAGAAGCCGCTTGGGCCTTCGGGTCCGCCGAGATCGAACTCGAACTCCCGACCGTCAACCGTCGTGCGATACCGGCGCTGCTGCTCGGCCTGCTGGGCGGCCTGCTGCCAGTTCGGCCCTAGTACGTCGTACTTCTTACGCTTCTCGGGATCGCCGAGAACCTCGTAGGCCTCGGAGATCTCCTTGAACTTCTCCTCGGCCTCTTTGGTGTTCTTGGGGTTGGCATCGGGATGCCACTTGCGCGCGAGCTTGCGATACGCGGACTTGATATCTTTCTCGGCAGCGTTCTTCGGAACGCCCAAGATTGAATAGTAGTCCTTGAAATTCATTCGCGCAAATGTTTGGCGACGATGACTTTGGCCGGCCGCAGCAGCTCGTCGCCGAGCGTGTACCCTTTCTGGGCAACATCGACGACGGTGTCCTCGGCGACGCCGTCGGAATCGGAGGTTCCGATCGCGTCGGCGATCCGCGGATCAAAGGGCTCGCCCTTGATCTCGATCGGCTTGACGCCCTCGCTCGCGAGGACGGCCTCGAACCCGCGCAGGGTCTGTTCGAGGCCGCCCCGGAGCGAGTCTCCCTCCGCGTTGGACTGCAGTGCGCGTTCGAGGTTGTCCAACACGGGCAAGATGCGTTCCAAGAGCATCCGCCGTCGCGACGCGACCATCAGATCGACGTCGCGCGACAGGCGCTTCTTGAAATTATCGAAGTCTGCCGCCGCCAGCAGAAACTTCTCGTAGTTTTCGTCGGCGCGGGCGTTCGCCGCGGCGAGCTGCTCCTCGAGAGAGGGCTGCGCCGCGGCGTCTTCGATTTCGGCCTCGCCGGCTTCGGTCTTCAACAATGGATCGTTCGACATCGGCAGGCTCGGCGTTACTTGGCTTCCTTGAACTCCGCGTCGATGACGTCCTCACCGCCCGCGCCGCCTGCGCCGGCCGAAGCACCGTTGCCGGTGGCTCCGTCGCCCGCGGCCGCGTGCTCGCCCTGCGGCGACGCCGCCTTGTAGAGCAGCTCGGCCATCTTGTAACTGGCCTGCTGCAACGCGTCAATCGCCGGTTTGATCTCGGCGATCGTGCCGTTCTCGCTGAGACGCTTGAGCTCCGTCAGCGCCTGCTCGACCTCCCCGCGTGCGTTTGCGTCGAGCTTGTCGCCCACTTCCTTGAGCGACTTCTCGGTCGAGTAGATCAGGCTCGAGGCGCTGTTGCGAACCTCGGCCTCGTCGCGCTTCTGTTTGTCGGCCGCGGCCTGCAGCTCGGCGTCGCGCACCATGCGCTCGACTTCCTCTTTGTTGAGGTTGGTCGAAGCCGTGATCGTGATCGCCTGCTCCTTGCCGGTGCCGAGGTCTTTGGCGCTGACGTTGACGATGCCGTTGGCGTCGATGTTGAAGGTCACTTCGATCTGCGGCACGCCGCGCGGCGCCGGCGGGATGCCCTCCAGCCGGAAGCGCCCGAGCGTCTTGTTGTCGGGCGCCATCTGGCGCTCGCCTTGGAGCACGTGGATGTCCACCGACGTCTGGCCGTCCTCCGCTGTGGTGAAGATCTGCGACTTCTTCGTCGGGATCGTCGTGTTGCGATCGATCAGCCGGGTCATGACGCCGCCGAGCGTCTCAAGGCCGAGCGAGAGCGGCGTGACGTCCAACAGGACGACGTCGCGGACTTCACCCGAGAGCACGCCGGCCTGGATCGCCGCACCGATGGCGACGACCTCGTCCGGATTGACGGTGAGGTTCGGCTCTTTGCCCGTCAGCTTGCGCACGAGCTCCTGAATGACCGGCATGCGCGTCGCGCCGCCGACCATGATGACCTCGTCGATCTTCGAGATGTCGAGCTTGGCATCGGCGATGGCGTTGCGGAACGGTCCCACGCAGCGATCGGTTAGATCGCTGGTCAGCTCTTCGAACTTCGCACGCGTCAGCGTGTAGTCGAGATGCTTCGGGCCCTCCTGATCGGCCGTGATGAACGGCAGGTTGATCGTGGTCTGCACGACCGACGAGAGCTCGATCTTGGCCTTTTCCGCCGCCTCGGTGAGCCGCTGCATCGCCTGCTTGTCCTTGCTCAGGTCGATGCCCTGATCGCGCCGGAACTGTTCGACGAGCCATTCGACGACGCGATCGTCGTAGTCGTCGCCGCCGAGATGCGTGTCGCCGTTGGTGGCCTTCACCTCGAAGACGCCGTCGCCGACCTCCAGGATCGAAACGTCATACGTTCCGCCGCCGAGGTCCCAGACGAGAATCGTCTCGTTGCCTTTCTTTTCGAGGCCGTAGGCCAGCGCGGCGGCCGTCGGCTCGTTGATGATGCGCAGGACGTCGAGGCCGGCGATCTTGCCGGCGTCCTTCGTCGCCTGGCGCTGCGAATCGTTGAAGTATGCGGGGACCGTGATGACCGCCTTGGTCACGCGCTCGCCCAAGTAGTTGCTCGCGTCATTGACGAGCTTTTGCAGGATCATCGCCGAGATCTCTTGCGGCGTGTAATCTTTGCCGTCGATCTTGACGTGATAGTCGGCCTCACCCATGTGGCGTTTGATCGAGCTGATCGTGCGATCCGGGTTGGTGATTGCCTGACGTTTTGCGAGCTGTCCCACGAGACGCTCGCCGGTCTTCGTAAATGCGACGACCGAAGGCGTCGTGCGCGAACCTTCGGCGTTGGGAATTACGACGGGCTGCGTGCCCTCCATTACGGCCACGACGGAGTTCGTCGTGCCCAGGTCGATGCCGACCGTCTTAGCCATGAAACTCTCTTACCTCGTTCCTTAAAAGTTGCCCGATTGCTCTGGACCAGCTGTGCCGTGCGATCGCGTCGCGCAGGCCGAGGTTTGAAGCCGTGCGCCGCACCGCCGGCGGCGCCTTGCCGCTTACGAACGGATCGGAAATGGGGTACCGCAACATCATACCTGATGCACGGCCAAGTTGTTCTACTGCTCGAGGACACAGAAAAAGGCCCCGCAGTTGCAGGGCCCTCCTGCTAAGGGTCAGGCTTTGCCCAGCTCTTAAGGCTGTTGTTCCTCGGGTTGCTGCGGCTGTTGCTGCTGGACCGAAAGCGGCTGCTCGGCGGGGGTCTCGCCCAGCTTGATGGCCACGAACTTCTTCATGCCCTGGGACCAGACGTTCAGACGTATGGAATCGCCGGGCTTCTTGGCGCCGATGTAGTCGTGCAGCGCCTTGACGCTGTCGAACGACTTGCCGTCGGCCTGGAGGATCACGTCGCCCGGCTGGATGCCGGCCTGGTCGGCGGGCGAGCCGGAGAAGACCTGCTGCACGGCTACGCCGCTGCTGCCCTGGTAGCCGATCTGGTTCTTGACGCCGGCGCTCAGCTCGGCCATGTAGATGCCGAGGAAGCCGGTGTCGGTGCCCTGATGGACGCCCGGATTCTTCTCGAGTGCCGCTACGACACTGCGCACGGTGTTCGACGGAATCGCGAAGCCGATGCCCTGCGCATAGGCGGACTTGACCGTCGACTGGTTCATGCCGATCACTTGCCCGTCGATGTCGATGAGCGGGCCGCCCGAGTTACCCGGGTTGATCGGGGCCGAGGTCTGGAGCAGACCCTTGAAATCGATCTCGCCGCCGTTTTCGGTGGGGATCGGCTCGGAGCGGTTGAACGCCGACACGACTCCGACGGTCACGGTCTGTTGCAGCTGCAGCGGCTCGCCGATCGCGATCGCCCACTGGCCCTGCTCCAGCCGGCTGGAATCGGCCAGCTGCAGCGGCGGCGGAAGTTTGGAGTAACCGTCGACCCGCAGGATTCCGACGTCGGCGGCGAGGTTGTAGGCGATGACGTGCGCTGGCACGTGGTCGCCGTTCGCGAAGACGACCGTCAGCTTCGTCACGTGTCCGCCGCTCGGCGGCTGCAGCACGTGCGCGTTGGTGACGATGTCGCCGCGGCCGTCGATCACGAAGCCGGAGCCCGACGCCTCGCCGCGGTATGGCTGCACGATTCCGGGGCCCTGGCCGCCGAAGAACTGTTGGAAGAACGGATCCGCCGGGATGACCTGCTGGCCGTTCACCTGTTCGGTGATCGCCACGACCGACGACTTCGTGCGCTTGACCGCGCTGACGATCCGATCTTGGTCGCTGACGCCGCTGAGCGGCACCGCGGCCACGGCGGGCGGAGTGCGATCGGGGCCGGTCGCGCCGCCGAAGTGACTGCTCGCGTAGAGCATCATAAGGAAGCTGCCGATAACGGCACCCACAAGACCCACTATGAGCGTGGGCAGTACTCGATTTCTCACCATCTCAAACTTATTCCGTAAGGCTGAAGGGGTTTTCTTCCAGCATCTACCCGCTTAACGGAAAAAAGTCGCAGATGGTGTCATTGTCACCCTGAGCCTGTCGAAGGGAAGCAAGCGTTCTCAGCGGCCGTCCAGGTCGTGGGCTCCTGGGGGCGCAGTGCGGGCGGCAGCTGCCGCAAGAGGGCGGCGCGGACGCACTCCAGGCGCTCCTCGCGAAACTGCAGCATCCGCATTTGAATGAGGATCTTGGCGCGGCGCAAGGCGCGCCGCGAGTAGAGCGCGTCGGGGGAGAGCGGCAGCGAGGGGGACCCGGCGGCGGGTTTGGCGCTCGGGGACGACGAGGCGACGGGGTGCGCCGCGAGCAGGACCGAGACCAGGGCGAAGACGTCCAGCATGAGCAACCTCCGCTGCGCAATTCACGGCGTGCGCGCGGGGGAGCAAGGACGAAGGGCAAAAGCATCGCTCGTGAGCTCCGACGCCCTGGCCGTTCCCGCACCGCCCTCGCAACCGTACGTGCGCATCGTCCCGCTGGGCGGCTGCGGCGAGATCGGGCGCAACATGACCGCGATCGAGACGAACGACGATCTCGTCGTCGTGGACTGCGGCCTGATGTTCCCGGACGACGAGATGTACGGCGTCGACATCGTCATCAACGACTTCACCTACGTGCGCGAGCGCGCGCACAAGCTGCGAGCGCTGCTCGTGACGCACGGCCACGAGGATCACATCGGCGGCATCCCCTACTTCGCGAAGGAATTTCGCGACACGCCGATCGTAGCGACGGCGCTGACGATCGCGTTGATCAAGGCGAAGTCGCGCGAGCAGCATCTGGGCGAGGCGGAGTTCACGCCCGTGATGCCGGGCGACCGAGTTCGCTACGGCGAGATCGAAGCCGAGTTCATCCACGTGAACCACTCGGTGGCGGGAGCGTGCGCTCTGGCGCTGCGCACGCCGGTCGGCACGATCTTTCACACGGGCGACTTCAAATTCGATCAGACGCCGATCGACGGAAAGCCGGCCGACTTCGCCCGCATCGCCCGCGTCGGTGACGAAGGCGTGCTCTGCATGCTCTCGGACTCCACGAACGCCGAGCGGCCCGGCCACACGCTCTCGGAGCGGATCGTCGGAGAGGCGTTCACGTCGATCTTCTCGCACGCGAAGGGTCGCATCGTCATCGCTTCGTTCGCGTCCAACGTGCCGCGGATCCAGCAGGCCGTGGATCACGCGGTGCGCTTCGACCGCAAGATCGCGTTCCTCGGCCGCTCCATGCGCAACGTCGTACACTTCGCGGGGTCGCTCGGTCTCTTGCGCATTCCGACCGACACTATGGTCAAGATCGAAGACATCGATCAGTATCCGCCGGAGCGGGTCGTCGTGATGACGACCGGCGCGCAGGGAGAGCCGATGAGCGGCCTCGCGCGGATGTCGGTGCGCGACCACAAGCAGCTCCGAATCGTGCCGGGCGACACCGTCGTGATCAGCGCGACGCCGATTCCCGGCAACGAGAAGAGCGTGCATCGAACGATCAACAACCTCTGCAAGCTGGGCGCAACGGTCATCCACGGCACCGACGGCCGCTCGCACGTGTCGGGTCACGCGTCGCAAGAAGAGCTGTTGCTCATGCTCAACCTCGTGCGGCCGGAGTTCTTCGTCCCCGTGCATGGTGAGTATCGCATGCTCGCCGCGCACGGGCGGCTGGCGGTTCAGACGGGGGTCGAGGCCGGCAACGTCTTCGTGGTGGAGAACGGCGACGTGCTGGAGTTCACGCACGAATACGGCGACAAGATCGGCAAGACGTACGGCGGCCACGTGTTCGTCGACGGCTCGGGCATCGGCGACGTCGGCGAGGCCGTGCTGCGCGACCGCAAGGCGCTCTCCAATGACGGCATCATCATGGTGGTCGTCGCGATCGACAGCGAAGAGGCGCGGGTCATCGCCGGGCCCGACCTCATCTCGCGCGGCGTCTTCTATCTTCCCGAGGCCGATGGGGTGCTCGACGAACTGCGCGCGGAGCTGGTGACCATGATCGAAGGAATTTCCGTGGACGCGATGCGCGACGTGAACACGGTGAAGGAGCACATTCGCAGCGCTTTGGCCGGCTCCGTGCACTCTCGGACGAAGCGGCGGCCGGTCGTAATTCCAGTCGTAATGGAGGTGTAGCCTCTCGGAACGTCGGATATGTCATGGCCCCCAGCGTAAGGAGTCCATCTAATGTTCTTACGAGTGAACGTAATGGCAGCGGCAGCAAGCCTGTCGATGCTGGCCGCCTGCACTTCGGCGCAACAGGTGTCTCAAACTGGAGCGAGCGGCGTTGCGCCGGCGGTCTCGCCGGTCAGAGATTGCGGCGGCTCGGGCGGCGTCAGAGTTGCGCCGTGTCCGATCGTGCTGACCAGGCACACGAAGGCGGGCATCGTGGTGACGGTGAGCGGCCCCAACGTGGTCAACTCCTATCTTACTCAACTGAACGGGTGCTCCCACCATAAATTCTGCTACAACGCGCACCGCGCAGGCAGCAGTTATACGCAGTGGCGGATCACATCCGGGAAAGACTGCGGCGGCGCCGACGTGGGGTTCGACGGCGTGGACGGCCAGGGCACCGAAGTGGGCCACGCTTCTTTGGAAGTCTCAAACCGCTTCTGCCGCTAACCTCCCGTGTCATCCTTCGACAGGCTCAGGCTGACAAAGCGAGAGCCGGGCGATAACGGCGTCGGTGAACTCCGACGTCGTGGCGTGGCCGCCGAGGTCGGCGGTGGCGATTCCGTCGGCGACGGTGGCCATCGCCGCGTCGTAGATCGCGCGCGACGCGGCCGCCGCGCGCGGATCGTCGATGTACGAGAGCATCGCGGCGACCGCGAGGATCATCGCGAGCGGATTCGCCACGTTCTTGCCCTCGAGCCGCGGCGCCGTGCCATGCGGGGCCTCCGCCATGATCGCCGACGGCGCGAGGTTTTCGTCGAACGCGAGAACGACCGACTCGGCCCCGGCGATCGAGCCGAAGAGCTGCATCACCAGGTCGGAGAGACAGTCGCCGTCGCGATTGAGCGCTGGAATCACGAGCGGCGCATCTCCCGCGGCCGATAGGAGCAGCGCGTACGTCGCGTCGATGAGCTGCGGATCGTACGTCACGCCGGGATGCCGCCGCGCCGCGGCGTCCATCTCTTCTTTCAGCATACCCTCGTACACGGGGCTGACCGTATACTTGGGGCCGCCGAAGACCGTGGCGCCCGTCTTCGCGGCGTGCTGGAAGGCGTACTCGGCGACGTAGCGGCAAACTCGCCGCGAGATCGTCTCGGTGCGGCGCGCGATCTCGCCGACGCCCTCGCCCTCGCGCCACTCCCGCGCGCCGTACGCGTCGCCGACCGCCATGCGCACGACCGAGATGGGCGCGTGAATTCCGCCGACGGGCAGCACGCGCGGCAGCTTCCTGCCCGTGCGGACGATCACCGACGCCCCCATCGCTTCACGAATGATGCGGTTGGGCGACCCCACGTCGTCGCGTGCCTCCGGCGTGATCGTCGCCGCCTTGAGCCCCAT
>DATDGN010000231.1:0-3628 GCA_036522095.1 Candidatus Cybelea sp. | reverse complement strand
CCCTCGGCGACGTGCAGGTCAGTCCGGCAAACGCCGCACGCGCGGACGCGCACGCAAATCTCGCCGAACGCCGGCGCCGGCTTCGGCTCGTCCGTGAGGCGCAGCGGATTGGTTTCGATCGGCGCCGGCCGCTCGAGCGTCATGGCGCGCACGCCGAATCGTTTCGACGCGATCGCGCGCGCCGCCGGTCTCGGAGAGCTAGGTTTCTAAGGCGCCAAGAGGAGGTGCTCGATCTTCTGGCCGCAGTTTGACCCGGGTGCCACGCAGCGCAGCGAGACCGTCGGCTTGGCGTGGCTGCGCATCGGCAGGCCGTAGACGTTGAGGCTGCCGTCGGCCGCATCCAGCGTGTAAAAGACCCCGCGCAGGGGATCCGCGATCAGCGCTCCGACGATCGTGTTGGCGTGCTCGTCCGGAAAGAGTCCGCGGTTCTGCTGGTTGAGCGGCTCCTGAAATTGGCTCATCACGTCGACCGGCGGGGACGGCGGCGAGCCGGGATGCGGCGACCGCAACGGTCCGTAGTACTGTCCCAGGAGCAGCGACGGCTGCTGCGGGGCCGTCGGCGGCCATTGGCTCGAGTCCACGAAGTCGGATTGCAGGATGTTCAACCCGATCGATCCGGGCGGCTTGGCGTACGGAAAGCCCGCCTTGAAAACGCGGGCTCGCTGCCCGTTGCTCGCATAGACGTACAGCGCGGCGTTGACGTCGAAACGCGCCTGGGTCAGGGTCGAGAAACCGGCCGTCTTCGAGCCCGGCGCGCCGAACTGTATCGTGACGGCGGCCACCATGTTCTTCCGGAGCGGCGCCTGCAGCTCGGAGACTTCTCCGCCGAGGTTGTTGAGGAGCCAGAGGTTTTGATTCGGGTCGTACTCGATGTCGACCAGGTCCGCGCCGGAGAGGCCGATCTCCGTGATCGCGGGCGTGAGCGGGATGCTGAGCTTGGAGTGCGAGGGCGCGAACGCAACGATCGGCGGATGAAAGATGCGGATCGTCGTGTTGCTCGCGAGCGCGACACTGCCGTACGGATCCACGGCGATCTGCGGCGCGAAGCCGAGGCCGGACCATTCTTCCAGCGTGCGCACCGGACGCGACCCCGCCGTCAGCGGAAGCGTGTATTGCAAGAACGTTCCGTTGTGATCGACGTAGAGCCAGTGCGCCGCGGGCGTGGAGGTGGGCTGCGGCGGATTCGAAACTCCGATCGGCGCGGGACCCGTCGCCCCGTTGCAGCCGGAGATCGCCGCGACGGCGCCGGCCAGCGCGACGAGTATCGCAAAGTACGAGGATGCTTTCATCGATCGAGGCTCCCGAAGACGGGACCGACTGTGCTGCTGCCCTTCGTATCGAACAAGAAGAGCGACAGCCGCGCGGCCCGGTGATACGGCAAGACATTGCGCCTATCGAAGGGATTGATTTGGCGCAACGTCAGCGTGCCGAGCGGCGCGCTCGCGTTACCGACATACCCTCCGAGGTTCGACACGCTGTTCCCGAGCGGAACCGTCGCAACGTTGCCGAGCTGCGCGCCGCCGAGCTTCTTGAAATTCGCGTGCGTTGAGGCGCTGAAGCTCCCGAAGTCCGCCGCTGGAACCGCCGGCGAGGCCTCGTAGAACGACATCGCGGCGCCGCTCGATGGTTTAGGCTCCGCAAACGCCAGCACGCTGTAGTTGGGGTACGCGCCGACCACGACGAGCGTGTAGCGGTTTCCGGCCGTCAACGCCGGCGACTTGAGCGGGCCCACGAAGTAACCCGTCGTGTCGAGCGCCTTGAGCGACAGCGTGCCCGGGGGCAGTATCACGAACGCGGTTAGCGTGCCGTAGACGAACGACGACGCGACGGTCCTTCCGTTGGCTTGCAGATACGCCGCACCGATGTCGGTCGGATATCCGTTGATCAGCGTCTTGAGGAAAGGCGCGCCATCGGCAAACCGCACCAAGACGTTGCTCGAGACCGGAGGCATCGTCGAGGACGAGGAGCCCGAGCCGCCGCAGCCCGCAACTGCGGCGATGCAGGCGAGGGCGCACGCGCGCCGCACGAATGCGGCGCGCGTGGTGGCCTTGCGAGTGCCTACTGCAGACACGCGGGTTGGCTGCCGCCGTTTCCATTCAGCGCGCTTGTGATCGCCTGATGGACGCTGAGCGGCACCGAGATGTACTCGAGCTTGTTGACGATCTTACCGGCCGCCTTCGACGTTGCGAGCCAGTTGATCAGGGTCTTCTTGTCCGAAACGTGGATGCCGTTGTTCTGCCCGTAGAACAGCCAGTAGCTGATGCCGACGATCGGATACGTGTTGGAGGGCGGACTGACGAAGTTCTTCGGGTCGATGTAGAGGACGCACCATGGGGCGCTGGTGCCGAGCGGCTGACCGTCGCTACCCTCGCCGAAGGTGATCGAGCGTCCGGTCACCTTCTTGAGAGCCCCCTGCACCTGCTTCCTATTTTTTGGATCCGTGAAGATCGCGTGGCCGCTCTTGAAGCCGTTTTGCAGGAGCGCCTGACTGACGGCCGGATTGGCCGAGGCCGCGTACGCGCCCTCGACGTAACCGGTGCCGAAGGGCGTCGTCTGGATCGCCGCGAGCACGCCCGGGTTACCGCTCTCGCCGATGAAGTGCGGATTCGGGAAGCCGGAGGAACCGGGGCCCGGCCAGAGGCTGTTGACGCCGTACGTCCACGCGGCGCTGCGGCTCGGACCGCCGTACGGCGCCTTGTTGTAAGGCGGCCCGAATGAGGCGTTGCACGCGGTGTTGAGGTGGTTGGTGAACAGGTAGCTCGTTCCGCTGCTGTCGGAGCGGAAAAAGAACGTGATCGCCTGCGACGAGCCGCCGGTCACGGAGCCGCCGTTGTCCGCGGTGATGGCGCCGTCGTTCCAGTCGCTGATCGTGCCGTTGACGATCGCGCAGTAGGTCCAGGCCGACAGCTTGATCTGCGAGACCGCGAAGTCTTGCGGACGGTAGCCGAAGACGATCGGACCGCCGATGGTCGGGAACTCGAAGGGCTCGCCCCAGGTCTTGGTGCCCGATTCGCGGTTTGCCTTATACGTCGTGTACTCGGTCGACTTGAGCCCGACGTCGCTGCCCACGAAGTCGAGCGGATCCTGACGTCCGCCGAATCCCGTCGGCGAGGCGCCCAGCTGAGCGCACGCCGTCGTTGCGGTGCCGTTGTTCGTGGTGAACTCGGAGCGGCCGTAGCCGCTGCCGGTCAGACAGTAGAAGATCGTGCCCTTCGTCGGCACGGAATAGAAGAGCGAGCCCTGTCCCGGAGGCGCCTGCGGTTGATTGTACAGCCCGGCGGGTTGGCTCGCGAGGTTGTACGCGTACGCGGGGAAGGTCGCGCCGCCCGCGTGCAGATCGCTGGGACCGTTGTCGAGGCCCCGAACGCGCGTCGCGTGCGAAGCCTGCGCGGAGTTCGGGAGCGGCGCGACGGCGGAGGTGCCTCCGCCCGCACCGCCGTTGCAGGCGCTGAAGAACAGCGCCGGCACGACTGCCAGGGCCAGTGTGGCCAGGCTCTTGTTCATATGAAGTTTCCTCATTGGGCGTTGAGTGCGTCAGACTGGTGATGAGCCGGCCGAGCCATGGCCCGACCGGAAAGTTTGGTGACGAAGAGCGCGACCGGCGCGTCGAGCTGCGTCGCCGAGCCCG
>DATDGN010000230.1:0-14222 GCA_036522095.1 Candidatus Cybelea sp. | reverse complement strand
GTACTCGCCGCCTCACTAAGCGACATCCTCCGCTTGCTCGAGCGCGACGGTTTCGACATGTTGGAACGCGCGCGCGGAGACGTGGTGGCGCGAGCGATCGAATCGCTGGACGAGCATACGCGGCGCCAGAACGCTACGATCCTGGCGCTGCAAGGAGCTCTCCAAGCGACCGCCGGCAAATTCGCACGCGCCGAATCGCTGCTACGCCGCGCCTTAGCAAAAGCGGGTAGCAACCGCGACCTGTTCGCGATAACGAGCCTCCGTCTCGCATCGCTCGTGGCCAATCAGGGAGGCGAGATTGCAAGCGTCCTCGATCCTGTCGCAAACGATCGAGGGCAGAGCGCCGCGCATCGTGCGGAGGCGATATCACTTGTCCTGGCCGCACAGGCACTGACGGGTGAGACCAATGCCGTTAAAGCAAGCATCGCGGAGATCGAAGAGCTCCTACCAGCGATCGAGTACGACGCCACTCGGGCGAGGATCTTGCATCACCTGGGCATAGCAAATCGGCGTATCGGCGAGATCGACAGATCCGTCCTAGCATTGGTCCGATCGAGCGACCTGGCGTCAGATCTCCACCTGTACAGTGTTGCAAGCCGTGCGCACGCGGTGCTCTCAAATCTGGCGTTGCATGAAGAAGACGACGTCGGGCAACAACTGAGGTATGCCGAGCTTGCGGCAGACGCGGCGACAAAGGCAGGCGATGTATTCGCTCTACGGACTTCGTTGCTTCAGATACTGGGTGCTCACATGCGTCTCGGAGATATCGGTAAGAGCACGATGGTGGAGCAACGATTGGCGAGCATCCGAGCCGATGATTCTGCTAGACGCTACCTCGCGCTATTCCGATCCGTCCGGTTCGCCTGGGATGGCCGGTTTGGCGAAGCGCATCGTTTAATCGCTTCCTCCTGGCCGCGAATTCATTTTGACTTCGATCGCGTATCTTCCGGCGCCCACTTTGCCGTGTTTCTTAGCCTGGATGGTCGCCGCGAGACTTCAATGCGTGTGGTTCGCGAGGTTTTAGAGATTGCAGCCTCCGTACCAGCTTCCGGTGTATTTCGCACGCGGTCTCTGGCATTGAGCAGAACACTTTGCGCATTAGCAGAGTTTGCTAATCACAGATTCACGTGCGGGGAGCGCATTCTGCGCGGGATTGCCATTGAGGACCAGGTGGCGAGGTGTGCGGTTGAGGTGGTGCGAATGATTGGGCGCGCCGGTAAGCCGCAACAGCAAGCGAACCGTGAAATGATCGTTGAAAATCTGAACGCGCTGAGGGAGTTGGGCCATGGCGACGCAGCGCGGCTATTCATCGCGGCGTTCGAGCGACTACGCTGGAAGGGTGACGATGTTAGAAGCCGGCCTCTTCTCACTAGATCCCAGCAGGAGGTGCTAGGCCTCTTGGCCGCTGGTCTTGTTCCGAAGGAGATTGCGATCGAAACCGCGCGCAGCGTTAACACCGTGCGCGTTCACATAGCAAACGCCATTGAAAGGCTTGAGTGCCATGGGCAGAGACAGGCGGTTATTGCTGCGCGTCACTTAGGCCTCATCTAGCTATTATGATCCGTGTGCGCCGCGTTCACATAACAAGGACTGCTCTCGCTGGGCTTAGTAGTTGCGACCAAGCCATTTCCCGAAGGGAGAAAATATGCTAAGCCTCGCAATCGCGCTCCTCATTGCCCTGGCCGTCACGCCGCCTGATCCGTTTTAGCGTAGATCCCGACCAGTTAAGTTTTTACCCGGGTGGCCCGTCTGTGCGCCACCCAGTTGGCACTCGTCCATGCCAAGATGCCTGCATGGACGAGTACTTTATAGGGGCGGGGGCGCTCCTTACGGCCGGGCCGAGCGGGTCGATCGCGGCGGCAACCCTGCACGCCCAGACCGAGGCCGGCTTAGCGTCCCGGGTCAAGGCGGCCGTGATCGACTTCGAGGCGACCCGACTGGCCGAGCTCTCGCGCGTCCTGGTCGTGGCGGCCGGGTGGAGCAGGCCGCGCTTCCGGAGCGAGGTCGTCGCCCGCCTGCGGGCCGACCTCGAATGTACGCTCGCGGACGTGATGGCGGTGCTGGCCGAGGCCGCCCGCACGCATGAAATCCACGTCTTCGCCCACTGGCTCCCGGACGACGAGACCTTGAAGACGCTCGAGAAGCGCGGCATTCGCGTGGTCGCGCATCCCCTCGAGGCGATCGGGCAGGCCGCTCTCGTTTGCGGCCAGCGGGTGGGCCGGTGGCCCGTTCAGGCAACTCCAAGGGTGGCAAAGCACGATGCAGCGTAGAAATGCTGATCATGCCCAATGCCCGCGTTGCGGTCATCGACGACGACCGTATGGTTCGGGAGATGTTGGAACTGGGTCTCTCCCGCGAGGGCTACGAGGTGCGGACGGCAACGGATGGCTTGGCTGCTCTCGAGCTCGTCAAAGTCTTCGATCCCGAGCTCATCGTGCTCGACATCATGATGCCGAAGATCGACGGTGTAACGCTGCTCCCCCGGTTACGCGAGATCACGCAAGCACCGATCCTCATGTTGACCGCCAAGGGCGGTACCGAGGATAAGGTCCGCTCTCTGAGCTCCGGCGCCGATGACTATCTCGTTAAGCCATTCGTCTTCGAAGAGCTGATCGCGCGCCTCCAGGCGAAGCTGCGCCGCCCGCAGCTCATCGAGGAAAACGTCATGCGCTGGCGTGACATCTCGATCAATCCCGGCACACGCGAAGCCTGGCGCGGCAAAGAACCGCTCGAGTTCACCCAGCGGGAGTTCGACCTCCTCGAGGTGTTCATGCGCGAGCCGCGCCGCGTCTTTAGCAAAGATCATTTGCTCGAGATCGTTTGGGGACACGACTTCGAGGGCGGGCCGAACATCGTCGAGACCTACATCTCATATCTGCGCGCAAAAATCGACCGTGCGGGCGAACCGGGCTCGTTCATTCGAACTGTCCGTGGCGTCGGCTACGGCCTCTCTCAATAGAGGGCCGCGTCCTTGAAGCTCGCAGCGCGCCTCTCCGCTCTCTACGCGGTGCTACTGGGCGTGACGGTCGTGATCGTCATCCTGGCGTCCTCCATCGCGCTGGTTTTCGAGCTCTGGCGCTTCTCGGGCGACGTGACCGTGGCCAAGCACGAAGAGGCTCGCATTTTGGTCGATCAATATCGGCGCGAAGGCATGACTCTCAAGCAAGCGGCACCCGAGATCGTCAACGCGCTCAGCGGAATCGGGCTGCGCGTGACGGTCTTCGACGTGAAGGGACACTATCTCGCGGGCGACAGGACGCTGCGCCCCAGGCCGCTCCCCGCGGTGCTCGCGGCGGGCGGCATGCAACATTTCATCCCGCCGCTCGCCAAGGGGAAACCGCTGCCGCTCGACCCGACGCGGCTCGAGCCACTGTCCCTCACCTATGTTCAGGGCGGTTACGTCGGTTTTGCCCCGTCGTTCCCGCTGCTGCTCGTCTCGCTGATCCCATACTGGCGAATCGTTCTGACCATCGGCGCCGCGGCGATCCTGCTCTCGTGGTTCGTTGGACGGGTGTTCGCGCAGCAGTCGTTGCGGCCGATCAACGAGGTCAGCGACTCGCTGCGAGCGCTCGCGGACGGCGACTACACGCAGCGCCGCTTCGTGATGGCCGGCGGCGACGAGGTCGCGTCGTTGACCGCGGCGTTCAACGACGCCGTCGCGAGCGTCGCGGCGGCGTTCGACCATCGGAAGCACGCCGAGGAACGCATGCGTCAGTTTGCCGCCGATGCCTCGCACGAGCTGAGGACGCCGCTGACCGTGATTGGCGGATACATCGACGTGCTGCGGCGTGGCGCGATCGAGGAACCGCGCATCGCGCGCCAGATCCTCTCCACGATGTCGCTCGAGAAGGAGCACATGCGCGGCCTGATCGATCGGCTGATGCGCCTCGCCCGTCTGGACTCAGAGGCCCCGCCGCACATCGAAGCCATCGACGTCGCCGAGCTCTTGCGCAGCCAGTGCGACGCCGCGCGCCGGCTCGACGACCGGCGCGTCATCGACTATAGCGTCGACGGCCTCGAAACGATACAGGCCGATCGCGGGGAGCTGGCCGAAGCGGTTTGGAACGTCATCGAAAACGCGTTGAAATATGCTCCGGATGCACCGATTCATCTACGGGCCACGCGCAACAACGGCCACTCGATCATACGCGTCAGCGACGAAGGCCCGGGAATGTCGGAGTCGGAACGGGTGCATGCTTTCGAGCGCTTCTATCGCGGCGATCAACGCGGCGAGATTACCGGGACGGGCCTCGGCCTGGCCATCGCCAAGCGCGCCGTCGAGCGCGTCGGCGGCGACATCGCGATCGACAGCGCACCCGGCCACGGCACGGCCGTAACGATCACGATCTAACCTTTCACAGCGCGGTTCAAGGCTTGCGGCCGCGCCAATTCCGTATAATCGCGGAGACATGTTGCGGCGCTGCGTTGGGCTGACCGCGGCCCTGCTCGTGCTATGCGCGGCCCTCACGCCGCTAGCGCGAGCGCAATCCGAGTCCGCGGAAATCGATATCGTCGTCGTCGATGCGACTACCAAGCAGCCGCTCGAGCTGGCGCGCGTACTGCTGGACGGCCCGGTCATAACATCGGAGATCACCGGCAAGAACGGCAAGGTCACGTTTACCGACGTGCCCGACGGGATCTACCGCGCGCGCATCGTCAAGCGCGGCTATCAGAGCCTGACCTCCGCGTCGTTCGAGGTGCTCGACGGGCGTGTCATAACGGTCAACTTCGCGCTGGCCCTGGAGAACGGCGGCCTCAAAGTCATCGGCGAGGTGACCGCCAAGGCGTCGGCCACCATCTCGAGCAACAGCATCGACCAAAACTCGGCGCAGCGGCGCCTGTCCACCGACTTGGCCGATGCGCTCAACAAGCTCTCCGGAGTCAGCGTCTCGACGTCCAGCGACGACAGCGACGCCACCCAGACGGTTTCGCTGGAAGGGCACGATCCGACGCAGACGCAGCTGACGCTGGACGGCATTCCACTCAACGCGCCCGGCTCGGCCGGCAACCTCGCCGGCTTCGCCACGGACCTGTTCCAGGGAGCGTCCGTGCACATGGGTCCGACGCTGGGCGGGCTCGGCGGCTCAGTGAATTTCAGCACGCTCCAGCCGACGGTCAGCTGGGTGACGCAGCTCCAGGCATCGGTCGGGAGTTACGGCCGCGATAACTACTCGGTCGCGGAGACCGGCTCGGTCGGAAAGCTCGGCCTCGCCGTGCAGACGGTCAACCGCCTCTACCCGAGCCTAGTGGACGGAGACTTCTACCAGGATGCGAGCGGCCTCAGCTATATGCACGACGGCGACAGCACCATCTCCGGCAACCTCCTCAGCGCGCGCTACGAGTTCGGCGATTCCAACTCCCTGACCGGCATGTTCATGAACTCCAATCGCAACACCAACGTCGTGTGCCTGCGCTATCCCGGCGATCCGGCCACCACGCTGCCCTGCGGATACGGCCCGAACAACACCGATACGACCAACGTCCAGCTCTACTCGCTCACCGACAACGCGCTAGTCGGAGCGACGCAAATCCAGACCTCGCTCTTTTCCTTCGACTCAAGCGGCCTGTTGAACGAGCTGGCGCGCTACGTCAACGGGGCTCCGTCGCCGACGGGCTACTCCACGAACACCAAGTCGAGCGGCTATGTGGTGAATGCGACGCTTCCCGCGCAGCAGCGCCACACGATCTCGATCCAGGCGTATGGGACGTCCTCGCAGTTTGCGACGACGCCGCTCGTCCAACAGGCGGAGCCGTTCTACAGCGGATCGCACTCCACGAACTACTCCGTGCTGCAAGCCACCGACACGATCCATTCGAACGATAAGCTCACTCTCTCGGGCTCGGCCGGCCTCAGCACCGCGACCGGAAACAGTGGCGTCTCCGAGCTCGCGAGTGTCGCCGCTACGTGGCGCCCGACGTCGCGTGACAGCTACAGCGCGTCGTTCGCGCTCGGCGGTGCTGCGGCTACGCAGGGGCGCCTCCAGATTCTGAGCGATCCGGCGTCGCTGCGCTTCG
Organism: Candidatus Cybelea sp.; assembly: GCA_036522095.1. Taxonomy (GTDB): domain Bacteria; phylum Vulcanimicrobiota; class Vulcanimicrobiia; order Vulcanimicrobiales; family Vulcanimicrobiaceae; genus Cybelea. Next base: position 8,207 of record DATDGN010000230.1, on the reverse strand, counting down.
ACTGCAACGGCAAGGTCGCGTACGGCAGCGCGCCCGGCCAACAGCCGCAGAACAGCTCGTCTACGTCTGCGCGCCTCACCTATACGCACCAGCTGCACGGCGGCAACGTCTCGCTGACGCTCTACCGTCAGCTCCAAAACGGCGTGCTGCTGCCGGTCTACGTCGACGGCGTCGTCCTCAACCAGCTCGGCCAGCTGCCGCCGGGCTATCTCGCGCAGGTCGCCGCGCTCTACAACTCTCCGGCTGGGTGCAACACGCCGCCGGGCACTCCATTTACGGCGCAGCAGCTCTACTTCACGACTCCGGTCGCGGGAGTGCAGCGGCTCTATCAGGGCGCGGAGCTCACGGGCTACTTCACGTTGGGCGATCTCGTCGTCCAGGGCTATTACAACGTCACGGGCGCGCAGGCCGACTCGAACAGCTATCTTTTCGCCAATCCCTGGTCGATCACGATTCCGGGTCAGCAGCTTCCGAACGTTCCGCTGATCAAGTCCGGCATCGTGCTCGACTACAAGGCCCCGCACTCGATGTTCGAGTGGCTCGGCGATGCACAGCACGTGGGCGCGAACAATCCGAACAACCTTCCCCCGTACACGACGTTCGACGCGGGCGTCACCGCGCAGCTCACGCGCGGAACGCTGACGCTCGCGGCGAGCAACATCACGAACACGTATGCCGGCGTCTTCGCGAGCCCCGCCCACGCGGTGCCGTTCACGACCGCCGGCGGCATCGTGATCGCCAACATCGCTCGGCCGCTCGCGCCGCGCACGATCTCCGTCACGTACTCCGCGAAGCTCGGCCAGGGCGTGTCGTCGCAGACCGGCACCGCGTTCCGCGCCCGCGGCGCGGGCGGCGGCGGTTCGCCCGGCGGTCCGGGCGTTCCCGGCGAGCAAGGGCCTCCGGGCGGTGGAGGCGGCGGCCGCGGATTACAGTCGCTCTTGTCGCCGCTGCCGCAGACCCCGCCGGCCGACCCGTTCGCCGTGGTCGCCAACCCCGCGACGTGCAGCGCCGACGGCGCTGCGAAGGCGCGTCAACTGGCCGTCGAGCTCAAGGCGTTTGCTGCGCAGCTGGAAGCCACGCGCACGGCCGCAGGCTATCCGGCGACGATGCCGACGCCAATCCTGACCGATGCGACGATCACGTACCACGGCCGCGGCACGACCTACGCGCTCGCGATCACGCCCAAGGGCAGCGGGATGCTGCGCACCGTCGCCGGCTGTCTCGCGCTGCACATCGCGCGCGCCGACGACGTGACGCAGCGCAAGCTCTTTGCGCCGTCGAGCCCGCTGTTCTTCGTGCCACAGCTGAACTTCATGCCCGCCGCCGGTCTGTACGTGGTCGCGCGACAGCCGCAGTCAGGTCAGGAGATGTTCCGCGTGTACAAGCTTCCGACGGCGCCCCCGAAGGACCCGTTCCAACTGCGCGCCTCGCAATCGTGCACCGGCGACGTGAAGAATCTCGCGACGCAGTCGCTGCTCGAGCTGCGGAACCATTTCGCGAACGGAGCCCCGGCCCCGAGCTGGACGATCACGCCGCACGCCGCGAAAGGCGGCACGTGGTACGAGCTCGATCCAGGCGATCCGACGGTCGTGCCGGCGCTCGTCGTCTGCGGGCGCATCGCCGCGAGCACGAGCGCCGAACTCGCCGTCCGCGGCCTCGACGGCAAGAGCGTTCCCGAGCTGAACTACGCGCCGAGCGTCGGCCTCTATCTCATCCGCCCGAACAATCGGCCTACTCCTTAGACCGTGGCGTGAACGCGACGCCGGCCGTCGTGCCGCCGCTCAGGCCGTCCGTAAAGCTGTACTCATAGGTGACGGCCGTCGGAGTGTACTTGTAGATGTCGATGCGGCCGTGCTGATAGACCGCAGTCGCAAACGTCGTGCCGTCTTTGTTCAGGTGTCCCGTCATCGTTTGCAGTTTGAGCTTGAATGGCCCGCCGATGAGCGTACACCGTGGATTGCAGCCCTGATAGACGTAGAGCTCGCTGCCATACCCCGACCAGCTGATCGAGAGGATGTTGCCATGGGTGTCGATGTCGAGGCCACCGTACGCCTTGTTCCGGTAGCCGCTCGATAGCTGCCCCGTGCCTCCACAGTGTTTGAAGAACGTCAACGTCGACATGGACGACGAATTGACCGCCGACGCCCAGCAATCGCCGTTGTTGGCCATCGCGACGCCGGCGACTTGCACCATGTTGGTGTTCCTGAGATTGCTCGTACAGCCGTGGGCGAGCGTGCAGACGGAGATGCTGCCGTTTCCGCTGTTGTCGAAGATGTTCGCGACCGCGACCCTTCCTGTGGCCGCGTCGTCGCTCGCCACATCCAGCGGTTGACCGTAGTGGTCCTTGAAGGATCCGAGCTTCCTCCCGCACATGCGCGGCCCGCGAAAGACGGTGATGGAGCCCGCGAAGCTATCGGGGACCATCAGGTCGCCGGCGGCGTCTACCCCGACCCTGTCCGCGAAGCTGACGCCGCTGACCTTGCAGTACGGCCTCGGACGACCGCTCTTGCTGCGGTAGCCCAAGATCTCGGCGCGCGACGGGCTCGTTTGCAGATCGACGTACATGCCGAGCGGCGCGACGTTCGCGGGAGATAGTGGCTCCGGCGCCTGGCCTTGAGGCGCCGTCGGGTTCGGCGGCGGCCCGGCGTAAGAGCAGCTCGACAATATCGGAGCGAGGATCAGTGCCATCGCCAGGCGGTACGGAAACGAAGACGTCATCCACCTCGCTTCGGCTGGGACGGCGCCGTTCCATCGTGCGGACGCCGAGTGGAACTGCGCTTCGCGAGGCCGAACACCGGCGCGTGGCTTTCCAGCGTTTGACGCCGGCCCTGTGCGCCGCGGTCGCGGTGCTGGCGGGCTGTGCGGCCCCCGGCCCTTCGACGCCGCCGCTGCGCGGCTTCGCTCAGGAGCCGGACGTGCGGCAGGCCTCGATGTGGCGAATGTTTGGGGCGATCGGAGTGCTAGAGGGCATGGTGCGCGCGCCAAGCGGCGATTATTGGGCCGCTGGCGGCGATGTCGCGACGCTCTCGCGCTTCACGCCGAGCGGCAAGCTGACGACATATCAGCTCGCTTACGTCCCGTCGGAAATCACCGCCGATCGGAGCGGGAATCTTTGGTTCACCAACGCGCGATTTCCCAAGGCGATCCTGCGCTTCGATCCCGCGACGTTGACGCTGGAGGCCTTCGGCCTGACCGACGAGGCATACGGTGGAATAACGCTCGGCTACGACGGCAATATCTGGTTCGTCGAACAGACCCACATCGGCAAACTTACGGCCGAAGGCGCTCTCACCGAATATCCGACTCCGGTAATCCAAGGTGCCTCGGGGTTGAGCTGGAGTGCCAATGGTCTGATCTGGTTTGGCGCTAGCGGCCCGCTCGGTTATCAGCTGGCGAGCCTCAACGCCCTGTCGGGTTCCGTGAAGCTATATAACGCAAAGGTAACGTCAAGCGCGGGTTCGGTCCGTGCGGGTCCCAATGGCACGGTCTGGTATGTGATCACGGGAAGGCCGGACCAACTCGTCCGCTTCGATTCGATAAACAAACGACTTACCGTTTATCGAGCGCCGCGCAACTTTACCGCGTCGCCTTGTTCGGGCGCCATTTCGATTTCGCCGAGCGGCTCGATCTGGTACGCGACCCAACGCCTGCGCGGACAAGGCTTCGGCAAGCACGTCGTCGGCGGGGGCTACATCCGCTTCGACATAAAGTCGAAGCGTTTCACCGCCTACGCCTCGCCGAAGGGCTACGACTGGAACTGCGACCTCGTGGTAGGTTCGCGTGGCGAAGTGTGGTCAACCGCCGGACCGGGCGTCAGCGTGTTGTACCAGCATTGAGTTCGCCGCGCGTCCTGATCGTCGGGGCCGGCCCCACCGGGCTTGTGCTGGCGCTGAACCTCACACGGCGCGGCGTACCGTTCCGGATCGTCGCCGATGCCGACGGGCCGGGCGAGCAGTCGCGCGCGATGGTCGTGCAGGCGCGCACGCTGGAGTTTTACCGCCAGCTGGGGTTCGCGGAGGAGCTGATCGGCGAGGGAATCGTCGTGCCGCATCTGCATCTGCGCGAAGCTGCCGGGTACGGGCGTTTGCACGAGATGGTCAGACTCAACTTCACGGATCTCGGCGACGGCATCAGCCCGTATCCGTTCGCGCTAACCTACCCGCAAGACGACCACGAGCGCTTCCTCACCAAGAAGCTGGACGCGGCGGGGATCGACGTCGAATGGAACACCAAGCTGACAGCGTTGCTCCGCAAGGACGACGGCAGCGTCACCGCGACGCTAACAGGTCCACGCGGAAGCGAGCAGCTCGATGTCGATTACCTGTGCGGCTGCGACGGTGCGCACTCGGCCGTGCGCACGGCGCTAGGACTCGGCTTCGCCGGCAAGACCTACGACCAGCTGTTCTTCGTGTGCGACGCCAAGGTCGACGCGGCGTCCGATCACGATCTCTACGTGACGCTCGGCGAGTACGCGTTGATGCTGATGTTCGCCGTGCGCTCGACCGGGATGCGGCGACTGATCGGCTTGGCCCCGAGCGGACTCGCGGAGGGCGGCGCCGTGACGTTCGAAAGCGTTCGCGCATATGTCGAGCCGCTCTTGGGCGTGCACGTGACCGAGGTGAACTGGTTCGCGACCTATCGCGTGCACCATCGGGTCGCGGAGCGCTTCCGGTCCGGACGCGTCTTCATCCTCGGCGACGCGGCGCACATCCACAGCCCCGCCGGCGGGCAGGGCATGAACACCGGCATCGGCGACGCGACGAACCTCGGGTGGAAGCTGGCGGATGCGGTCACGGGCCGCTCGGCGCGGACCATCCTCGACTCGTACGAGGAGGAACGCATCGGCTTCGCGCGCGCCTTGGTGGCGACGACGGACCGCGCGTTCACCGCCATGGTCGCGCCCGGGATGCGTGGCCGGCTGACTCGGAGCGTCCTCGCGCCGCTACTGCTCGCCGCGGGTACGCGCCTAGCGTCCGTGCGCCGGTTGTTCTTCCGCGTCGTCTCGCAGACGCAGATCCGCTATCCCGATTCGAGCCTGAGCGACGGCAAGGCCGGCGGCGTTCGCGGCGGCGACCGGCTGCCATGGGTCGCGAGCCTCGATAACTTCGCGCCGCTGCGGTCGCTGGACTGGCAGGTGCACGTGTACGGCGATGTGGGACCGCAAATCGCGGCAGCGGCCGACCGGAGCGGCATCCCGCTGCACGCCTTCGCTTGGGATGCCGGCGCGCGCGGCGCAGGCCTGGCGCGAAACGCGGCGTACCTCGTGCGGCCCGACGGCTACGTCGCGTTGGCGCTCCGCGGCGACGACGGCGCGCGCTTCCAGTCGTATGTGAGTCGGATCGGGTTGGTCAGCGTTCCGGCGAGCGGCCCAGCGCCCTAGCGCGGTCGACCATTTCACGCATCCGCGGATGTTCGCCCCGGATCGTTGCCACCCAGGGCTCGAAGCGCGGCACGCTTTCGCCGGTGCGGAAGAGGAAGTACCAGACGTTCATGTCGCCCATCAGCGCGAAGCGCTGCTTGAAATTCTTTGCGAGCGCGGCGTGCGAGTCGAACGAGCGCAGATATTTCGCAAAGCCGGCGTGCTCGCGATCGGCCTCAAGCATTGCGCCTGCGTTGCGGATCGTCGCCCGTATCTTGCGGGGCATGCGCAGGACGCCGGGTGTCGCGAGGACGCGTTCGATGTCGAGGTCGTCGTACGCGGCCACCGCGGCGGGGTCGAATTCCGCGAACGCGACGCGATAGGAATCCCAGTGCGCGGCGATCTGCTTCCAGCTCACGCCGGCTTGGAAAACGGCCCGCGTCATCACCTCAAAGTAGTCGGCCAACGAGCGGGGGTCGACCACATCCGGAATCGTCTCGGCCACGTCGACGGGCTTCGCCCTTGCCACTCGGAGTCCAGCGTTGCGGGCGGCAGGGACGGGCGAGGCTGAGGTCGCAGAACGCCGGACACAAATGCTGCTCTGGTCCCCCGGTAGGATTCTCGGAGATTTCAGTTGCGAAGTCCGCACGGCAGGCAGAGTCTAAGGAGTTTCTGGTTTCGTGTACGTCGATGAAATGCTCAACTGTGTGGACTGCGGACGCCAGTTCGTCTTCAGCTCGGGCGAACAGCGGTTCTACGAGCAAAAGGGGTTCCAGAACAAGCCGAATCGCTGCCCGGACTGCCGCCAGGCACGCAAACAGATGCGCTCTAGCGGCGGGGCGGGTGACCGCACGGGACGCCCGCGCGAGATGTTCACGGCCACGTGCAGCCAGTGCGGTGGCGTCGCCGAGGTTCCGTTCAACCCGCGCGGCGACAAGCCGGTCTATTGCCGGGATTGCTTCGCCTCGCGACCGTCGTATCGCTGAACCAACGCACAGCCGCCAGCCCTAAGCCCTCGTACGACGCGGTCATCGTCGGCGCCGGCCACAACGGCCTGGCGTGTGCCGCGCTTTTGGCGCGCGCGGGCCACTCGGTCGCCGTCTTCGAGCGACGCGGCGCGATCGGCGGCGCCGCGGTCAGCGAGACCGACGTCTGGCCCGGGTACACGCTCTCGACCGCGTCGTACGTCTGCAGCCTACTCGATCCGTGGCTGGTCGAAGAGCTCGACCTGGCCGCGTATGAGCTGTCCTACTATCGCAAGGATCCGTACGCATTCACGCCGCTGGTCGACGGGCGCTCGCTGCTGCTGGGTGCCGATCGCGAGAAGAACTCCCGCGAGATCGCCGCGTTCGACCCGCGCGACGTCGCCGGACTCGCGGCGTACGTCGAGCGCACCGATCGCTTGGGGAAGGCGCTGTTCGATTCGTTTTCGGACGACGAACCGCTGTTCGATCGATTCGATCCCGACACGCACCGGATTTTGCGCGGCTCGGCGGCGGAATTGGTCGAGCGCTACGTTTCGACGCCCGTGCTGCAGGCGGAGCTGGTCAACGACGGCTTGATCGGAACCTACCTCGGTCCGCGCGATCCGGGAACCGCGTACGTCCTCGCGCATCATCTCGCGGGGCGGGTGCTCGGCGTGCAGGGCGCGTGGGCCTTCGTGCGCGGCGGCATGGGATCCGTTTCGCGCGCGCTCGCCTCTGCGGCGATCGCGCACGGCGCGGAGGTGTTCCCGGACGCGCCGGTCACGCGAATCGTCACGGACGGATCCGGCGCTGCCTGCGGAATCGAGACCGCGGCGACGAGCGTGCGCGCGCGCGCCGTCGTGTCGAACGCGCATCCGCGGACGACCTTTCTCGATCTGCTCGACGCGGGCGTCGTCGGCCGTCCGCTGCTCGACAAGCTCGAGGGCTGGCGGAGCGTCGGGCCTTCGTTGAAGCTGAATCTCGCGCTTGGCGAGCTTCCGAACTTTACGAGCCGCCCGGGGAGCGATCCGCAGCCCCACCATCACGCGACGATCCACGTCGCGCCGTCGATGGACTATCTACAGACGGCGTACGACGACGCGCGCAGAAACGGCGCGAGCGAGGAGCCGCTGATCGAGTGCTTCCTGCAGACGCCGACGGATCCGTCGCTGGCCCCGCCCGGCAAACACATCCTCGCGATTTTCGCGCAGTATTTCCCGTACGATCGGAGCGACGGATGGTCTGAGGCGAAACGCGAGGCTGCCGCGGACAAGATCGTGGCGATCCTGGCACGATACGCCCCGAACCTGCCCGGCGCGATCGAGCGTCGCCAGGTGCTCGCCCCACCCGATCTCGAGTCGCGCTTCGGGCTGATTGGCGGTCACATCTTTCACGGCGAACTGCTGCCGGGACAAATCTACGAACAGCGCTTCGCGACGCGCACGCCGGTACGCAACCTGTATCTCTGCGGCTCGGGAGCGCATCCGGGCGGTTGCGTGAGCGGATTCCCGGGAAAACGCGCCGCGCGCGCTATCTTGCGCGATCTCGGCAATACCCCGTCCACAAACGGCTGGTAAGCTCGTGGGATGCAGATCACTTGGAAACCCGTGCGCGACGGTGCCGATGCGCCGCGCGCGAAGCTGCCCGACAGCGTCTTCGCGTTCCCGAAGGAGCGTAAAGAGCCCTTAACCGATGCCGGGCACGTGCGCAGCGCGATCGCCCGCTTCGGCGAGGTGCGCGGCGTCAGCCAGGCCGAGCGGGCCCACGCCTTCGCCAACATCAAGGCCGCCGCGGTCTATTTCGGCGTCACGTTGAGGGCCACGAGCTGGCACGATCTCGTCGGGTGACTGGCGCGTCACCCGCCGGCTCTCAGTAACCTTTAC
>DATDGN010000229.1:0-14965 GCA_036522095.1 Candidatus Cybelea sp. | reverse complement strand
CCTTCGATACTTATCGGGCGGTAGTCACAGGAAGATAACGCATCGCTCAATGGCATAATGCGCCAATGCAGCGTCAGAGCACTGGAAGTGCAGCGCGATCGTACCCAAACGTTACGCCTGCTGCTACAGCCCTGATCGCCGCAACGCAATGACGCAGCAATGCCACGCGCTTCAGAGTGCAATGCCGAGTCATCGGCCGTGTCATCGACGTGGTAGTCGGGAGTGAGAAGACGTGCGACAAGCCCTGGATGAAGAAACTCGGCGTATCGCTGAAGTCACGGAGCCGGCGTCTCTGCAGATCGCGGGCGGGTCCAGGGTTTGCCCGCGAGGGCCGAGCGAAGCGAGCCCTGGACGCGGCCGCTACAATCGAATCAGCCCGGTTCCGTGCACACCGAGCCTCGTTTGCGATATAATTGGCGTAGCAAAACACGCCTGACTTTCGCCCGCATTATAATGCGTGGGAAAATCGCCCTGCAGCTTACCACTGCGGGGTTTTTCGTTTCGGAGTTCACATAAATGAACCGCAATAGCAGTTTGGAAAACGCGCGCGACGTGCTGAGCGTGCGTGACGTGCAGCAGATCCTCGGCATTGGGCGAAACGCGACCTACGAGCTAATCTCCTCCGGGCGATTAGCTTCGGTTCGCGTCACGCGTCGCCGTATCGTCGTCACGCGGAGGGCGCTCGAAGCGTTCCTAGGCCTCCCGTCGAATACCCCCGGCGAACAACGATGAAAGGCTACATCACTCGCGGGCGATCCGCTGGCACTTGGTACCTGCGCGTCGAATTAACCCCTAGCGACAACGGCAAGCGCAGGCAGCGCCGAGAGACGGTGCGGGGAGCGAAAGCCGACGCGCAGCATCGGTTGCGCGATCTGCTACGCGAAGTTGAGGGTGGCGGTTACGTGGGCTCCGATCGGCACACGATCGCCGAACTGGCTAAGCGATGGCTCACGACCAAAGAGCACCGCGTCGCCGCCAAGACGTACGCGTTCTACGCAGCACACGTCCGGCTTTACATAGTACCAGCATTTGGATCGCTACGGGCAGAGTCCCTACGGCCCTCGCACGTCGAAGCGGCACTCGCGGCATGGGCGCGCGCCAAACGCAACGATCGAGAACGCGGTACGCTGTCGTCCCGCTCGGTCGCGCATCTCTTCAGCACGCTGCGCACGTTCCTGCGCTGGAGCGTGAAGATGGGCCTGCTGGTCCGAAACGCAGCCGATGCCGTCGATCCGCCGCGCTTCGAGCGCAAGGAAATGCGCGCGCTCGATGCCGCCGGCGTTGCGCGCCTGTTACGCGCAGCGCACGGGAGCGAACTGCAAGCGATCATAGCCGTCGCGGTCGGCACGGGCCTGCGGCGCGGCGAGCTGCTCGCGCTGCGCTGGCCCGATGTCAGCCTCGATGCGCGCCGCCTTACCGTGCGCCGCTCGCTCGAGACGGTCAAAGGCGTCACGCGAACGAAGCCGCCGAAGACCGCGCGCAGCGCGCGCACGATCGCGCTGCCGCCTTTCGTTGCCAGCGTCCTTCGCAAAGCGCTCAATCATCAGGAAGAGCTACGTCGAGCCTCCGGGATGAAGCAAATCGAGGACCGCTGGGTCTTCGCGCGCGCCGACGGCTCGCCGTGGGAGCCCGGTGCGTTCTCGCTTGCCTTCGCAAGGCTCGTCAAGAACTCCAAACTCCCGCACATTCGCTTTCATGACCTGCGGCATTCATTCGGAACGCTCGCGCTGGCCTCTGGCGTCGATCTGCAGACCGTTTCACGAGCACTCGGGCACGAGTCGACGGCGATCACCTCGCGCATCTACCTCCACGCCATCGACACTCTGCAAGACGACGCGGCGGCACGCATCGATGCACTGCTCGGAAATGCGGTAGCGGGCGCTCTTGCAAAACCGCCCATTCCGGTTAGTCCCGCTGTCACCCTTCGACAAGCTCAGGGTGACAAGGAGTCCGTGCCACAACCGTGCCACAAGCGATCGCGGCAAACGAAAAACGCTCGTAGATTCGAGCGTTTCGTGGTAGCGCCAACGGGAATCGAACCCGTTAACCGCAAGCGCACCGCTCGCTCTGCGTGGTTTCAAATCACGACGAGCACGCCGGGGCAAGGGTTTGCGACCCGATTAGCTTGACTTCGCTTGCGAAGATGTCGCCGCGGCTTTGCAGTCTTGTGGGAATCGCGTCGAGTCGGAATGCGTCTGCGCCTGTAAACGAGCCTAGTTCGTCCCACCGGATCGGCGTGCAGACCGTCAGGCCTTGCGCGCGGAGGCTATACGGCACCGCGCTGCAGCGTCCGGGTGCATTGCTCTGTACGTGCAGGTGTACGCGACCGTCGTGGTGCGTGTTGTATTGCGTGGAGACCAAGTCCGGATGCAGCGCGATCGCGCGCTTGCAGAGTTCGTGCAGCCATGCACGCAGCACGTCCGCCTGCGGCGTGTCGGCGAGCGGGATCCAGAGCGCGATGCCCTTTCCGCCGTCGAGCAGCGGTGCCGCTTCAAGTTTCGCCGCGTCGAAGAGCAGCGCTCGCATCGCCAGCGCCGCGAGCTTGACGCGTTCGAAGTCCACGCCCTCCGGCGCCTCGAGCAGAATCCGGCCGAAGCGAAGCGCTGCGACGTCCAGCAAAGTCGGCACCCACGTGTAGAACTCGATCGCAAACTCCGCGTGGACGAGCCACAGCAGCTTGTTCACGCTGAGCGGGACCGTCGTCACGTGGAAAACGCCTGGTTTGTCGACGCCGCTGGCGTAGTTAACGAAGACGATCGGCGTCTGCGCAAAGGACGCCTCGATGAGCGGCCCCACCAGCCGGTAATGCGCCAGCACCTCGGGCATCAAGCCCGCATCGTTCACACCCATGGATGAAGTAGTTCCCGGCCACGCCGCGGACCGGACACGGCTCAACCTTGGAAACATCGGGCACTCAGGCCGGCATGGACGACCGGATCATGGCGCACCTCGGCAAGGTGCTCGACGTGGTATTTTCGATCTTGGCCGACGGCAAGCCGCGCTCAACCGCCGAGATCGTGGCCGAGGCGCGCCGGCAGCGTCTCTTACCAGAGCGCGTGACCCCGCAGCAGATCAGCGGAGCCCTGTCGCTTAATATTGAGCGGGCGCTGCTGCACGGGCGCAAGCCGTTCGTCGTTCAGGATCCCGACCGGCGTTTTCGCCTCAATCGCCCGATCGACGACTGGCCCGAGATCGACACCACGAGCCTCGCGCCGCTGGCCGCCCCCGCCGAAGCGCCTGCGGGTGCCGCGACCGCCATCGCCGCGCTGCGGAAGGCCGCCTCGGGCTCCGACTCCGTCGCGTTCGAAGTGGCCGTTTGCAGCACGTTCGAAATCTTCGGCTTTGCCGCCACCCATCTCGGCGCCGCCGGACAACCGGACGGTTACGCGGACGCGCTGCTCGGCGAGCTGCGCTACCGCGTCATGATCGAGTGCAAGCTGTTGGGTCATCGCAACCTCGCGGAATCCAGCGCGCCCGCCGAGGCCGCGCGGCATCGCGAGGACTATCACGGCGACTACTGCGTCGTCGTCGCGCCCGCGCTCGATGCCGAGCCGAACTTCGTCGCCGAGCTGCGGACGCACGGCGTGGCCGCGTGGACCGTCGACGATCTCGCTCGCGCCGCCGTGCTGCGACTCGACTGCTCGCGCCTGCGCCCGTTCTTTGCGCCGGGCTTTGCCGCCAACGCGCTCGACGATTACGCCTGGGAGCACCTCCACGGCTCGGCCAAGCGGCTGCGCGTCGTCGCTTCGCTGCTCCTCGAGATCGGCCTCGCCCAGCAGCGCATGGCGCACACCGTCGGCGACGCTGCTCCTCCGCGGCTAACGGCTGACGTCGCGCTTAGCCTCGTCGACGAACGCCTCATGGCGGCTGGTAGCGCGAATGGCGTTACGCGCGAAGAGATCGACGCGGCCTTCACGTGGCTGACGAGCCCGTACGTCGATCGCGCCGTCTGGAGCGACGAAAGCTATACGGCGATCATCGTCCGTCCGGAACTGCGTTAGGATCCGGCGCTGGTGTGACATACAGCCCAGACCAGACGAGCGTAGCCTCGGTTCCTTGGTAAGTCAGCCAAGTACCAACGGCGAAGAGTAGCTTTGAGGAGGATGCGATGCTTCGATGGCTCGTGCTACTTTCTGTTGCTTTTACCTTAACGGCGGCCGCCGCTCCACCCTCGGTATCCCCGGCTAGCTCGCCAACGGTCTACGTACCGCGGGGAACGGTGATATACGTTACCGTGACCAAGGATATTCGAGTTGGCGGAGCCGGCGCGAACAGCGAAGTTCATAAGGTCAAGTTCGAAGTAACGCAGGACGCGATAGTTAATGGGCATGTCATTGCGAGGGCCGGCGATCTCGCCGAGGGTGAGTACTCAAATCAGACGAACATTACCAAAAGAGTCTTTTCAACCAACGTGTCGCAAGAGGTTGCTTTGGACGTCGATGACATCGTAAATTTCTGCGGCGACACCATTCACCTTCAGTTTGAGCGAACGTTTGTAGGAGGAGCGCGTGGGGGCTTCATGTCATTCGGTATACACGCACACGACGCCGTTTTCGCCAAGGGATCAATTCTAAAAGCTGAAACCGATCGCCCTGAAAGAAACGTATGCGCGGAGGCAACCGCCGCGACCCCAGCTCCAGCTCCTTCGCCGCTCGTTGTCTCCGACGAAGAGGCGCAGGCAGCCCCCGAGAGAAGCCCGAGCCCAGCTTCGACTGCGACCTCCCATCCATAGCATCAACGAGGGCGCCCGATCAAGCTAGCGGATGCGCTAGGCCGGCTTCTCGTTGTCGTGTACGTGTACCCGGCGACTGCAAGTGAGAAAAGGCATTACTATGGCAAAGAGGGTTAGACGCACGCTTACGACGCGCCGGTCTCGAAAAAAGACCAGCTCGTACGATTTTAGCCGTGGCCGGCGTGGAGCGGTTCTTCCGCACGAGGGCAAGACTCGCATTACGATCTGGATCGACTCCGATACGTTGAATTGGTTCCGGGCTCAGGCTGAACGCGAGGAGCGCGGCTATCAAACGGCGATGAACGACGCTCTGAAAGCCTTTACGAAAGCGGATCACCGGCCGCTGCCTGAAGTAGTGCGCGATGTAGTCCGGAAGGAGCTCCGCGCAGCGCTAAAGGCTAGCTAGTCGGCCGAGAAGAGCGAATCTCGCAGACTGACATCCGACCGGGCACCGTGGTATGCCACTGGCCGGTCCAGGTACCGTTGTTGGCCTTGGCGACGGCGGGGCATTTTCTCTCCGCATCGGTCTGGCTCCAGATCGGTCCGGCTTCGATGTTCTCAACTATGAATCGACCGCTCGGCCGAGAAAGGCGGATCTCGCAAACCGACATCCGGCCCGGCACCGTCGTATGCCACTGGCCGATCCACACGCCGCCGTTCGCCTTTGCGACGTTCGGGCATTTCTTCGCCGCATCGGATTGACTCCAGATCGGACCGGCTTCGGCGTCGAACGTCTTGGTTTGCGCCCGTGCCGCGGACGGCAGCGCTGCGAACAGCGCCGCGGCGGCGATAAGGCACAAGGCCGGCATGGCAAACGTGAAGGTGGGATTGCGCACGCTGGTATCATACATAATCAGGGCCATGGTGTCAGCACGATGAAGCTTCAGATCGGCGTTATGGGATCGTCCGGCGGCATTCTGACCGACGACGACTGCGCGTTGGCGCGCCGCCTGGGCGCGTGCATCGCGCGGCGCGGAGCCACGATCGTTACCGGGGCCTGCCCCGGCCTGCCGCACGCGGCGGTGCTGGGCGCGCACGACGCCGGCGGCGAGAGCCTCGGCGTTTCGCCTGCCCTTTCGCGCGAGGAACATCTCGAAGTCTACGAGTCTCCCCTGCAGCCGTACACCACGATCGTCTTCACCGGATCGGGGCTCATGGGGCGCGAGGTCCACAACATTCACAGCTCCGATTTCGTCATCTTCATCGCGGGCCGCAGCGGAACGCTCGGTGAGTTCTGCATCGCGTACGACGAAGGGAAGCTCATCGGCGTGCTGCGCGGCTCCGGCGGGATCTCCGATCACGTCGGCGAGATCGCGAGCTTCTTCGACAAAGACACCGGCGCCGTTCTCATCGACGACCCCGACCCGGAGCGCCTGATCGACCGCTGCGCCGAGCGCTTCACTTCAGGGCAGCTGCCCAGCTCCGTCGCGTTCCAATGCTCGCCGCGTGGCTGAGCTGACCTTCGTGGGCGCCGCCGGCACGGTCACCGGCAGCAAGCACCTCGTCACCAACGGCGGCCAGCACTTCTTTGTCGATTGCGGGCTCTTCCAGGGACCGCGCGACGTCGAGGCCCTGAACCACGTACCGCTTCCCGTCGAGCCCGCGCAGCTGGACGCCGTCGTCATCACCCACGGCCATCTCGACCACGTCGGCTATTTGCCGAAACTCGTTCGCGACGGATTTCGCGGCCCGATCTATTGCACGCCGCCGACGGCCGACGTCATCGAGATCGTCCTCGAGGATGCAGCCAACCTCCAGCGCCACATGCACGCCCGCGGCTTCCACCACGAACGCTCGCATAGCGTGGCGCCGTTCTTCACCGAGGGTGACGTCCACGCAGCGCTGCGCCAGATTCAACCCGTAGCGTTGGAGAGCGATTTCGCCGTTTGCGGCGCCACGCTGCGGTACGGCAACGCGGGTCACATCATCGGCTCCGCGTTCGTCCGGATGGAGTGCGAGGGTAGACGCACGATCTTCTCGGGCGACGTCGGGCGCTACGGTACCGCGCTGCTCTACGATCCCGCGCCGCTCGAGTCGGCCGACACCGTCGTGTGCGAATCGACCTACGGGAACCGAACCCACCCGCTCGACACGCTGGACCAGTTCCGAGCGACGCTTCTCGCCGCGCTCGATCGCGGCGGCCCGATCATCCTACCGACGTTCGCGGTGGAGCGCGCGCAGGATCTGCTCGTTGCGATCGGGCGCCTCCAAGACGCCGAACCGCGGATCGCCGAGCTTCCCGTGTATCTCGACAGCCCGATGGCGATCAAGGTCGACGCCGTCTTCGACCGCCATCCGGAGGCGTACAAGGCGCTGCCGGAACGGCACGGCGTTCCGTTCGGCTGCCGTAACCTCACGCTCGTTGCCTCGAACGAGCAGTCGATGACGCTCGACGATCTTCGCACGCCCGCGATCATCATCGCCTCGAGCGGAATGGCGAGCGGCGGGCGCATCCTGTACCATCTGCATCAGCATCTTTCCAACCCGGCCGCGACCGTCGTCTTTCCGGGCTATCAAGTCCACGGCACGCTGGGGCGCCTGCTCATCGACGGCGTGAGTCCGGTTCGCATCTACGGAGACCAGCTGGTCGTCCGCGCGACCGTCGTGCATCTCTCCGGGTTCAGCGCGCACGCCGACCAGAGCGAGCTGCTGCGCTGGCTGCAACCGTTGGCCTCGAAGGGCGTACGCGTGCATCTCGTGCACGGCGAGCCGGGAAGCGCGGCAGCGCTCGCCGCGCTCCTCAACGAACGGGGCTTTGCTGCGAGTCCTGCGCGGCGCGGGGAAACGGTCGCGCTTTAGGCAGGGTTTCCTGCTGTAGGAAGACTGAAGCACCGGGCAATTTCACAGTAGATCTTTCGCAAAGGCGATGCCTATTCCGAGCAGTTGCAGAACCGTGGCAACCACAGCCAGGCGCGTAACGACCCGCTTCAACTGATCTATGCGCTGTTGGTCTTTGTGCTGACGATTCGCGAGCAGGTTCAGATAACAGTTTTGGGCTAGAACGAGGTCTTGGAGGCTGCTGCTGTTCCAAACAACACCGCATGGATTGGCTGGAACCGACGCCAGGTCTCTCGTGAGGGCGTTCTGCGATTCCGGCGCATTACGATTCCATATCAGCTGTAGTTGGTAAACTGAGTCATATCCGAGTACCCCAACCTGCCGCGCGATACCGTAGTAGGCGCGTCGATCCATTTGAATTATCGCCCCGTGTTGATAATACTGAACTGCTCGCTGCAACGTCAGATTCGATTGCGAGATCTTTTCTTCAATGAGTTGATGGTGGATATTCGCGTCATCAATGCGCGTTTGATAGCTTGCCTGAACGATGCTCGTAACGATGGTTCCGCCGATCGCGACTATAGCTGCAACTAGCAGTATGAGAACCTTAACACCTCTACGCTGAGATTCCATCCGAGTGGCCGTCCTTTCACAGTGGGCCTTCCCTGAGAAGGCCCCTCAAGGATTGTTGTGTGAACCGTTGACGAGAGCGATTATTTGGCTACCACGTCGGCACAGCAGCCGTTGGTTGTCGTCGTGTTTGCGTCGACCCCAGGCGTGATCTGCGTGAGGCCAGCGCCACAACCGGGGGCGGGTGGCACGCCGATTTGCAAAACGTTCCGATAGTGCATCAGGTCTGGATGCGCTGGTACGTCGATCGTCCGCGTACCGGAAAGCGCAAAGCTATCAACGTGACTTTCTAGGTCACCCTTCGACAGGCTCAGGGTGACACCCGGGGCTCTGACAGGCTCAGGGTGACACCCGGGCGCTGACAGGCTTAGGGTGACACCCGCGGTGCCTAGAGGCGCTCCAGCAGCGATTCGTCGTCTAAACTGCGCAGCTCTTCCGGCACGCGCTCGCGCGCAGGCTGTGCGAGCTGCGCGGCGATCGCGGCGCGGCGTTGCGGGGTTAGCGTGTCGCGGCGCTCCAGGAAACGCTTGATCAGCGCGCGTTCACGGCCCGAGAGATAGGCCGTCGGCGCGTAGCCAGCATCGTCCGCGCCGTTGCTGAAGATCCCGTCCTCGAGATCGAAGCCTTCGCGGCGCACGCGTACGTCGAAGTAATAGACCGCGAGGATCAGCGCCGAGAACGGCAGGATCGCCCAACGCACAACCGAGTCGAGGGCTATGTATCCGGCGGGGTACCGCCCCAAGCCGAAAAACGCCACCGTGTCCACGAGTCCCGCCGGGACCGTCATCACCGCCCCCGCCGCGATCGCGCACACCAGCGCGCGGCCGAACTGCGACCGCGTGTAAATCCGCGAGACCGCGAGCTCGATCGAGGTGGGCACGCTGCGCCCTTCCACCGCGATACCGAAGAATGCGAACGCGCCCGTGACGAGCAGCAGCGCAAGCGCGAAGAAGATGGCGACCACCGCGACCAGCCCGATGACCGGCACGATAAAGATGACAGCTTGAGAAATCATCGCGCCGATGATCAGCGGAATCGACACGATCAGGACCAGCACCACGTAGCAGACTATGAGCACCCCCAGCACGATGCCGAGCATCCCCAGGATCGCAGGCCACCGCGCCAGCACCGTCCGGTACGCGCGCCCAACGGAGATGGCTTCGTTGCGATACACCTCCGACGTCGCGACGGCCACCGCGCAGACGGCAAACGTCATCACCAGATATCCGACCAGGACGGAAACGATCGTCGGCGCGAGCGCCGTCGGAGAATTGAAGACCGTCGGGAGCTGCTGCGTTCCCAGGCGCTCGGGGTGTTGCCACACCGCGAGCAGCGCATCCAGCTGCGGACCCTCCAGCCGCAACGTGACGTACTGCACCAGGGCCAGCGGCAGGATCGCGGCCAGCGCGATGCCCGCTAACGCGCGGAAGTGTCGCATATAAAGGGTAATCGCACGGTTGAATATGTCGCCGAGATCGAGCGGACGAACCTCCATCGCTGCGCGCCTTCTGGCAAGGCGATTCCAAAACCCCCGCGAACGAGCGCCGTACCAATGCTGGTCGGAACGATCGACGCGCTGCGGCGCTACCCCGTCAAGAGTCTGGCCGGAGAGACGCTCGAGTCCGTCGAGGTCGGCGAGTCGGGCATCCCCGGCGATCGCGCGGGCGCGTTCTTCGTTCGCTCCGGCTCGGAGCGCATCGGCAAGCTCTATCGCGGCAAGGAACACGACCGGCTGCATCTCGTCGAAACAGCCGGGGCCGCGCGCGCCTCCGCGGCGGCGCGAGGCGTCGGCGTCGAGCTAGAAAACGGAGAGCACTTCTTCGACGACGCGCCGATCTCGCTGCTCGTCGATCGGTGGCTCGACTCGTTGAGCGCGCACGTCGGTTACGCCGTTGAGTGGGAAAGGTTTCGACCGAACTTTTTCGTGCGTGCCGCGACCGGGTTTGACGAGGAGGAGCAGGCGTTGACGGGAGACGAGCTCGAGCTGGGAAGCGTACTGCTGCGCGTGCGCGGTCCAATCGAGCGCTGCGTCACCCCAACGTATCATCCACGCGGCGGCGCCACCGATCCCCGGATTCTCCGCTTCCTCGCGCAGCAGCGCGACACGTGGATGGGGATTTACTGCGACGTCGTGCGGCCCGGTTCGGTGCGGGTCGGCGACGTAGTGAAGAGGCGCCGCGAAGACGGCGCCTCGGCCCACACCCGGTGAGGCCTCCAGCCTAGCCCCTCGCGGCGGGGTTTTCGCTAGTTAGTTTAGATTAGACCGATCGGCACTGCCGTTCGGTAGCGCCACGCGGTATCGCTACGTGATGCTTCGACAGGCTCAGGGTGACAGGGTGCGGCGGCCTTCGAGGGCTTTCGCGATCGTCATCTCGTCGGCGTAGTCGAGGTCGCCGCCGATCGGAAGCCCGTACGCAAGTCGCGTCACCTCGACTCCGAGCGGCTGCAGTAGCCGCGAGAGGTACAGCGCCGTAGCCTCGCCTTCCGCGTTGGGATTGGTCGCGAGGATGATTTCGCGCGGCTCTTCGCGACCGATGCGTTCCACCAGCTCCCTGAGGTGCAGCTGCGCCGGGCCGATGCCGTCCATCGGCGAAATCAGGCCGCCCAGCACGTGATAGCGGCCCTTGAACGCGCCGGCACGCTCGATCGCGTAGACGTCCTTCGCTTCTGCCACGACGCAGATCATCGAACCGTCGCGTCGATCGTCCGAACAGAATTCGCATGGGTCGTTCTCGGCGAGCGAGTAGCAGATCGAGCAGAAGCGGACGTTGTCCTTGACCTCCAAGATCGCCTCGGCGAGGCTCTGCGCCTCGTTGCGCGGCCGGTTCAAGAGATGAAAGACCAAACGCGCCGCCGTCTTCGGGCCTATCGTGGGCAACTTGCTCAGCTCGTTGATCAGCCTGGCGACGGGGCCGGCAACCGTCGTCACATCAGCCCGGGGATGCGCATACCGCCCGTCACGGAGGACATGCGCTTCTGCGCCGTTTCGCTCGCCTTGCTCAACGCGTCGTTGACCGCGACCGTCACGAGATCTTCCAGCGTCTCCAGATCCTCGGGGTCCACGGCCTCCTTGCCGATGCGCACGCGCTTGACGCGCTGATCGCAGGTCGCCTCGACCGTCACCGCGCCGCCCGCGGCGCTGCCGGTCACGAGCGTGTTCGCGAGCTCCTCCTGAGCCTTGGTCATCTCGGCCTGCATCTTCTTCATCTGGGCCAACAAGTGCGCCTGATTCACCTACCGAATTCTCTCATTTGCATAGTCGAAGAGTGCGTCGGCTTCGTCCGCTGCCGTCGATCCCTTGGCGCGCGCGGCGCTAGCGTCCACGCGCAGCCGCACCTGCAGCGCCACGCCGAGCACGTCGGCGATGGCCGCCTCGATCAGCTTGGCATGATCCTTCAGCGTGTCCGCGCT
This sequence comes from Candidatus Cybelea sp., assembly GCA_036522095.1. Taxonomy (GTDB): domain Bacteria; phylum Vulcanimicrobiota; class Vulcanimicrobiia; order Vulcanimicrobiales; family Vulcanimicrobiaceae; genus Cybelea. Next base: position 3,414 of record DATDGN010000229.1, on the reverse strand, counting down.
CCACGCGTCGGGCAGCTTGAGCACGAGCGCGTTGTGTTCGATTCCCTCGATCGCAGCGCGCGACAGCGGCGCACGCAGCGGCGGCCGCTCGGCCTCGACCTTGCCCCGGATGCTCTGCCACGCCGCGCGCACGCGCTGCACCGAGAGCTCGGGCGTCTCGGTGCGTTTCGCCGGGGGCGCAGGTTTGGGCGCGGGCGGGGCGCTCGGCGCCGCCGTGCGCCGTTCTTCGAGCGCGGCGACGCGCGTCGCGAGCGCGTCCAGCGTCGGGTCCTCCGGCGTGAAGATGAAACGCAGCAAGGCCGTCTCGAGCTCCAGCCGGGCGTTGCCGCCGGTGCGCGCGAGCGCCAGCGCGTCGCTGAAGCTGCGCAGCGCGCGGACCAGCATCGCCTGCGACACCGCCGCGGCCCGCACTGCTGCGCGCTCCGCGTCTTCGGGTGCGAGGTCGCGCGCCAGCAGCATCGGATCGATGCGCGCGACGAGCAGGTTGCGGAATTCCGTGATGAGCGCGCGCGTCAACACCGTGAGATCCGTGCCCGCGTCGCTCGCCGACTCGACGATCGCGAGCGCGCGCGTCGCGTCGCGCGCGACGACGGCCTCGACCAGACTCTGCGCGTACTCGCGTCCGCTCGAGCCGAAGGCCAGCTCCAGCGTGTCGACGCCGGCGACCGCGCCTCCCGAGAACGCCGCCAACTGCTCGAGCATCGTCAGCGCGTCGCGCAAGCCTCCCTCGGCCCGATACGCGATGGCGGCCAGCGCCGCGTCGTCCACCGCGATGTGCTCGCCACGCGCCACCTCACGCAGCTTCTCGATCATCACGGGCACCGCGATGCGGCGGAACTGATAACGCTGGCAGCGCGACAGAATCGTGACCGGGAGCTTCTCCGGCTCGGTGGTCGCCAGGATGAAGAGGGCGTGGGCGGGCGGCTCCTCCAGGGTCTTCAGGAAGGCGTTCGCGCCCTCTTTGGTCAGCATGTGGGCCTCGTCGATGATGTAGACCTTCATGCGCATCGCCGCCGGGGCGAATTTCACCGCCTCGCGGAGCGCCCGAATTTCATCTATCCCGCGGTTGCTGGCGGCATCGATCTCCAGCACGTCCAGCGCGGTCCCAGCCAGCATGGCGCGACAATTCTCACATGAATTATCGGGTATGGCCGTGGGGCCATTGACGCAGTTGACGCAGCGTGCGAGAATCTTGGCGGCCGAGGTTTTCCCCGAGCCGCGCGGGCCCGAAAAGAGATAGGCGTGGGCCAGCTTTCCGCCGTCGATCGCTGCCGTAAGCGTGCGAACGACCGAGTCTTGGCCTACCAGGTCGGCAAACGTGCGGGGGCGCCAGGTGCGGTAGAGGGACACGGCGCTGAAGTTTAGCAGGCCGTTTCGCGGTGCCTGCCGGAGGGTATGCTTGCAACGGACCGGTCACGAGGGCGGTTATGAGAGTTGCTTCCCAAGCAGCGGTGCTTGGCTAATTTTGAGACGGATATAAGAATGATGCCGGCGGATCTGCTCGCAGCGCTTCGAGAAAAATTCGGCTTTGCCGGATTCTATCCGGGGCAGGAGGAGGTCGTGTGTCGCGTCCTGCGCAGCCAGGACACACTTGCGATCCTCGCCACCGGTGCGGGCAAGAGCCTCACGTACCAGCTTCCGGCGCTCCTGCTGGAAGGCACGACCGTCGTCGTCAGCCCGCTGATCGCGCTGATGAAGGATCAGCTCGACATGCTGCGCGAGCGCGGCATCACCGACGTCGTCGCGCTCAACTCGACGCTGTCCGAGGATCAAGAAGCGCGCGCGCGCGAACGCATCCGCTCCGGCACGCTGCGCATCGTGTATACGACGCCCGAGAAGCTCGAAGACGAGACCTTCCTCGACGTGTTGCGCTCCATCCGCGTGCCGCTCTTCGTCGTGGACGAGGCGCACTGCATCAGCCAATGGGGCCACGACTTCCGCCCGGCGTATCTCGCGCTCGGCGGAGTCATCGCGAAGCTCGGCCACCCGACCGTGCTCGCGCTCACGGCGACCGCCACGCCGTCGGTCCGCGAAGACATCCTGCACCAGCTCGGCATCGAGCAGGTGAAGCCGATCGTGCGCGGATTCGACCGGCCGAACCTGATCTACGAGACGCGCAAGGCCGACAAGGAAGCCGACAAGCTCAAGATCCTCACCGGGCTGTTCACGGGCCGCGAGGCGCTCGAGGGCACCGGCATCATCTATACGGCCACGATCAAAAACGCGCTGGAAGTGCAGCAGTTCCTCACGCACGAGCTCGGCATCCCGGCCGCGGTCTACCACTCGAAGCTGCGCAAAGAGGACCGCACCACGGTCCACAACCTGTTCATGGACGAGACGATCCGCGCGGTGGTCGCAACCAACGCCTTCGGCCTCGGCATCGACAAGCCGAACATCCGTTTCGTCGTGCACTACGATCTGCCGGGATCGCTCGAGGCCTACACGCAGGAGGCCGGCCGCGCGGGCCGCGACGGGCTGCCGTCGCGCTGCATCCTCATCTACCGGATGAGCGACACGCGCGTCCAGAACTACTTCCTCACCGGCAAGTATCCCGACGTCGAAGAGGTGCAGCGCGTCTTCGGCACGATCGAGGTGTTCGCCGACCAGACCAACGGCGTCTCGATGGTGGACCTGCGCAAGATCCTGCAGCTCCCGCTCACCAAGCTCAAAGTCATCCTCGCGCTGCTCAAGAAGTCGGGCTACATCGAGCACATCGGAAAATCGGCGTACGGTCTGACCGAGGCAGTGCGCAAGCACCGCAACCTGATGCTCAACCTCGCGAACTACGAGACGAAGAAGTCGTACGACCAGAGCAAGCTCGCGATGATGCTGCAGTACGCCGAGTCGAGGTCGTGCCGGCGCCGCTTCATCCTCAACTATTTCGGCGAAGACTTCGACAAGCACAACTGCGGCGCGTGCGACAACTGCCTGCGCGCGGTGCGCGCGGGCCGCGGCGCTCCGGCCGCGACGGGCGGGTTCAAGATCGCCGACGTCGTGTGGCATCCTAAGTTCGGAACCGGCACCGTCGAGCGCGCGGAACGCGACCTCGTGACGGTGCTCTTCCCGAGCGTCGGTTACAAGACGCTGCTGGCCTCGGCGGTTAGCCACGCCGAAGCAGCGCAAATTGCCTAGCGCGGCGCACTTTCGCGCCGCGCTCTCGATAGCGGCCTGCGCGGCCCTCCTCGCCGCCGACCCACTTCCCAGCCCCTCACCGTCCCCGTCTCCGTCACCGTCCCCGTCACCGTCCCCGCCTCCGTCCGCCTCGCCCGCTCCGTCGGTTTCACCCACCGCGACGCCCCCGCCGCTGTCGATCGCCCCGGCCAGCGCGACGGTCGGGGTCGGCAGCGCCGTGAACGTAACGGTCGGCTCCGCGATCAGCCCGATCGCGGCGGTCGCGCGCGACCCCTCGATCGC
>DATDGN010000228.1:0-4279 GCA_036522095.1 Candidatus Cybelea sp. | reverse complement strand
GTACCGGACGGCCCGTATCTCATGGAGAGGCACGCCGCGGACGTCGCGACGCTGCTCGACGCGCTCGGAATCGAGCGCGCGGCTCTCGTCGGCCACTCGATGGGCGGATACGTCGCGCTGGCGTTTGCGCGCATGTTTACGGAGCGCGTCTCGCACCTCGCGCTCGTTTCGAGCCGGCTCGCCGCGGACACGCCGGCACAAGCGGCCGCGCGGCGCGAGCTGGCCGATCGGACGGAGCTTGCCCGCGCGATCGGGCCGGTCGTGGAGACGTACCTGCCGCGCCTACTGGCGAGCAAGACGCGCTTCGAGCGGCAGGAGGTCGTCGAGCGCGCTTATGCGATCGCGCGGCAAACGAATCCGTCGGGCGCGGCGGCCACGCTGCGCGGCATGGCGCTGCGCGCCGCTTCGGACGACATCGCCGCGGATCTCGACCTTCCCGTGCTCGTGATCGCGGGCGGATGCGACGAGGTCGTGCCGATCGAGGAGTCGCGGGACACGGCGCGGCGTTTCGCGCGCGCGCAGATCGTGGAGTGCAACGAAAGCGCGCACCTCCCGATGCTCGAAGAGCCGGATCGGGTGAACGACGCCCTCGGGGCCTGGTTAACCGCTAACGAATGACGGGGTGATTGGAACGGCGGCGGAACGCGCTGTACACCCAGTATCCGCCGAGCAAGACCGCGGCGATGATCGCGGCCACGATCAGGATCTTCAAAAGGTAGCCGGTAACCACGAACACCACGATCACGATCGCGACGAGCGCGGTGAGCTTGAGAAACAGCGCGGCCATCGGGTGCAAGCCGGGTCGGGTCGGAGTACGCATAGCGCCGTTATCTACCGGTGGGCGTGCCGTCAGGTTTCAACTGGGCTCCGAGCCCAGGTTTCCTAGGTAGTCGAGGACGCGGTAGCCGGCCGCGATGGTGCCGCCTGCGTCGACCGTCCCGTCCCGGAGCATCGCGCGAAAACGCGCGAGCGTCGCCAGCTCGACTTCGAGGTGCTCGGTCGCGTCGAGCTGCGGCTCGCGCACCCTGACGGCGCCCGACGCAACGAAGACGTAGGCGCGCGCCGGCGAGCGCACCGCCTCGGGAAAGTACTCGCCGACGAGATCGCAGCGCTCCACGTCGTAGCCCGTCTCCTCGGCGAGCTCGCGCAGCGCGCACTCGCGCGGATCCTCGCCGGGAAGCAGCATGCCCGAGGGGAGCTCGAGGTGGATCGCGTCCGATCCGTAGCGGTACTGGCGGACGAGGACGACGCGCTCGTCGCGCGTCAGCGCGAGGATTGTCACGAAGCCGCTCGATTCCCGCACGTAATAGTTGGGGACGATCGTGCCGTCGGGCAGCACGACCTCGTCAACGCGCAGCCGCATGAACGGCGAGTCGACGACGTAACTCGACGAGCGCACGCGCCAGACCGGCTTCTCCACGCGACATGACTACCGACGAAGCGTTTGCGGCTCCTCTCACGAACCGGCTCGACATGGGAGACGGCGTGCTGGTCGTGGGCGGCGGCACGATGGGTGCCGGAATCGCGTTCGTCGCGGCGCAGGCGGGTTACGACGTGGAAGTCGTCGAGCCGCAGGCCGCCTCGCGCGAGCGCGGAGTCGCGCAAGTGCAGCGCGATGCCCAGCGAGCGGGCGACGCCGCGATCGAGGGCCGCATTCGCTGGATCGACGCGATACCGTCGAGCAGTAGCGCGATGCTGGCGATCGAGGCCGTGCCGGAAAGATTCGAGCTCAAGCGCGACGTCTTCGTAGCGCTCGCACGCACGCTCGAGCCGAGCGCGCTGCTCGCCACGAACACGTCGTCCCTCGCGGTCGCCGACCTCGCGGACGTCGCGCCCAATCCCGAGCGCGTGCTGGGCCTGCATTTCTTCAACCCTCCGCAGCGCATGCAGCTGATCGAAGTCGTCGGCGCGCCGCAGACGAGCGATGAGACCATCGAACGAGGCTTCGAGATCGCGGTGCGGCTGGGCAAGCATCCCGTCTTCGCGGCGGACACGCCGGGTTTCATCGTCAACCGCGTCGCGCGCCCGTACTATCTGCAGTCGTTGCGCGCGCTGGAGCGCGGCGTCGCGTCGGTCGAAGAGCTCGACGCAGTGGCGCGCGCGGCCGGCTTTCGCATGGGTCCGTTTGAGTTGATGGATCTGATCGGCCTCGACGTGAATCTCGCCACGACCGAGTCGATATACGCGCGCACGCAGGAGCGGCGCCTCGCTCCCGTCGAGCTCCAGCGGCGCATGGTGGCCGAGGGCCGGCTTGGACGCAAGACCGGCGCGGGCTTCTACGCGTATCGCGACGGGAAGCACGAGCGGTTCGAGCCGGCGGCGGAGCCGCAGCGCGGCGATCGCGATCGCGAGGAGTGCGTGGTCGTCGTGGGCTTCGGCGGCCTTGCCGACGACCTCGCCGGCGCCATCGAGCAGCGCTACGAGCGCGCCGCGCGCATCGAGAACGACGAGCTCCTCGGCGACCTGGAGCAAGGCGCGACGATCGTCATCGACGTCGGCGACGGCGCGAGCGATCGCGGCGACGTCATCGCACGCCTCGACGCGACGCTCGGGCCCGAGACGGTCCTTTTCGTCGACGCGTACGCCACCGATCTCGAGGCCTGCGCGCGCCGGCTGCGGCACCCCGAGCGCCTGATCGGATACGGCATACTCGGATCGTGGTCGGGGCAGAGCGCCCTCGAGATCGTCGACTCGGCGGCGTCCGACGACGCGCTCGAGCTCGCTCGGGAGCTGTTCGCAAGCCTCGGCAAAGCTGTGATTTTGGTAGAGGATGCGCCCGGGCTCTTCCTCGGCCGCACCGTCGGCTCGATCGTCAACGAGGCGATGGTCGCCGTCCACGACCACGTCGCTTCTCCCGAAGATGTCGACACGGCGCTGCTCCTCGGCGCGAACTATCCGCACGGGCCCATCGCCTGGGGCCGCGAGATCGGCGGGGCGCGGCTGTCGCGCATCTTGCGGCGGCTCGCGCAGGCGGAAGGCGAGGCGTTCGCTCCGCATCGCTCGCTGTGGGTGCTCGACGTCGAACCGGAGCCCGACGCGGAACCGGAACCCGCGGAGGCCGGGCAGTGAGCCGCGCGGTTTGGGTGATCGACGCGCTACGCACGCCGATCGGCCGCGCCGGCGGCCGGCTCGCGAAGGTGCGCCCCGACGATCTCGCAGCCCTCGTGCTGCGGGCGATCGTCGAACGCACGGGCGTCGCGCCATCGGCGATCGACGACGTCTATTTGGGCGCGGCCAATCAGAGCGGCGAGGACAACCGCAACGTCGCGCGCATGGCAGTGCTGCTGGCGAACCTGCCGATCGAGATTCCGGGCGCCACGGTCAACCGGCTCTGCGGTTCCAGCCTGCAAGCGATCAACTCGGCGGCACAGGCGATCGCCTTCGGCGAGGGCGACGTCATGATCGCGGGCGGCGTCGAATCAATGACGCGCGCGCCCTACGTCCTTCCCAAGAGCGACGCCGCGTACGGCCGCGGGCAGCGGCTCTTCGACACGGTTCTGGGCTGGCGGATGGTCAACCCCAAGATGCCGTCCGAGTGGACAATCTCGCTCGGTGAAACCGCGGAGGTCGTCGCCGATCGCTACGGCATTGGCCGCGACGAGCAAGATCGTTTCGCCTTCGAATCGCAGAGGAAGTGTGCCGCGGCGATGCAGCGCGGCGCCTTCGATGACGAGATCTGCGAAGTGCCGGTCGTCGACGCGCACGGCGAACGGACCGGCGTGAGCCGCGACGAGCATCCGCGGCCGGAAACGAGCCTGGAGGTGCTCGGCTCGCTCAAACCATCCTTTAGAAACGGCGGTACCGTGACCGCGGGAAACTCGTCGGGGATCAACGACGGCGCGGCCGCCGTTCTCTTGTGCGCCGCCGAGGCCGCCGAGCGTTTGGGGCTGACGCCGCTGGCGCGATTCGTCGCCTGCGCGTCGGCGGGAGTGGCGCCCGACGTGATGGGGCTTGGCCCGATCCCCGCGACGCGCAAGGCGCTGGCTCGCGCGCGGCTCGATGTAGCCGATCTCGACCTCGTCGAGATCAACGAGGCGTTTGCCGCCCAGGCGATCGCGTGCGCGCGCGATCTGGGTCTCGATCCCGCGCGGACGAACGTCAACGGCGGCGCGATCGCGCTCGGCCACCCCCTGGGCGCGACCGGAGCAATCCTCGTCGCGACGATTTTGAACGAGTTGGAGCGCCGGGACCTGCGTCGTGGCCTGGTGACTCTTTGCATCGGCTATGGAATGGGGATCACGACAATCATCGATCGCAAGGTTGACTAAGCATGCCAAAG
>DATDGN010000227.1:0-22659 GCA_036522095.1 Candidatus Cybelea sp. | reverse complement strand
GTGTTGTAGTTGAAGACGCCGCCGGACCAGAAACCGCCGACGAAGCCGGTGCCGAAGTAGCCGTAGCCGTAGTTAACTCCGCCGTAGAAGCCGACGGTCGGACCCCAGTATCCCGGATACCACGCGTAGCCACCGCCAGCGTAGCCCCAGTAACCCGGCGTCCAGTAGAGACCGACCGCCGGCGGTGCGGTCCAGTAGCCGGGAATCCAATAGTAGCCGTACGCTCCCCAGCCCCAGTAGCCCGGGCACCACTGCCAGTTCGGATACGGCGCCGGCGGCATAGAGTAGTAGGGTAGCGCGGGCGGGGAGTACGCGGAGATGCCGACGCCCCATCCCGGGCCGCCGAAGGCGACGCCAACGCCAATACTCACTTGCGGCGACGCGGCCAGCGGCACAGCAGCGATGAGAACGCTAGCAATGATTGCGGAAACCGATCGTGTGATTCGCATATGTGCCTCCTGAGCGCGTTACTACCCGCGCCGAAGGCGCATCAACGCGCTCCTAATCGGATTTTCAGATCACCGACCGCAACCTTGCAAAGCGAGGCACCTTGCGGTTATTTTCTCAGTGTTGCGCCCACGACCAACCGGTCATCCGCCAACCGGCCGCAGTTTTCTGCGGCGCGATCGTGAGGACGTTTCCGGATGTCTTGATCGTCTCGCCCTTCTGTTTGTATACGAAGCTAGCGGGAAACGCGGCGTAGGCGCGATCGCCGGTAGCGAGGACGTGCCAGGACGCCCCCAACGTGACCACCTCGCCCGAAATTCCGAGCTTCGCTATTGATCACGGGCCATCACGGCGCCGGTGTCGGACGCGGCGGCTCTTCCCGGCACGCACACGCTGCGAGCGCCTGCTCCCCTAGGGGGCTGCAAGCCCGGCACGGCCAACCTGACGGAGATGACTACGATCGACGCTATCGAAGCGGCGCGATCGCGCATCGCCGGCACGATCGTGCGCACGCCGCTGCTCGAGTTGCAAGGCACGACCGGCCCGCGCATCTACCTCAAGCTGGAGAATCTCCAGCCGATCAACTCGTTCAAGCTGCGCGGAGCCGCCAACGCGGTCGCAATGCTCGACCCCGAAAAACGCGCGCTTGGGGTGTGGACGATCAGCGCGGGCAACGCGGGCCAAGGGGTCGCCTACGCGGCGCGCGAGGCCGGCGTGCCGTGCACCGTCGTCGCGATCGAACTGGCGCCGGAGACCAAGATGGCGCGCATGCGCGCGCTCGGCGCGAAGATCGTCAAGGCCTCGTGGGACGCGTGTTGGGAAGCGCTCGAGCGCCGGACGTTTCCCGGCGTCGAGGGAACGTTCGTCCATCCGTTCGACGACGATCATTTCATCGCGGGCAACGGCACGGCGGGTCTCGAGATTGTCGAAGATCTGCCGGACGTCGCGACTGTAATCACGGCGCTGGGTGGAGGCGGACTCGTCACCGGCGTCGCGTCGGCGGTACGCGCGATGAAGCCCGACGTGCGCATCTTCGTCGCCGAACCCGAAACCGCGGCGCCCTACGCGCGCTCCCTGCTGCTCGGCAAGGCGTCGGCTTTCGAGGAATGGCAGCCGTCGTTCGTGGACGGCGCGGGCGGCAAGAGCATCTTCCCGCGCATGTGGGAGCGGATGCGTGGGCTGGTCGACGGGTCGATCGTCATAACGCTCGACGAGACGCGGCGCGCGATGCGCGTGCTCGCAGAGCGTTCGCGCGTGATTGCCGAGGGCGCGGGTGCGCTGTCGGTCGCCGCTGCGCTGAGCGGCAAGGCCGGCGACGGTTCGATCGTCGCAGTCATCTCGGGCGGTAACATCGACCTCACAACGTTCTGCGAAGCGATTGCGTAGCCGGCCCGCGACGAAACTACTTAAGCGCCTGTGCCAGCGCCCAGCCGATGGGCGAACCGATGCCGGTGACGAGGTCGTATCCGCGCTGGCAGATGAAACTGCGGTTGTTGCCCTTGATCTCATCGTGGAAGACGGTGTGATACGACGGTCCCAGCTCCAGCTGATAGAACTCCGGATTGACGAAGCCGATCCGGCCGCCGACGTACTGGTCGATCTGCGCCTCGAGACCGGACCACAGCGGACCGCCTAACGAAGTCCCGCCTGCTCCGACCCAGATCGCGTGCCAGCGTCCGGCGAATCCGGAGTGCGGGTTCGCACTCAGTGAGATATCGGGGATGTTGCGTCCACCCGCGAGGATGTGATGGACCTCGCGTTGATAGTACGGCACCGCGAAAACGGTCGAAATGCCGCCGCCGCTTCCGTGCCAACCCACTTCGCTCTCCCAGCTTCCGTCAGCTTTCACGTGCAGCGTCGTTCCTCCGATGGCCAACGCGTGGGGCGCGTCATCCGCCGTCGTGATGTCGAGCGTGCGGTCGTGGAGGCACGACGCCGAGCCGAAGTCGCCCGTCGCAATGGGAAACGTTATGCCCTTCGCGGAGCCTTGCTCGAAGATCAGGTTCGCGGCGCGCGCGAACGCGTGACCCAGCCGGCCCTTCTTGAACGATTCGCAACCGCCCCAGCTCGAGTTCGCCGCGTCGACTAAGTTGTCGTCGACCACCGCGTTGTAGGTGTCGAGCGCGGACGTTTCCTTGAAATCCGGGAAGCTATAGAGGTAGACGGCTGCGCCCGGTGCCGTGCCCACCTCCGCCTCGATGTCGACCGTGGTCTCGATGTCGCCTCGCCCGAAGCGTCCGCCGTCGACGGCGATGCGGTGCAGCCGATGCGCCGGTTTGATCTGGAAGTAGTCCAAGAACGCATCCAAGTCGACGTCATTGATGTCGCCCGACATCGTGACCCCGATCGCGCGTCCCGTGCCGTCATAGCCGTGCACCGCGGGCTCGTCGTAGGCTCGCTGAAAGCCGAGCGGTCCGAGCTCGTCGTTGGGGCCGCGCAGCCTCGATCGCGCCATCGCGGGGAAGTCACCGCGGGGCACGATCTGCGTGTGCGGCGCGAACGCCACCAAGTCGTCGAGACCCATCACCGCGACGACGAGTCCGCGAAGCGAAGCGGGCATGACGGCATCCGTCACGTTCTTATAGCGCGGCCCGTTGCCGGCCTGAATCCCGTAGTCGATCCTCGTCGCGAAGAGGCGTTCGACGGCAGCGCTCGGGCCGACCGCCTCGACGATCGTGCGGTTCTTGTAGGTCCGCACGACCCTCAGCCCGGCCCTTTCGAGCACGCCGACCACCTGGCTCTGCGCGCGCGCCGGTGGCGCGAAGCTCGCGTTGAACTCGGCGTTAGACAGATAGTGGCGGAAGTACGGCGAGCCGCGATCGGACTGCGCCTGCACGAGCGCCTCGAGCTGGTTCTCGTTTTGGTAACGCAGCATGACGCTCAGCTGCACCTTCGTCGAGCCCGGCGCGCGGCCGAGATCGCGAAAATCGGGCGTCGTCTTTACGACGGCGGCGTAAACGTCGTCATCCGAGGCCGAGTAGGACGTAGCCGCGATCGGCGGCGTCGAAACGAAGGCGCGGCCTCCGCATCCGGCAAGCAGCGCGGCGCCGAGGCTCGCAGCCGCAAAGGCGTAAAATCTCTTCATGATTCGCTCCAAGGCAGGCTAGGGATGTGCGGGGTTCGGCTACGAACGGGACGCGCCCCGGCTTTCACGGTTGGCGCCTGCCTGCTTAACTCTACCTCATGGCACGATGGCGACCACGCGCGCCGGGAAACCCGAACCCCCGCGCGGCTTGGGAAACGTGACGATTGCGAGAGAGCCGGCCTCGGGGACGCGATCGAGATTGGCGAGCAGCTCGATTTGGTAGTGTCCGTGATGCAGGATCCAGGATTCCAGTGGATACTGGCCGCGCGAGGTCACCGCGCCGGGATCGGTGTCGGTCGTCTCGTGTCCCGTCGCAACGGCGTGACGTTGCAGATAGAGATACTGCAGTACGGGTAGGCTCCAGCCCGGGTAATGCGCGACGCCCTTGGCGTCCTTGTTCTCCATTGCCGCCTCGCTCGGCCAGCGCTTCGACCAGTCGGTGCGCATCGCGACAAACGCCCCGCTCGGAATCGTCCCGTGCGCCGCCTCCCACGTGTGCACGTCGTCCATCGAGAGCACGTAGTCCGGGTCGCGCGCCACCTTCTCGTGAACGTCGATGACGACGAACGGCGCGAACATCTGCTTCGGATCGATTTGGTCGACCGTCTTGCCGCCTGGCGCAAAATGGACCGGCGGATCGACGTGCGTTCCCCACTGCCCGACGTGGCAGAACATCTGCGCGTAAAAGCCGTCTTTCTTATAGGTGAAGAGCGTGCGCACGGTTTCGTCCGGGAAGCCAGGCCAGTGCGCGATTCCAGGGCCGAACGCGTGCGTCAGGTCGACGAACTCGTGGCGTGCGATCACGCGGTACGCGTCCATCAGCTCGCCGCCGCCCGAGGCGGCGCCGCTCCCGCACAGGGCGACGCACGCGGCCACAACCATCAATCGCATGCATCGATGGTACCAAGCTTGGTGATCCCGCGCTAGCCACGGCCTGGTTGCTCGACGCACTCTGAAGCATCGACGCGTTTATGCGAGGCCTTTTGGCGGAAAAATTCAGCGTGCTCATGCGCCCGCTCCGTCGCTACCAAAAATCGTTTCCCTGTTCGCCGATCGGCGCTCGGCAGGCGCGCTGCGCGGTGAGGACGTTTGCCGCGACCTGGCTGAGCGGCCGCGATCTCAACGATTTCGAGGCCGCCGTCGGCGAAGTGCTGGCAAACGCCGTCGAGCACAGCCGGGGAGAGGCGATCGCCGTAGAGTGTTATTTCGATTCCGGCAAGGTCATCGCGGAGATCCAGGACCGCGGCCGCGGCTTTCCTGCGCCGGCGGCGATCGTGGCGCCGGCGGGCGGCGCCCTGCGGGGCTACGGCCTCTTCATCGTGCATTGCCTGCTCGACAAGGTCGAGTACCTCGACGGCGGGCGAACGCTGCGGCTCGTTAAGGCAGCGCCGAGCAGCGAATCGAGCTAATCGTTTCGATTAGCTGAGCAGCGCCTGCCAATTAGTCGGAACCCTGCCGCGCGGGCCGGGCACCGGTTGATCCTCGGGGTGCGAGCGCGGCGGCGCGATGCGCGGACCGTTCATGAATTCTCCGGTCGCGTAGCTGTAGAACCAGGTTTCGCCGGGCTCGAAGCTCGCGATGATCGGGTGATGCGTCTCGTTATAATGCGCGGTCGCGTGCTTGCCCAACGATTGATCGCAGCATCCAATGTGGCCGCACTGCGCGCATCGCCGCAGATGAAACCACCACTTGTTTTTCGCCATGCATTCGACGCAGCCGGATCCGGAGGGTCGTGCGTTTGGATCTATTCCGTCCACGCGCCGTCCTACGTCGCGGCGCAGGGGGCGGCCTGCACCGCCACGTAAAAGCCGAAAGAGCGTCCGCGCTAATCGGATTGGAGGCGCACAGTGTTCGAGCAACGATCGCTCCCCGTCGTGTTTGCGCTCATCGTCGGAGGCGCCGCGCTAGCGAGTTGCAGCCGCGGAGGGTCGCTCCCGACGGCGGGCCAGGCGTTACAGAGTCCATCGCTCTTGCAATCAATGCGGCCGAACGCGGGAACGAGCGGGCTCTACGTCAGCGACTGGTATGGCAAGTCCGTCTTTCGGTACGTGCGAAATGCCGACGGCTCGCTGCAGTCGCCCGCGGGCTCGTCGCTCGTCGTGCCGTATAATCCGGGCCCGGTCGCGATCGGCCCCGGCGGCAGCCTGTTCGTGACCGACGAAGATACGCAGTCGCTTTTCGTCTACGGCAAAGAGGCTCAAGGCTACACCCAGCCCAAGCGCGAGCTGGTTCTGCCGTTCGTTCCAAGCAGCGTAGCCGTCGATCGTTCCGGCCACGAGTTTGTCGGCGGCTTCACGAACGGCTACGTTGCCGTTTACGCACCCGGCGCGCAGGGCAACGCGAAGACACTACAGCGAATTTCGCTGCCCGATCATCACGCGGACATCAACGGCGTCGCGGTCGATTCGTCCGGCGACCTGCTCGTCTCCGACTCGAACGAAATCAGCGAGTTCACCACACCGGTCACGAAGCCGACGCTCGAGCGCGCCATCGTGGGAACCGGTCAGCAAAACTCGCCGACGGGGCTGGCGGTGAGCGACTCAAGCGGCGAGCTGTATGCGGCTAACGCCGGCGACAACAACATATTAGCGTATTCGCCGACGGCCAACGGCAAGGGCGCGCCGGATCGCACCATCTCGTCGCGTAGCCCCGCGCTGAAGGCGCCGGTCGGCGTGGCGCTGAGCGGATCGGTGCTCTACTCGACGAGCGGCACGACGCTCGACGGGCCGGCCTCGATCTTCATGTTCGATGCGCTCAAAGGGAGACAGACTCCGAAGCAAGTCGTGAGCGGATCCTATCTCGCTTTGCCGATCGGCGTCGCGCTCGGACCATAGGGTCCACCCTTGCCGGCAGGGCCGGGGGCGTTAGCCCCCGGCGCCGTTATCCGAAGCGGGATCGAGTTTCAGGTCGTAGACTTGCGTCTGATCGGCGAAAACCGAATATCCCGAAGCGGAGCGCCCGGCGTATCCGGCCTTCTCCGCCGTCAGCGTGTAGTCGTCGGGCTGCAGCGAGAAGACGACGAAGTGACCGTGCGCGTCCGTCGTCGCGGCGACCGCCTGCGATTTCGAAGTGATTTCCAGACGAACGCCGGCGATCGGCGCGCCGGTCGCGGAGTCGCGAATCGTTCCTTGGATGTTTCCGAGCGTGCCGGCACGACCCACGCTTGCGAGGCTCGTAAAGGCGACGAGCATAGCGAGCAGACTCAGCGGCCGGCGCAAGGACGATAGTTTCGACATTGTGATTAACCTCAGGCTATGGACTAGTGTTGCTCCTGAGGCTAAGCGTGCTACGCGGAAATCTCATAAACAATAGGTAACGAATCAAAAGGTTTTCGCGCCTGCCTCAAAGCAAACGACCTGCCGGCCGGTTTTCAGACTTTCTTCATATTTGCCGTCAAGAGTAAAGTCTCGCTCGCTCTTCCAGACCATGGAGGTGTTCGATGAGTTTTCGCATGTACGAAGGGATCTTTTCCGGTGCGGCGATCGTCGCGTTCCTCGCAACCGGTTGCAGCAGCCAAAGTTCGGTCTCGACGATGCCCTCGGGGGCGACGGCCACTCAGAGCAGGGCACTTGGAATATCCGCGTCTCCCGCAGGCGGCGGCATCCTGCAACAGCTTAAGAAGCAAGTCGTCATCGGATCGACGATCGATCCGGTTTACGGGCAGCTCAATCCCTACGGGCTCGACGTCGCAAAGAGGACGTCGGGCGCATTCAAGAAGGGGGATCTCGCGGTCTGCAATTTCAACGACAACACTAACACCCAAGGAACCGGCTATACGATCGTAGCGCTTCATCCCAAGCCGGGATCCACTCCGACCCTGGTGACCGCCGACCCGACGAATCTGGTCGGTTGCAACGCGATAGCGCTCGGACCCGACGACAAGATTTACGCCGCGGCGTTCGCGTCCAACGACAATCCGATCTACTCCTCGAGCGGATCGCTGATCACGAATCTATCCGGCAGTCCGTTCAACCACCCGTTCGGTCAAATCTTCGCGCAGCGCGAGGGCGGCAGTCCGGCCGACGACGGGGCCGGCTCGGCCGTCTACGAGAGCAACGCCGCCGACGGCTCTATCGTGCGCATCAACGTTCCGTCACTGACCTCCGAGGTCATCGCAACCGGTTTTCCGGTCAACGGCGGTCCGCCCGGCAGCATCCTGGGTCCTTCCGGACTCCAGTACGATCCGGGTCACGACCGGCTGTTCGTCGTGGATGGCGACAACAACAGCGTTACCACGATCACCGGCGTCTCCGGGATGCATCACGAATGCCTAAAGGTGCGGGCTCGCGGTACGCGATTCGAAGGCAGCTGCGCCTCGCGGACTCGCGTGCTCTATTCCGGGGCTCCGCTCAATGGACCGATCAGCTCGGCGCTGCTATTCAACGGAACGCTCGTCGTCGGCAACACCCTCGATCCGAGCGGTCAGAACCTGATGATCGCGATCAGCCCGGGAGGCCACGTGGAGGACATTCGCAACGTCGACACCGGAGCCGGCGGCGCGATCTTCGGCATGGTCGCGACCGGTGAGGACGCCCAAGACACCAAGATCTACTTCAACGACGACAACGCAAACAATCTGCAGGTACTCGAGCGGTAACCCGCGCTCACGTCCGGTACATGTTCGAGGCGCTCCACGCTACGAACAGCGCCGCGACGAACACGACGAGGAGAGCAAGGACCAACAGGTTGTTGCGACGGCCGGTGTGCGCCATCGACCACCCATTGAAAATCCCGAGCACACCGGCCACGATCACCAGCGCGAAGGCGACGTTGATTCGTCCGAAAAACTGGGCCGCCGTCGCATCGCGTTGCAGCAGCCCATTGGCGGTCAGGAGCCGATCCACCCAAACGGCGATCGCCGCCATGAAAACGACCAGGAAGGCGCCGGAGCCGAGTGCGACCCAGCCTCGGCGCTGCTGGTTCACGGCTTGAACTCGAAGACTGCGCCTTGGCCGGAGCTCCCGCCCGCGACGGTCGTGCCGTAGAAGACGCCCTTCACGCCTTTGGTCAGGCCATAATACGGATACGCGCCGTCGGTGCCGTTGCCGAACGCGTGCAGCACGGCCTCCGCGCCGGACGTCGCGTTTACTCTGAAGATCGTCCCGCAACCGCAGGTGCCGCCGCCCGCCGACGTCGTGCCGTAGAGGTCCGAGCCTCCAAGAACGAGCGTGCTGGTCGACGAACTCCCGTCGCTACCGCCCTTGAAGCTGTAGAGCACGCGCTCGCTGTAGCCGCCCTTGGTGGTGCGCGTCAGCTCGAAGACCGTGCCCATCCCGTTCGCGCCGCCGTAATACGTGGTGCCGAACAGGTCGCCGGCCGCGTCGGCTACTAGACCGCCGTAGGGCGACGCCGCGTCGGGCGTGCCCTTAAACGCGTAGAGCGTGCTCAGCACCCAGCGTTTTCCGGCCCGGGTCAAGCGAAACACGGTGCCTGCGCTGTGCGCGCCGCCTTCCTCGGTGACGCCGTAAAAGCTGCCCGACTCCAGCAGCAGCAGCCCGAGCAAACCCGTCCCGCCGTCCTTGCCGCCGGTAAACGTGTGCACGATGCGCTCCTGTCCGTGCGACGTAACTTCATAGACGATGCCGTGCGAGCGCACGCCGCCGTCGGGCGTAGTTCCATACAGGTTGCCCGACGCGTCGAACGTGACGCCGCCGCCCGGACCAAAGCCGTCGCGGCCGCCGGTGAAGCTGTGCAACACGCTCTCGGTCGTCGGCGTCAATTGAAACACCACTCCGCAGCCGTAGCTGCCGCAAGACGGACCCGAGCCACCCGACACCGTGGTGCCGTCGAGGTTGCCCTTCGGGTCGAAGGCCACGCCCCCGTGCGGATTCTTTCCGTCGCTGAAGCAGCCGAAATTATAGAGCACGCTCTCCGGCCAGGGCGGAGTCGCGTGCGGCGTCAGCTTGAAGACGGTCCCGCACGTGTACTTTCCGCCGACGACGGTCGTCCCGTAGAGATTGCCGCCGCGATCCCGGACCAGGCCGGTCGCCGCATTCCCGCCGTCGTTGCCGCCCGTAAAACTGTAGAGGACCTGTTCCGAGGCGCCGGCCGCCGAGGCGATGCTCGGCAGCGCGCTCGTCGGGCCGCCCATCGCGCCGTGTGTCGTGCAAGCCGCTAACAGCGCCGCGGCAGCGCCGAAACTCAATGCACCGAGTGTAAAACGGGAAACGTTCATATGCTTGCTCCTAACTTAACAATCGCGTTGTGTCATGAACCGTACAAAACCTGCCGCGCAACGCGTTCGCTTGGAGACTCTGCTCGGCAGGATAGGCGTTGCTTCAAAGGAAGAACGGCAACCCGTTTCCTTTGCCTTCACTTTCAGGAGTATTCTGTTGCACATCAAGTTTTACTGTCTCGGCGCCGCTACTGCTGCGCTGTTATTGGCATTGTCCGCGTGCGGCGCGCGCACCGATTCATCGATCCCGGCGACCGGCCTCTCGAACGGACCGGCATTGAAGCATCCAGAGGGTACGCAGCAACTGGCCGTCAGCAGCTGCCAACCCTGCGCCACGTTCCAAAACGGTCCGAGCTCGGAGTATTTCTTTAGCACCACGACGCCGAAGGTCCGCCGGCACATCGTCAACGGCATTGCCGCACCGTGGTACGGACTCGCCTTCAACGCGTCGGGTGACTTGTTCGTGGCCAATTGCTCGACGTGTCTCACCGGCCAGGCCGGAACCAACAACGTCGTCGAGATACCACCCCACGTCAACACGCCGTCGGTGACGATCACCAACGGCGTCACGGAGCCGTTCGACCTCGCGGTCGACACCTCCGGAACGCTGTACGTGTCGAACCTGGGATGCTACTCGCCGAGTTGCGAGAGCACCGTGGCCGAATATCCATCCGGCTACACGACCGGCCCGCCGCCGACGACCATCACGGTGAAGTATCCGCTCGGGCTCGCGCTCGACAGCTCGCAGAATCTCTACGTCGCAAACTGCGTCGTCTGTTCGACCGGAGCGACGGGCAGCGACCAGATCCTCGTGTACGCGCCGGGCGGGACGACCCCCATCCGGACCATCACGACTGGCGTTACCGAGCCAGTCGGCCTGGCGATCGATTCGAGCAACAACCTCTACGTCGCCAACTGCATCAACTGCGGGCTAGGAGCCGGCGCCTACGTGCACGGCACCGACACGGTCACCGAGTACGCAAGCGGCGGAACGACGCCCGTGAAAACCATCAACTTCACTAGCGCGGTCGACGTCCCGTTCTCGATCGCCGTCGACGCGCCCGGCGATCTGTTCGTGGCGAACTACGCGGTGAACAGCGTCACGGAATATCCGCCGAACGCGGTCACTCCGTCGGAGACGATCACCCACGGCATCAGCAGCCCAGCGACGGTCGTGGTCGATCGCTCCAACAACATCTTCGTGGCGAACGCCGGGGCGAACACGGTCACGAAATATGCGCCGGGCCACCCGGGCAGGCCGAAGGAGACGCTCTCGGTCGCGTTCCCCTCATCCATGGCCGTATCGCACTAAAAGTCGTCGTCCGGGTTTTGCGCGGAGGCGGGCTGCCGTAAGAAGTAGTCCGAACCGCGCGGGGCCGGGATCGGCACGAACTTTCGCGGAGGCTTCGAAAAGTCGAAGCAATCGGAGAGGTCGTCGGAGCGCACGTCGGTCGTGCCGAGCGAGCCGAGGTTGAATGCGTTCTCCGTGAACTTCAGGATGCTGCCGAATTCGTGCTGCTTCGTCGAGATATAGTGCGGCTTCGCGTAGGGCGAGATGACCACCAGCGGCACCCGAAACCCGAGCTCGTAAGAGTTGTACTGATGCGGAGGGGCCGGGTCGTACCAGCCTCCCCAGTCGTCCCACGTCACGAAGATCGCGGTGTCGTTCCAGTACTGGCTCTTGCCGATCGCGTTGACGACCGACGCCACCCATGAGGGCCCACTGCCGTCGGTGATTCCCGGATGATCGGACGCCGCCGCGGTCGGCGTCACCCAGGCGACGTTGGCGAGATTTCCGTTCGCGATGTCGGTGAGCACCTGCGACGGCGGAGCGACCACGTCGGTCGAGAACTCCGAGCTGTTGTACACCGGCAAGATGGCGTCGGGTCCCTCCCAGAGACCGGGGCCGAGATGCGCCTGGTAGTAACGCCACGTCAGTGATTGCGCCTCGATCGGCGCGATCAGCGAGTTGCGATCGAAACAGGGATAGATCTGCCGCTTCTCCCGGCCCTTGGGGTCGATGAGCCACACGAGCGATCCCTTCGGTGAGTCGCAGCCGCCGGTGAGTTTCTTTTTCGTCGTGAGCGGGTTCTCTGCCGCGCGCAGCGACGACGAGTTCGAGATCGTCGACGTACCGCTCAAGATGTATTGATGCGCCGGGAAGCTCGGCCCCTGATTGGTCTGGAACATGTTGCGCGCGAACGCGTAGCGCCGGGCCATGATGAAGTAGGGCTCGACGTCCTTCTCGGGCACGTAGGCGTACGCGCGGATGTCCGCGGGTGGACACGCTTTTTGTTGCTTGAGACAGACCGAGTAGACGAGGTTGAAGCCGTCGAGCTTGCCTCCGTCATATTCGGTGACGAAGGCGCTGTGCTGGTGGCTGATGTCGTATGGCGCCGTCAGCAGCCGAGGAAGCAGCGTCACAGACCGACCCAGCGAGTTCTTGCCGACGCGTACCGTGCCCGCTCCGGGCAAGCCGTTGAAGAGGTCGTTGATCGAGCGGTTCTCTTGAAAAATGATGACGACGTGCTGAATTTTCGACGACGTGCCCGAGAGCGGTCGCATAGCCCTCGGCGGCCGCGCCCCGGATGCCGGCGAAGGGCCGAGCGTCGAGTTTTGCCCGCACGCGGCGAGCGCGGTGAGCGCGGCAAGAAATATGATACAGTGACGGTGCATTCTGTATTCTTCGAGGAGGTGCTCGATGAAGACCTACGGCGTTTCGCGCTCCACGACGGCTGCACCTGACAAGGTGTGGAGCATCTGGAGCGACCCGAACAATTGGAGCCGCTGGAACTCCGGCATCAGGTCCGCCGCGGTCGACGGGCCGGTCGCCGACGGCACGCGGGGCAAGATGACGACCAATCGCGGCAGCACGCACGACGTGACGTTCTCCGGCGTCGTAGCGGGGCGCGGGTTCAGCATGACGATGGCGGGGGCGCCGCTGACGGTCTTCACGTTCACTTGCGAGATCGTGCCCGACGGAGCGGGCAGCAGGATCGCGCAACACGTCGCCATCACCGGGCCGCTTGGATTTCTGTTTGGGCCGATGATGGGCAACGAGATGGCCAAGCACTTCGTGCCCGTGCTCGACGATCTGGCGCGAACGGCGGAGGCATGACGGGAGAGGGCCGCGATCTTCTGCGGAGCTTGCGCGTCGTCGCGGGTGCCTTCGTGCTGCCGATACTTGCGATCGTCGCGCTCGGCTTCTTCGACGTCGACTCGCGCGTACAAGCCGTCGTGTGGGCGGCAGCGCTGGGCGTCATGGCTTCGGCGTGCGCGCTCAACGCGTGGCGCTGCGGCCGGCTGCACTGCTATTTCACCGCGCCATTTTTATATGTCATGGCCGCCGTAGCGGTGATGCTGGGCTTTGGTCCGCTCGGGCGCAGCCACGCGACATGGAACGTCTTGGGTTTCGTGGTCGTCGTCGGCGCGGTGGTCCTGACCTGGCTTCCTGAACGCGCTTTCGGAAAGTATCGGCGGCGCGCAGGACTCGGCTAACGAGCAGCGCGCCGCCGCAAACTGGAATAGAACGATTCGCTACAGCTTGACTTTGGCGATGCTGATCATGGTCTTGCCGCCCGACGTGGTCAGCGTCACGGACGTCTGGCCCTGACCCGGCTGGCCGATCATGAAAACGGCGCTCTCGACGGGCGCCGTCACATGCGACTTCTCCGAACCCGCCGGCATGTTCTGCTGATACCACGTGTAGACTTTGTCGAACGAATCGTCGCTCGTCATCACTTGACCGGCGGCGCTGGAGCCCATGTTGGAGCTGCTGCCCGAGGCTTGCGTCACGGCGCCCGGGTACGTCGGCACTTCGCCGGCCGCTGACGACGTCGCAGCACCGCTTGGCGCTTCCGTCGCGGCTGCAGTGGCGGCCGCGTTCGACTGGTCCGACGAGCTCGACGAGGACTTGCTGTTACAGGCCGTCACGGCCACGAGCGCGGCGACGATGATCAGCGATGAGGTCAGAAAACGCATCAAAATCTCCTTGCAAACAGGCTGAGGGTCGCCCTGACTATAGCAACAACGGGCTCGCTAGGGAAGGGTCGGCGGTCAGAAGCTCATCCGAACGATCTTGAGCTCGGGGCTGACCGCGGCGACGGGGCGGGCCCGAGGCGATTCGAGGTAGATGTAGCGGCGGTCGTCGGGACCCAGGCCGTCGATCTCCCACTGGGTGACCCGCGCATCCGGGTAGTTCGACCGGCGGATCGCCTCGCGATCGGTCTGCGCGAGCGCGGCGAAGGCGACCGCCTTCGGATCGAAGCCTCGCTGGTCTACGGACGCGGCGGTGATCGGACCGCCGTCGAGCGACATCAGCTTGACGGGTGTCGGACCGGAGATGCTCCCATCGGCCGCGACGACGTAGCGATCCACGTTGACGTGGCGCTTCGGCTCCTGCACGTCGAGCGACAATCCGTTGACGCCGTCCGCGCTGATCGTCGTGATGCGTAACGGAGTTCCGGAGCGCGATGCGACCGCATCGAGGGCTCGCAGCACGGCGTGTCCGTCGGTTAGAAACGGATCGATCGGGCCTCCGGCCGGATTCGGTGCGGCCAAGCTGGGATCGCCCGAGCCGTACGACGATCCGCCGTGCGAGGATCCGGAGCAGGCCGCTAGGCCGCAAGCGATGAGAAGCGTGGCGAAGAAGCGTTGCACGTTCACGCTACGTGGGAAGTCTCGTGAACAGCACCGCCACGTACACGATCGTCAGCAACATCGCTTGGGCCGTGATCCATTCTTGCGCCCGCCGCGATCGCAGAGCGAACGCTATGACGATGACGACGTCGAACAGCACCAAGAACGCGAGGTTCACGATGGAATCCATACGCCCCGTTCGCGCGAGCTCCTCCGCGATGCTGAGCAGCGGCAAAAAGAACATGACGCCGAAGAACCAGGCACGATTGTGGAAGTACCACGCGCCGAGGTCGATCTTTCCATCTGCGTCGCGTTCGGGGAGCGCGAGTGCGGACAGCAAGAAGAGATCGACCGGCACGATCAGCTGCAGCCAGTAGGTGCCGAAATTCCAGTGTTGCGTGTGACGGACACTCCACTCCGCCCACCAATGCTGCACGCAGATGAAGAAGAGCCAAATCGCCCACGCGATCGGCGGCCAATAGAAGTCGACCCGTTCGCGGGCGGTGATGACGGTTGCGAGCCGAGCCAGGACGTTGGCAATCGCCAAGCCCAACACGATCGACATCAGGATCGTCAAGTAATCGAAGGCACCGGTCACGGTGCGAGCGTTCGTCGTTAGAGAGGCGACTCCTCAGCGCGGTGTGGGCTTGGGCGAAGGCGACGCTGTGGGCGTGGGCGTGGGGCGCGCCCTCCATGTATGCGCGCGTTGGCTGGCGGCGCTTGCGCGAGCAGAACGAGAAGAGCGAAAAACGGTTTCACGCAGGCTCCCTCCCACGCCCGCCGCTTTACCTAAAGAAGAAGATGGACCGCCAAGCTTGGCGGTCCATCTCATCGGAATCTAATCGCGCGTTATAAGCGCGCTGTCAGATCCTTACGGATACGTGTGCACGCAAGACGAGGTCGCGTTGCTGAACATCGGCTGAGACGAATACGACTTGGTACGGAACGGATCGTTCTGAACGTTCGTCCAAGCGCAGAGGTCGCCGATCTCTCCCCGCGGGCTGTTCCAGCCGCTGAACGGAATCGGGTCGGTGATGGACTCGCCGTACTCGTGGCCCTCGACGATCGTTACGCCTTCGTCGGTGCCGGTCTCGTCCGAGGGCGGCGTGATGAAGTTGGAACCGCACGACGCGCCGGCATCCGGCATATACGGCAGGTTCGTGTACGAGATCATCTTACCGCCTACCGAAGTCGCGCTGTGATACGCGCAGAACTGCGTGCCGAAGCCGGACTGGCTGTGACCGTGCGGCGTAGCGACAACGTACGAACCGTTGAGATCGGGGGTGCCGCCAAAGTGCGCGACGCCGGCGGCTGCCTCAGCCGCCACCTGGGCCTGCGTCGGGTTCGCGGGGACGGGGTTCGTCTCATCATCCCACACGGCCTTGAGCTGTCTGTGCGGGTTGGTGATGTTGTTGGTTTTGCTGCCGACCTTATCGTAGTACTGGACGTAGATGTTGTTGTGGCCGCTGCCGCCCATGACCTTAAGGTACGAGTGCAGGAGCGCTTGCACGCCGTTCGGATCGCCATACGTCTTGTAGCCCCAGAGGATGAGGTACGTTGTGGGTTTCACGAGCACGGCGCCGCCGCCATACAGAAGCTGGATGTTTTGTTTGACGTGACTCGCCGCCTGGACGGTCGACATATAGTGGGGAGTGTGATAGAGAACGCCGTCCTGGTAGATCCAATCGGGACCCGTCGGGACGCCTCTCAGCGCTTGCTGCTGCGCCGTCGTTCCGGCCACCGGAGTGACGCCGGAGTTGCCCGAGCAGCCGACCATTGCGACTAACGCCGCGCATCCTAAAATGCCGGCGAGCCGCGACCGCTTGTACATACGCAATAAACCTCTCGTTAAGGGAGTAGCTAGAGGGGGGCCTAGCAGGGAAAGCAGCCCCTTTCCTCGAGCAGGGATGCCTTCCCTGTGAGTTACCTAAGATTAACGAAAGGTTGGAGCGAATCGTTCGGTCGCGGCTTGCTCCTTGGCTTGCTCCTTAAAGGAGCAACTAGATTCCAGGATACTGCGGCGGTGGCTGCTGCGGCTCGATCGGCTCAACGGGATACTGGCGCAGGATTGGATTCGAGATGATCGGCCCAGAGGAGGCAGGCTGTGGATCCGGATCGCGGCGCCGCTCGAAGCCGTTGACCAAAGCGCCGCCGAGGTCGACATCGTGTGCGGTTACGTCGACGTTGACGCCGTCTCCGTGCGGCGTGAGGGTCGTGTCGATCCGGCCGCCCGTGCCGTTTTGCGCGCAGACCTGCAACGAGCCGTTCTCTTCGTACGTCACCGATTCATCGTTGCCGAGCTGCAGCGTTTGTCCTCGGGCGATCGAGATCTGCTGGCCGTTGCTTGTAATCGAGGGCTGGCCTTTATCGTTCATCTCGATCGTGGTCGCGCCGTTGTTCAGCGAGACGGTTGCGGATTGGTTCCGCGTCGCGCCTTTGGCGTTCGGCGGGGTCGCCTGCGTCGAGATCTGAAAGCCGCCGGCGAACGAATCCGAGTTGAGCAGATCCGGCTGAGACGCCATGCTGTTCCACTTCGAACCGTTGAAGTCGTTTTTGGTAGCATAGAGGAAAGCCCCGGCGGAATCATCGCCGAGGCCGTGTCACCGGAAGGATGAGTTCCAATGACTTCACCATCGTACATCGGCTACGCAAGAGTCTCAACCGGCGACCAAACGCTGGACGCGCAGAAAGACGCTTTGCAGGCCGCTGGCTGCGCGCAGATCTTCTCCGACGTCGCTTCGGGCGCGTCGATAGACAGAACCGGCCTCGAGGCCGCGATCACCGCGCTACGGGCTGGCGACACGCTCGTCGTTGCCCGTCTCGATCGCCTCGGCCGTTCGATGCCGCACCTCGTCGCGACGGTGCACGAGCTCGCCGACCGCGGCGTCGGCTTCCGCAGCCTCGCGGAGTCGATCGACACGACGTCGGCCGCTGGCCGGCTCGTGCTGCACATCTTCGCCTCTCTTGCGGACTTCGAGCGCGAGCTGATCCGTGAGCGCACGCGCGAGGCTCTCGCAGCCAAGAAGCGCCGCGGCGAGCACGTCGGCCGCCGGCCGGCGCTCAACTCGTCGCGCCTTCAGGCCGCCCGTGAAATGCGCGACCACGGCCACGGCGCGAGCCACATCGCACGCATTCTCAAGATCGGGCGCTCGACGCTCTACCGCGCCCTCGCGTCAGCTTAGACCACTCAGGAACGATCCCGATCGATCCCCAGATGCAAGCCGACCGGGACCGTTCGCCCCTGTGCATGCCGCCAAAATGGCGGCAAGAAAGGAACGTACGAATGTCTCAGATCGTCACCAAGCAGAGCCTCAACGCGCTTGCGACGCTCGTGTTCGCCGGAATCCGGCTCGAAGGCGATCGGTGCAAGCCGGAATACAACATGGACGCCGGCGCCAGCGACGGCTTTCACGCCCTCCTAGAATGTGCGTACCCGGAGAGAACTGAGACCGCGGAGCAAAGGCTGTTCGCGAGCGGATTCGGGGAAGGTATCGAGTTCGGCCTGGCCGTTGCCGCGGCGATCGTCACGCACGGCCTCGACAGCGTCGCCGCGACGGAGGCGGTACGGGCCGAGCTCAACGCGGACCGCTATTGGCCGGAGTCTAAAGCGGAGGCCGCGTAACATGACTGCTATTCTCGATAGGCCGCGACAACTCGACCATATCCAAGCCGAGGAGATCCTAGCGGCCCAACTACGCGTGATCTGTACGAGAATCGATGTGTCGGAGTGTTCGTCCGGCGGGGTGCTCATCGAGATTCTGAAGGAGGAGCTTGATGAATTTGTGCGACGCACCTTTATAAACACCAATCCTATAGAGGATCCGGAGTCGGGAATCTCCGTGGGCGCCGTCGCGGCTTGCTGCGACTTCATTGCAAAGGGGACATTCATCGCGCTCAACGAACCGCCGCAGGCGTCGATCGAGCATTTGACCGAGCTGATCGCTGAGCTGCGACACACGATCCGAAAGCGCACCGAGCGCATTGCGGGCGGACCGATCACATACTCGGACTCGGTGGTCGACTAGCGATGGGCGATGTCATCGAGTTCCCCTGTGACGCGCAACTCCGCGCAGCTGCCGCCCTCAGAGAGTTCGCCGAATCGCTCGGCTCTCTTCGCTACCGCCGCGAAAACGACGGTCCGACGGAGGGGGACTAGCCATGGGGGACGTGATTCAACTCGACGCCTATCGCGAGGAGCAGCCGTCACCTGCCGATCTGATCAAACAGATACTAGACAGCAGCGAATTCGTGCTATCGGAGATCGCCAAAGCCGAGGGCGTTAGCGTCGAAGAGGTCAAGGCCGGCACATCATGGGCAAGGCTCGCACGGCTGGTCAACTACGGCGACGCTGCCGAATGAGGGACATCGCTCGCGCGCTCTACGCGCTCGCTAGGCTCTTCGCGTGGGGTGCTGCGTTCGCGCGGGGCCCTCGAGCGGTCGGCCGGCGGGCGCGGAACCGCGTCATTATGCGCGGTGTCGGGCGAGGGCTACGGCGATGAAAGCGCTTGAGTTTTTCGACGCGATCGGCAAGCTCGGCAGCGCGCTCCTATCGCTAGGGTTCCTGGTTATTGTGCTCGCCTTCACGATGCCGTTTTGGCCGCCGTGGCTGCTCAGCGCGTTAGATGGCATAGGGCGCGCTGTACACGCCATGTTCTCCTGGCTTTGAATCCCGAATTGCGGCGCCGCCGTAGAGGACTACTTCCCCACGGGCTCTCTGGGCTGACACGCGCGAGCTACTGAGGGGGGGATCGTTACCGTTATCGCCTGCTCACGGACGCTAACAGCAATAAAAAACGGGACCAATGAAACGTCGGCCCCGTTTTTCTGGGAGTTGTCCGCTTACGCTGGAACAGGAAATAAGATTCGTTCGGCTTCGTGGTCATGGTTGTGGTCGCATAGGAGGCCCCGGAGGCCCTCGTCGACACCGCATGGCCGAACCGTACAAATCACTACTTTGATAGACCCTGAGTCACCGCGTATAAGTTCGACCGGACGCAGGCTGGCCGTGTCGCTAAGCGGACCATCAACCGATCCATACCCCAAGAGGCAGTCCATAACGAAGCCGGTTGCTTCGAATGCCTCTTCGGGCGACTCAATCGCTCTGAGTCTTCCGGGTGACGGTTTCATGAGTTGCTACTCCCTTCTCTCTTTCTATTGGCAGTAGGGACTGCCAAGTTTCGCAGTTTTTGCGGATTTCGTCCATGACGAAACCCGCTCGGCGGCTCGCAGGCACCTCTGAATCCAAGAACGTCTTATCGACGTCGCCCGGTTCGGGAAACCCAGGGGCGTGTCGGTGTAGGTGCCCCCTCACGCAGTCATAGCGGACAATCTCGACGTATTCGCCGTTGTGCCAAACGCGGTAACCGATGGAGAAGTCCTGGACGATCTGAACCTTCGGGTCCATCCTGAGTTCCGCGTAATGGGGTCGTCCGCCCGCGATCGGCGGAAGTTCGAACTCCCGCTTCGCCTGGAACTCCCTGCGATCACACATGGCTGGCCCTTCTTGGAGGGGCCGACTCCTCCTTTTATAGGCAAACGCCCGCTTTTAGGGGCAACCGGGATTAAAGGGGCAAAGCCACAATCAGCCGAGGAATAAAGCCCCGACCCGAGACGGAGTTTTGAGGAGCCTGCTTAGAAATCGCGCTTGGTCTACCTGGCTGTGTTGCCTTGCGGTTATTCCCTTGCTGGTGAGACCCGCTCCTTTCCGCTGCCACGAACGGGTACTAGGCCGTCGGCAGCGCGGCGTTGTAGTGGCCGAGCGGCACGGAGTAACCTGGGGTCGTATGAAAGCCGCCCGCCGTATTCTTGACGATCTGCGCAATCCGGCGCGCGTACCCCGCGTCGCTGTCCCTGGGTAAGATCACGCTCACGTGCACCGTTTGATGGACAGTCGGAGGACCGAAGCCTTTCCACCCGTGGGCCGGCATCTTGACGGGCGCCGCCGTCGACGAGTGAAACGGTGAATTGCGCGGCAGAACAGTTCCCAGCGGCCCGAGCGCCTCACGGAACGTATCCCAGAGATCCGGCGGATGCTGCTGGAACTTCTGGAACTCCTTGATGTCATCGTAGATTACGCCGAGCGCGGCGGCAACGATCCCCAGCGGGCCGGCAACTCTCGACGCTGCCTCAAAGAGCTCGGCGAACTTCCCGGCGACGCCGGCTTTGCCGACGACGCTCACGACCTTCTGGGCGACCTTCCACACAGCGCCGAAGCCGTCCGCGATCCCGCGAATAACGATGACGGTGTTGGCGAATCCTGCGATGACCTTGAAGGCGCCGCCGACGATGAGCATGCCCTCGCCGACCTTGAACATTCCATCGAAGAAGCGTTGTGCGTCAGCCGGATGCTGATCGACCCAATCCGAGAACTGCTTGAGCTTCGGATTGATCGTGTCGAAGAACTTTACCGCGATCGGCAGGCCGTACTGACCGAACTTGATGATGTCGTTCTGCAGCCGGGTGAGCATCATGGCCTCTTGACCGCCGGGGCTGGCTTTCAGCAGGTTCTGAATCGTCGTGAGATCGCCGCGGCCGACCGCCTGCGAAATGGTCCGCCGGTTCGCCTCGAACATCGAGGTCTTCGACGGGTCGCCGAACATGGCGGCGACGACGGCACCCTGCGCTCCGAAGGCCGTGCGCACGGCGTTGCGGAACGCCTGCGGCCCCATTCGCGCGCGATCGTGAATCAGAATGTCGAACGACTTCATCAGGTCGAGCGAACCGCTGGGTCCGATCGCACCGCGTACGCCGAGCAGCGTCTTCGCGTGCTCGCGGGCCTTGCTCTGATTCACCGCGATCGCTTCGATGTAGTCCTTGAGCCTCGCGCCGGCGCGGCCGCGGCCGAGGCCGGACTGATCGGCGGTCGCGATGAGCGCGAGGATCGCTTCTTGCGGGATGCCCGCGAGGTTGATGCCGGTCGACGCGACGTAGGCGCCCGTCGTGACCGCCGTGCTCATCTTGTCGGGCATCAGCAGCGCCAGGGCGGCTTGCGCGTTCAGAATGCGATTGATGGCCGCAGGGGTGTATGCACCGAACTGATGCGCCGTTTGGATCGCCTCCATCGCGGCCTGATCGGCGCCCTCGCCCTTGATGCGGCCGAGAACGTCCATGTACCGCGAGAGGGCCGGCGAGATCGCCGTGAACGTGCCCATCCCAAGGCGCTCGACGAGCGGTCGGGCACCGGCGGACGCGGCTTTCTTTAGGCCCTCCATGATCGCTTGCGCGCTGAAGAAGCCCGTGGCCTCGGATCCGGCGAACGCGGCGCGCTTGAGCGCCTGAATGTCCCCCTCGCGTCGCGCTGGCGAGCGGGTGTACCCGCCGAGTGCCATATCCGTCTCGAGCGCCGTCTGATTGAAGTCGATCGCTTTCTGCGTCGCGTAGGCGAGGCCGCCGACGATGCCGACGCCACCCCATAGGAGATTCGAGCCGACCCTGTTCGCCGAGGAGATAAAGCGCGCGCCAGAAGCCCGCTGCACCGCGAGCTGCTGCTTTGCGAGGGCGAGGGACGTGCGGTTCGCCGCTACCATCGCTTCCGATTGGCGGGCGACGTCGACTGCCATCACGCTCCGCAGCTTCGCCTCCTGAGCGACCAGACCAAGGCTCTCGCGCTGCGCCGCGAGCATCGCCGGGTTCGGAGCGCTGGCATCCTGCATCAGCTTGGCGGCGGCCATGGTGCGTTCGAGTTGCGCCTGGGCGTCCCGTAGGAGCGCGATGAAGCGCTGAAGAGGCGCAGTCGCGAGATCGCGCAACGACAACAGAGTGGAAACTTCGTAGCTTGCCATTTTGGATCAGATCCCGTGCGAGGTGAAGGAAAAGACAGCGGAACGCTCCGCCGAAACGGTCGATCTTTGGGCTCCGATTGGCAGCCCTTGCTCGCCGCCGAAGTACCTGTCCCAATCGCAGCCGACGATGCGGCGAACCGCGTAGGGGTTTACCGGGGTGAACGGACCGGCCATCATTATGCCTGTGGGGCGTTGAGTGATTATGTTGGCATCGTGAATGCGGCACACGAAGAAGCGAGGATCATTCAGTTGCGTGATCACGCTTGCGGACTTCCAAAACGCGATATCCTCGCCGATGTTCAAGTCGAGGAAGTGATGCGTCCGCCAAAAAGTCTTCCGATAGCACAGAGTCGCGCCGATAAGAAAGCTGTTGCGGCGCCATGCCTTACCCTCTGCGGCATCTACGAACAGCGCGCACGTGAACCCGGAGACGTCGGGCGGTTGGCCCATTTTATGCCCGTGCACCTGATAGGTAATCCGCCCCGGCGAATACCAATCGTCATCATCCCAATGAAGTATGAGGTCGCCGCGCG
>DATDGN010000226.1:0-6195 GCA_036522095.1 Candidatus Cybelea sp. | reverse complement strand
CGATGTCGTGGGCCGCGATCAGCACGGCGCGCTGCTCGCCCGAGGGCGGGCGCAGCGAGGAGAGATAGGTGAGGGTGAGCCAGCCCGTGCCTACGGCCAGGATGCTGGCGATCAGGAGTGTGGTGCGTCGGACGTTCACAGATTGATCCTCAAAAATGGCGCGACACTCTGTGCGAGAGCAACGAAAATCGCGCCGATTGCAAAGGCAAGGGCGTACGGCAGCGTTTCGCGCTTCGCGGCGATGCCCTGCAGGCCGCCGGCCGCAAGCATGACCGTCGACGAGAGCGACGGCCGCGAGCCCGGCCGCAGGACGAGGTAGAGCACCGCCAGGGCGCCGCCGGCGATCGCCGTGTAGAGCAGGAACGGAATGAAGAGCGGATAGCTGAGCAGACCGGAGCCGGCGATGGCCAGCTTGATGTCGCCGCCGCCGATCCCACCCCGGGCGTACAAAAGGGTGCCGAGGAGCGTCATACCCGCCATCACGGCCAGCGCGACGGCCAGGGATTTCCAGCCGCCGAACGCGTTAACGACGATGGCCGCCAACGCGATGGAGCCGGTGAGCCAGTTGGGGATGCGCCGGCTGCGCACGTCGCAAAGGGCGGCGGCGCAACACCCCGCGAGTGTTAACCAGATTGCGACGGACATAAGAATCGGATTGCGAGAGGCGCGGCCGATCTGGAAGGAGAGACCGCGCCCCGCAACCCTGCGTTTGGTCTTCTTAGATTGTGGTCGCGACGCTGTTGAAGAGCGTGCTCAGGTTCTTGCCGAGCGTCGTGACGGCGCCCAGCGCGACCAGAGCGATGAGTGCCACGAGAAGGCCGTATTCGACCATCGTCGCGCCTTCGTCGTCGCGAATCATCGATTTGAGGGTGGCTAGCATTGTGTCTCCTTGTTGTGGTGTGGTGTCGGCTGTCTAAAGGACAGACGTTGTTGGGTTGGGCTTACGTTGTTCCGTTGGGTCTAGAGGGTGGTTGCCACGTTGTTGAACATAGTGCTCAGGTTGGTGCCGAGAGTAGTGACGGCACCTATCGCGACCAGAGCGATCAACGCTATGAGCAATCCGTACTCGACCATCGTCGCGCCTTCTTCGTCGCGAACCATCGAGATGAGGCTGTGAAGCATTGGGTCTCCCGTTACCAGATTCCGCCCGGGTACACGTCCACGGGAACTTGAATTCCGGCGTTAGCTGAGTGGATCAGGAGCTGCGATTTTGCCGATGCGACGCCCGGCAACGATGTCGCCAGTACGTTGATGAATGAGTCGCGCACGTAGTCGGGTGCTATCGGCACTATGGCTTGGAATCTTCCATCCGACCCAACCGTCAGGTCGTGACGGCTGAGCAATACGTTCGGGATGTCGGAGGAGAGCGTAGCGAGCAACGTGATCATCACGGGTGCCCCGGGAGGCGCCGTCCCTGTAACGAGGAGCGCTTCCGCCCCTTGCAGCTGAGTCACGTTAAGGACGATCGTGCCGCGCATTGGCGCCGCGCCTGCTTGTTGTATCTCTTCGTTTAGCCGGTTGGACTCGATTGTCGCTTCTGCTTCCTGTGCGCTAACGAGCCGCTGCGCTTGCCGTGCGAGTTGGGTGAGGTGATTGGCAAGCTTGGCTGAAACGTAGATGTCGTTGTTGATGTAGCGCGGTGCAACCGCCGTTACCTCGACACGATCGTCCACCTCGTACAGGTTATCGCCAGGGCGAATCACCAGCACGATTCCGGGGCCGCTCAGTTGTACGGCACGCGAAGCCGACAGCCACGCGTACTCTAAGTGCGCGTTTCGGGCTACGGTCGCGAGCGGGACGCCTTGCGCCGATGCGGCCACGACATTAACGGTCGAGGCCAGCATACAGAGCGCAAGGAGAACCACCTGTTGAAAAGGCCGCAATGGAAAACCTCCTTGCTCCTGGTGCGGGTATCATGCCATCGTCGCGGCCCGCTGGCAATAACATGAGGCGCCGATCGCCGCAATTCTAACTCAACGTATTGATCGCGTTGACGCGTTAACGGGGAAATTCGTGGCATAATGCTTTTCGATGAACTGCATTAGTCGTCGCTTTCTTTCATTTGTTATCACGGCAGGCATCGTTGCCTATGCCCTGCCGGTGTGCGCCGACCAGGTGACCCTCGTGTCGATCCAGTCGGGGCATTCCATCCTTCTAAAGGCCGAGGGTTTGACGCGCGTCGCCGTCGGTGACGGCCGGATCGCCGGTGCCGTGCCGGTCGGCACGTCGCAGGTGGTCGTCAACGGCAAGGCCCCCGGCCACACGACCGTCATCGTCTGGGCCGCCGGGCGCCGCGCGTCCTACGAGGTCACCGTCACCGCCCAGGAGCTCGACGACGTGGCCCAGATGTTGCGCAGCGCGATCTCCTCGCCGACCGTCCAGGTGGTCAGCTTCGACCACTCGATCGTCGTGCGCGGTACCGTGAGCGACGGTGCGCAGTTCCAGCAGATCAGCGACATCGTGGGCCGCTTCGAACCGGTCCTCAAGGCGCAGGACGCCGTGCTCGTAAACGCGGTGACGGTTTCGCAAAACCTCGGCAACCTGCAGCACGCCATCGCCAACATCGCGGGTGCGAGCGACATCCGCGTGGATCCCGACGGCAAGGGCAACGTGATCGTGAGCGGCAACGCGACCGACGCCGTCACGGCGCAGGCGATCCTCGATCGCGCTCGCGGCCTCGCGGGTCCGTATCTCGCCAGCAACGGGCAGCTCATCGACCGCATCAACTCGACGAGCAACAGTCAGATCGACATCAAAATCTACGTGCTCGAAGTCGACAAGACGGCGCAGTCGAACCTCGGCATCTCGCTAAACTCGGCGAGCTTCCTCCCAAACGGCGGCTACAACCTGACGCCGCCGCTTTTTCCGGTGGTGGAGGCGCCGTCGGCGCCCGGCTCGGGGCTCGGCTTCACGATCCAGCCGTTCTTCCGCACGATCACGCTGGCGCCGACGCTCAACCTGTTGATGCAAGAGGGCCACGTCAAGGTGCTGTCGAGCCCGAACCTCGTAACGAGCCCCGGCCAGAAGGCGACGTTCCTAGTCGGCGGCGAGATCCCCGTGGTTACCTCAACCGGACTCGGCGCGGTCAACGTGCAGTATCAGCCCTACGGCGTGCAGCTCGCCGTCACGCCCGAGGTGCTCGGTAACGGTTCGGTCCACGCCACAGTCGCACCGGAAGTCTCGCGGCTCGACTTCGCCAACGCGGTCGTCGTCTCGGGTTTCACGATTCCCGCGCTGATCGTCAGCAAGCTCTCGACCGACGTCATCACGCGCCCGGGCGAAAGCATCATCCTCGGCGGGCTCGTCAATCGGCTCGAGATGAAGACCGTCTCGAAGATCCCGCTGCTCTCCTCGATCCCGATCCTCGGCAAGCTTTTCACATCCACCAGCTATCAGAACCAGCAAAGTGACGTCGTCTTCGTGATGACGCCGGAGATCGTAACGCGATGAACAATCCCGCTGCTCTCTGCGATCCCGATCCTCGGCAAGCTTTGCACATCTACCAACTATCAAAACCAGCAAAGTGACGTCATCTTCGTGATGACGCCGGAGATCGTAACGCGATGAACAACAACTCCGAACGAGGCCAAGTCCTCCCCCTGATCGCCGTCGCGCTCGCGGTCCTCATGGGATTCGCGGGCATCGGCGTCGACGTCGGCTATCTCGAATACCGCCAGCAGTCGCAGCAGACCGCAACCGACGCGGCCGCCGCCGGCGGCGCCGAGGCGCTGCTGCGCGCCGGCTGCCCGAACGCGACCGCGGCCCAGAACGCCGCCCTCGCCAACGCGGCCAACAACGGCTACCCCAACGGCGGCGACATCACGGTGACGCCCTACAATCCACCGCTGAGCGGTCCCTTCGCCAGCAATCCCTGCTCCGTCTCGGTGATCATCGACTCGAAGCACAACGCGACGTTCTTCTCACGCCTCTTCGGCTATGCGAACGGCATGGAAGAAACGACGCTCGCCGTGGCAGAAGTGTCATCGACCGGTTCCGGCTGCATCTTCCTCCTGAGCATGACCAACCAGTCGAACTTTAACGGCGCGAACGTCAACGCGTCGCAGTGCGGCATGCTCATCAACGACACGGCGAACTTCAACGGCGCAACCATGCACGTGCAGAACATCGGCTACGCGGGGCAGGCGCCGAACACCAATGGCGCCACGTTCTCGGAGGGGCAGCCGGGTCCGATGCTGCCAATCGCGGATCCCTGCCAAGAGATTTCGGGCTGCGCGTACCTCACGGCCAACCCGCCTTCTGCCGGCAACTGCCAAAGCTTCAACGGCAACGGCTACAACGGCTCGATCAACCCGGGTTGCTACAGCTACCTCAATCTGAACGGTGCGACGGTAACGATGAACCCGGGCACCTACGTCTTCACCGGAAACACGAACTTCAACGGCGCGAACCTCACCGGCAACGGCATAACGATGTACGTGACGGCGACCGGGACGGCGCCCAACTTCAACGGCGTCGCCTCCGCGGTGATGACGCCGCCGACGACGGGCGGTGGGCAGGGCGTGCTGTACTATCAGGTGCCGAGCAATACCAGTCCTCCGAACTTCAACGGCAATACCGGCAATTTCAGCGGGCTGATCTACGCCCCGGGCGCGATCAATGCTAACTACAACGGCGCGCAGGGCAAGTATCTCGTCCTGGTTTTTGGTTCCGCGAACTTCAATGGCGGCAACGCGCTCGACCTCGCAACCCCGCCGCCCGGACAGTCGCTCATCAAACAAGCGGTGGTAGCGCAATGATACGCCGGAAGAACGGCACCGATAGTTCGGGCACGAGCGCGATGGAGTTCGCGCTGCTCGCGCCGGTGTTCGTCTTCATGCTGATCGGCGTCATCGAGGTCGGCCGCTACATGTATTTCGCCATCCTGGCCTCGCACGCAGCGCGGGCCGGCGTCCAGTACGCCTCGCAGAGCGTCGAGACGGCCGCCGACGCGAGCGTTAACGGTGCCGGAACCCGCAATGCCGCGCTGGCGGACGGCCAGAACCTCACGCAGTGGACCGTGCACGCGAACATCTTGTGCACGATCAACGGGCAGGCGTCGACCTGCCCGCAGAACACCTCGAACTCGGTGCCCGCCAACCTGGTGTACTACGTGGAGGTGAAGGTATCGGGCACGTTCACCTCGCTGCTGCACTATCCGGGCATCCCAAACTCCTTCCCAATGTCCGCGACGGCGATCATGCCCGTGAGCAGCCAATGAAAAGCGTGCGGAACAGCCAGCGCGGCACGAGTCTCGCGGAAACCACCATCGTCATGGGCGTCGTTCTCGCCCTGATATTCGGCGTGATCGACTTCGGGCGCGCGATGTACACCTACGCGTTCGTCGCGCAGATCGCGCGCGAGGGCGCGCGCTGGGCGATCGTGCGCGGCGCGCAGTGCACCCAGCTGGATCACTGCAATGCGCAATCGTCCGACGTCCAAACCTACGTGCAAAGCCTGTCCGAGGGCGCGACCAACCCGGCCGGCATCCACGCCATCGCGACCTGGCCCAGCTGCCCGGCCGGCGCCACTTCGACGAACGAGCCCGGCTGTACGGTCTCCGTGAACGTTACATATACGTTTGCGTTCATCGCGCCGTTCGTTTCGCACTTGACGATGCAGTTGTCGAGCACGTCGCAGATGGTGATCTCGCAGTGAGAACCGGCCCGGCTTGAGCACGGCGCTCGCGCTCCCGGCGCCGGGTCGAACCGGCGCGCTGGCGCGCTTCGGCTCCGGCTTGGCGTTGCAGACGCTGGCGGGCAGCGTCTCGGCGTTTTTCGCGCTCGAGAGCTTCGATCGGCGGCGCGGCGTCGCGATCTACGCGCTGCGCGTCGTCAACCGGACGGCGGCCGCGCTCGTCTGCCGCACGTGGGTCGTGTCGCACGACGGCGAGGCCATGCTTGCGTATCCGGTCTCGTTCGAGGTCGAGCCGCTCTCTACGAGCGCTACGCAGATCCCGGTCTGGCCGAAAGATTTCCCCTCGTTCGATCGCGCGCTCGCCGAAGTGGCGGGAGACGGCGTGCACTGCATCGTGGAGGCCGCCGTGCCTCCGCGGCCGCAGCCGCGCCTCACGTACGCGCGACTCGCCGCGGCGTGCCTCATGACGGGCATGCTCGCGCTCGGCGCCGCGGCGGCGCTGCGATCGGCGCTGCCGCGGATTGCGGCCTTCGCGGTGCCGCCGCAGACTTTGGCCGGAAC
>DATDGN010000225.1:0-6100 GCA_036522095.1 Candidatus Cybelea sp. | reverse complement strand
ACTGCTCTTCTGGGCGGCGCTCAAGCTCAACCCGCTGTGTGTCGCGCTACTGCCGATCGCTGTCGTACTGCTGTTGGTCTATCCGCTCTGCAAGCGGTTCACGTGGGCCGGACATTTCGTCCTCGGCGCCGTGGACGGCCTCGCGCCGTTGGGGGCATACATCGGCATCGCGGGCCGGATCTCGCTCCCGGCAATGCTATTGTTCGCCGCGGTCACGATCTGGGTGGCGGGCTTCGACATCATCTACGCCCTCATGGACCTCGGCGTCGACCGGCAACAGGGACTTCGCTCGCTGCCGGTGCGCTTCGGCGAGCGCAGCGGACGCAGTCTCCCGATCCTGCTGCACCTCGGGATGCTGCTGCTCCTAGCCGGCGCCGGCATGCTCGCGGGCGCCGGGAGAACCTATTATCTCGGCGTGATCTCAGTCGCCGGGCTTATTCTTTACGAGGAGCACCTCTTCCGCAGCGGCGCCAACCTTTTCGTCATCAACGAGCGGGTCTTCATCTCGAACATGCTGTTTTCGGTTATCTTTTTGCTTACGACCGTCGGCGGCTTCGTATGAAACGCGCACGGTTCATCGCGGCCGCCGCTGCCGCGGCCGCCGGGGCGGGCGCCCGCGCAAACGCTCAGGTCATCCCGGGTCAGCCCATCCAGCCGCAGCAGCAGTTCCTGCCGCAGCTGACGATCGCCGTGAATGTGACGCTGACAGGCTCGCTGCAGAAGTACGGTCAGGAGGTCGTCAAGGGCGTGCAGTCGGCGGTCGACGAGCAGAATCGCTTCAACGCGCCCGTGTCGCACGTATGGGGCCTGCGTCCGCTCGACGATCGCAACGACCCAGGCGTCGCCGCCTCCAACGTCAACGTGGCCGGCGGGGACTTCTCGGTGATCGGCGCGGTCGGAAACCTCACCGCCGCGATGACGATGGCGGCGCTCTCACGATACGCGAATCAGGGCCTGGCGGTGATCGTGCCGACCGTCACCGCCGATGCCGTCACGAAGCGCGGCTTTCACAACGTGTACCGTCTCCCCGCCAAAGACAGCTCGGCTGGGCGCCTCTTCGCGAGCACCGCGCTCGAAGGCAAGCGCGGCGTCGTCGCGATCGCCGTGGCCTTCGACGGCGACTATGGATACGACGTTGCGCGCGGCTTCGTGGATCAGGCCAAGGCCGACCGACACCCCGCCGACGTGCTCCTCTTCCCGCTCGGAAAGACCGATCCGGCCGCGGCGGCGCGCACCGTGCTCGATCGCGCGCCCGGCTTCGTCTTCCTCGCCGGCAAGACCGCCGAGCTTGGACCCGTCGCGCAAGCGCTGCGGCTAGCGCGCTACGCCGGCGACTTCGGCGCGAGCGACGGATTCTTCAATTTGGACACCATCACGAACTACGCGACGACCATGGCGGGCGCGTACGTCGCCTCGCCCATGCCGCCGCTCGACAAGATCCCGAGCGCGATTCAGCTCGTCAGCGATTTTCAACGCGAGGTCAGCCAGATCACCTCGTTCTCCGCCTTCGGCTATGCGGCCGCGCAGGTCATCATCTCGGCGGTGCAGCGTGCGAACGCCACCAGCAAGTTCGGACTGCTGCACTCGCTGCAATCCGGGGGCACGTTCACCACCCTCGTCGGACAGTTCGCGTTCAACATCAGCGGCGATCCGCTGATCCCGAACATCTACCTCTACACGATCACCCAAGACGGCTTCAAATACGCACGCCCCGCCATCCGCACAGGTTTCATTCTTTAGCGAACGTATTCGTCTTCCGGTATGACGCGGAGCTTATGGGGTGGCTTAGCTTTTTCTTTGGGGCGCTCTTCGGTGTCTTCGAGCGCCAAGACGAAGCGCAGGCGCAGGGAGCCGAGCGAGAGCGTAAAGTTCGTTCCAATGATTTCCACGATTACGCCTCCAGGCGCTGCCACTTCCAGATGGCCAGCGCGCCGTATACGACGAACAGCAGGATTTCAAGCGAAAGACGCCGCGCGAAGTCGCCGCCCTGGTAGATGAGGGCATTATGGGAATCGGGCGAAGCAAACTGCACGTACGAGAACGGAATGATGCGGGCGAGCACCCAGGCGACGTCGTGGATGAAGAGCGCCACAACGTTGGTGGGGTTAATGATTGAGAGCACGGCGATGAGGATGACGACCGGCCAAGCGAATCCCAGCACGGCGCCATAAGAGCGGTGAAGCCATGTCGTTGCGGCGCACAGCATCGCGTACCACGCCAGCGGAGCGGCGATGCCCATCGCGATCGCGCGGGTGTTGATCCCGCTGAAATCGACACGGGCCGACTCGAAGAGCAGCTGGCAGAGATAGAACGCCACGACGGTGATGATCGAGGCGGCGATGATGCCGACGACGTCCGCGCCGATCGTGCCTAGGGCGAATCGAATCCTTGAGATCGGCTTCGTCAGCGCGATCTCGAGATGGCCGTCGGCCTCGCGCGCAAAGGGGGCCGCCAGTATCGTCGCGACGATCAACGCCACGATATCGGCCAAGAGCATATAATACAGCATCGGTACGGCGCCATTGGTGTCGATTACCGTCGTGGTAATCGTCCCGTGGCGCGACTCAACGACCTGGATGCTGCCGACGTTGACGTGGTCGGTATCGCTGTGGGACGAGCTGGTCGGCTCGGTGATGACGATGTGTCTGCCCGCGTATCCGTGATCGTCGACGACGATGCGCGTGCGTTCCGAGGGGTTGTCGAGGATCAGGCGCTTCGTCCCATCGGACAGCGTCAGGTGCGTCTCGTGCGTCCCGTGCTGCATCGCGGCGTGCGCGACCCACGCCTCCGGCGACATGTAGCGCGCGAAGGAGATGCGCAGGACCACCGCCAGCACCACTAGGATCGCCAAGATGATTACGACGATCTTGAGCAAATTGCGGACTCGCAGCCATTCGACGTAGTTCATGACGAGGTTTCCTTTGCAACGACGTCCGCGGTGGAAGTCGCCGGCGAGACGGCGTAGAGGAAGATGTCTTCGAGATTGAGATCGAGCACGCGGACGCCCATCGCGCCGGCGTTAGCGAGCCGCTCGGCGATCTCGTCCGCGCCACCGGTTACGAGCAGCCGGACGACCCGCTCGGTGCGGTCGGCCCGCGCCACGCGCGCGTCGTTGGCGATCCCGTCGAGCGTGAAAGTGATGTCGGGGAATATGCCCTCGACGATCTTACGGTCCGCCTTGAGATCGTCGACCAGCCCTTGGAGGATCAGCTGCCCGCGATCCATGACCGCGATATGCTCGGCGGCGCGCTCGACTTGGCCGATCTGATGCGAAGAGAAGATCACCGAGTTGCCCTTGGCCGCCTCGTTGATCATGAGGCTCAGGACGTGCCGCTGGTTGACCGGATCGAGCCCGCCGGTCGGCTCGTCGAGCACCAGGATCTCCGCGTTCCGCGCGAACGCGAGCGCGACCATCACCGCCGTGCGCATTCCTTTGGAGAGGGCGCGCACGCGCCGCCGGCGGTCGATGTTGAACGTGGCGAGGAGCTCGAACGCGCGCGCAGGATCGAACGACCGAAAGGCGCGTCGCGTCATCTCGACGTGTTCCTCGACCGTCATCCAGTCGTACAGAACGCTGCGCTCGGGGATGTAGGCGATGCGCTCGAACATTGCGGGCGCGAGCGGCTTTCCGTCATACAGAATTTCCCCGCTCGCCGGACGCGCCAGCCCGAGCATGCACTTGAACGTCGTGGTCTTTCCGGCGCCGTTGGGGCCGAGCAGTCCGAAGACGCTGGCGCCGGGAATCTCGAGCGAAAAGCCGTCGACCGCCGGGATTCTGCCGTAAGACTTTCGCAGATTCGAAATCGTGATCGTGCTCATCTCTTCACTTCTCAAACGTTGGGAACCAGCGCTGCAGGGCCGCATCGAAGAGCTCGCGCACTTCGTCGCGTGCCAACCCCACCGACTTCGCTTCGCGTAGCGCGACGTCGAGCGCGTCGCGGCCGATCTCCGCGGCCACTTTGGGCGACTCGGTCACGCCGTTGGAGCGAATGAACGATCCCCTTCCTGGGGAAGTCTCGATCACTTGCTGGCGCTCCAACTCGCGGTATGCCCGCGCGACGGTGTTGGGGTTGACGGTGAGATCGATCGCGAGCTGCTTGACGGTGGGAAGCTGCTCGCCCGACTGCAAGATCCCGAGCGCGACGGATCGCTTTATTTGCTCGATGATCTGCAGGTAGATCGGCACGCCGCTGCGTGGATCGACCGTGAGAACGGCCGGCATCGCGGCGATCCTAAAACTTGGGTCCCCAGCCAGGGAACAGCCCCGCCGGCCTGCGGTCGGGAAGCCGAACCGGCGTGCGCGTCTCGCGAGCCGTCTCGGACTCGAGAGAGAAAGTCGTGTGCGTCATTGTGGTCCCTCCTTGAAGTCTAGTACCATCGAACTGTCGTACTAGTACACTAGTACAATAGCTCAACAGTACGACCGTGTCAAGGCCGGGGCGAAAAAATTCTTCGCTAGGCGGGTTTCGGGACGGCGGCCACCCCGGCGGCGCGCCGCAGCGGGGCGAAGCGCGGGTCGTTGGCCATCTCGGCGGCCACGTATTCGCTGCGCGAGCGCCGCAGCAGATCGAGGGCCGCTCCCTGCCGGCCAACCGACGCGAGCGCCAGCGCCAGGTCCTCCGGCGCGACTTCGTGCGGGTGGCTCTGGGCGAAGGCGAGCTCGGCCCGCGCCTCAGCGAGGCGGTTGGTCCGGGCATAGACCGGCGCGAGCAGCGCCGCGGCCTGGCCGCGGCATTCCGAGCAGACCTCGGCGAGCCGCGCGAATGCCGCCGCCGCGCGCGAGTCGTTCCCGAGCGCCTCGTAGGCCAGGCCCAGCGTCTGGTAGGCGTCGGCGCGCTGCGGCGAAAGGTCGAGCGTCTCGCGCGCGTACGCCACGGCGTCGCCGTAGCGGCGCTCGAGGTATGCCGCGTTTCCGAGCCATGCCGTCGTGGCGACCGACAGCGGGTCGAGTTGCGCGGCCGCATTGAGTTCGCCGTAGGCCTCGGACACGCGCCCCTTCTCGAGCAGCGCGACCCCGTACCACAAGTGCGCCGGTCCGCTCCCAGGATCGAGCGCGATCGCGCGCCGCAAATCCTTGAAGGCTTCCGCGAGGTTCGGCATGCTGCCGCTCTTCTTTTCGGTCGCGAGCATGCCGAGCACGGCGTAAGCTTCGCCGCTGCCGGGATCCAGCACGAGCGCCTTGTGGGCGTAAGCCCGCGCCCGGGCCACGTAGACCTTGGAGGGAGCCGCGCCGTAACCGTAATCCGCCATCATGGCGTCGGCCGACGCGAGCCCCGCATAGCCGCGCGCGTCGTGCGGATCGGTGTCGATCACTCGCGAGAAGTAATCGACACTCTTCGCGATGCCGTCGCGCGTGCGCAGGTTCCAATAGTAGCGGCCGATCTCGTGCAGGCGCGTGCCTTCGGCGGAAAGGCCCGAACGAGCGCCGGCTCCGCGCGGGATCGCGATCGCCAGCGTCAGCGCGGCCGCAAGGGCGAGACC
The DNA here is from genome assembly GCA_036522095.1 of Candidatus Cybelea sp. Lineage (GTDB taxonomy): Bacteria > Vulcanimicrobiota > Vulcanimicrobiia > Vulcanimicrobiales > Vulcanimicrobiaceae > Cybelea. The sequence goes on along the minus strand of DATDGN010000225.1, from coordinate 619 downwards.
GGAGGCCCCGATCATCGCCCAACGGCGATATCTCCGCCGCGCGGGCACGCGCGGCACCGGCGGCGCGGACGGCGCGTGGGCCGGCTGGGGCCGGGGCGCGTCGTCGCGACGCTCCACCTGAGCGATGAAGCGATAGCCGCGCCGCGGGATCGTCTCGATCGCGTCGACGTTCCAGCGCGACCGCAGCGTCTTGCGCAAGACATAGATGTTCTGCGCGAGGTTCGCCTCGTCGACGTAGCCTTCGGGCCAGATGCGAGCGAGCAGCGCACTCTTCGCGAAGAGCTCGCCGGGATGCTCGACGAGCGCCAAAAGCGTTTCCACGACCTTCGGGCCGATCGGAATCGGCTCGCCGCGATCGAGCAAGAGTAGACGCTCGGCATCCAGCTCAAAGGGTCCGAAAAGGTAGAGGCTCATTGTGGCGCTCCTGCAGAGAACGTTGATGCCCTTCTGAGATATATACGCAGGCCGGCGACGAAAGTTTTCACACGGTCAGCTTGCTTGCTTATTCCGGTCGAGCGCCGTCCGGTACGAATACGCGCAGCGCCCTGCGGAGGAGCTCGAAACGCGCCGGCGTGCTCCCGGCCGGCTCTCCGTCGGCGACGATATGCCGGGGGCGCTT
>DATDGN010000224.1:0-2453 GCA_036522095.1 Candidatus Cybelea sp. | reverse complement strand
CGGCCTAGCGGCTCGGCGCGACGCTGACGGTCACCCCGTAGATGTTGACGTTTCCGCTCTTGAACGGCCTCAGCATCTTGCGGGCGTGTCCGCCGCCGGGATAACGCCACAAGCCCACCATTGCAAGGCTGCTGGACTGCGCGATGAACGTCCCGCCCTGCAACCAAGTCTGTATGTAAGGCCACCGCCTCGAGTAGTGATTCTGCCAGCCGGTGATCTCCGTCGTTCCGACGACCTTGAACGACGTCTTGCCGAACTTCAGGCGATCGAGCTCGTGGCTCGTAGGATTGGATAGGGTGATGTTCCGGCCATCCCACGCAATGGCGCCGAAGACGTCGAAGCCGTTGCCGAGCAAGTAGTTCGTGAAAGTGTTGCTACCCTTGGGCAGCTCTGCGAGGTAGTTCGCGCTGCTATAGCCGTCGGTGAAGAGGTTGCCGCGATCGTCGTATCCGCACAGCCCAAACATGTAAATGGCGGGATCGTAGTACCACGTTGGCGGATCTTGCGCGTTTGGGAATATCGCGACTTCTCCCGCGCCCGACGATTCCTGCGTCACGGCGAGGTTGCCTGTGGTTGGATCGACCGAACAGTCCAATGGGATGTCTCCGCCGTGGAGCGTCTTGAATGGGTTCGAGCCGCCGTGCGCGTATTCGAAGATCACATAACCGCCGGTCGGGACGAAGACGTCGCCGTTTTTATCCGAACATAAATTATTGCCGGCGACATTAAGGCTTCCCACGAGTTTGCCATGCGGGTAGGAAAGGACGTACACATTGTCGCCGGTAGCGACGTAGAGCAAGTCTTGGTTCTGTGCTTCCGGCAGCATCCACGATCCGGCACCGTCGGCATACGTAGTGACGCCGATAGGCGCCTGGGATCCGCAGCCTGCCACAAGCATCGCAACCGCGCACACGTAAAGCGTCTGATCGAATCGGGAAGCTCTCATTGCCCTAGACCTCGATCTCTTTGACGTTGATTTTGTCGTCCTCCAGCAGGCTCGGCTCGATTTGCTTGCCGATGAGGCGCTGCGCCGCGTAGTTTTCTGCGTAGCGATTGACGCTGCAGACGGCCTGGACCGCGCCGCCTGTAAGGTAGAAGGCGCTGAAGGAGCCGGCTCGAGTGTCTCCACGAAACGCGACTGAATCCCACTGGGGTGCGTTGCCGCGGAACCGCAAACTGTACGAAAACTGATCCGACCAGAACGACGGAATGGGGTTGTACGGATCGGTTGGTCCCAGCATAGCCTTCGCGGCGACTATTGCTTGATGCTGAGCGTTGTCGAAGTGTTCGACTCGTATGCGTTTTGCGTAGCGCGGATACCACGACAACGCGACGTCTCCGGCGGCGAACACGCGCGGCACGCTGGTCTGGCAGAACTCGTTGACCAGGACGCCGTCGGCCACTTCCACGGGCGTGTTCCTCAGAATTTCGAGCGACGGGGCAACGCCGATCCCGATCACGGCGACGTCGCAATCGACGCGGCTCCCGTCCTGGAGCAAGGCTCGCTCGAGACGATCGCTTCCCTCGAAACGAGCGACGAATGTCCCGGTGCGAACGTCGACGCCTTGCGCGCGATGGTATTGCGTGTACAGCGCTCCGATCTCGTGGCCGAGCGCGTGAGCGAGCGGCGGCGCGTTACCCACCAGCGTGACGTCGCACCCGACGCTTCTCGCCGAGGCGGCCACCTCGCATCCGATGAACCCTGTGCCGGCGACCACGACGCGCGGGTGTTGTTCGAACGCCCGGCTGAGCGCGCGCGCGTCGCCAAGGCTGCGCAGATAATAAACCCCCGGCAGCTGCTCTCCGGAGGCGTTCAGATAGCGTAACTGAGCCCCGGTTGTAATGAGGACGTTGTCGTAGGCGAGGGGGGCGGCGTTCGCGAGCTGGATCGAGTGCTCCGCGGCGTTGAGATGCTGCACTGGATGGTCCAAGAGCAGCTCGATCTCTTTCGAGCGGTAGTAGTCCGGCGGATGAAAGAGAGCCTGGTCGTCGGTAATTTCGTTGCGCAGGCGCTCTTTGGACAGGGTGGGCCGGTTGTACGGCGGATCGGGCTCTTGCCCGACCATCACCAAGCGCCCGTCGAAACCGCTTGAACGCAGCGTTGCCGCGGCGGTCGCAGCGGCAACGCCGGCGCCGACGATAATGAACGTTGCCTTAGCCACTGCCCTAAACGATAGCCCATCGTCACGCGAATCGCAACGAGCGGGAGGGCCTTGCTTACGGCGCTAAACCCGTCACGTGGCCGGTCCGCGTGATCCGTCGGACCAGCGGGCGACCGGGACGAAGAAGATCGTAAACGGCTCGGGCATCAGGTGATGCGACGAATCGAAAATCACGGGAGAGCCTCGCCGGTCAGCGCCCCAGCTCTCTCCGTCATTTGCGGCATCTGCCTTCGGCGCGTAGAACATCACGTGGGGATACCACGACTTGGCGCCGTCGTTCAGGTACTGCTC
>DATDGN010000223.1:0-23464 GCA_036522095.1 Candidatus Cybelea sp. | reverse complement strand
GAACCGTGATCGACAAGCCGGCGCGCCGCAGCATCCGGAGCGTGGCATCGTGCACGTGCGGGAACGCGAGCGGCATGATGCAGCCGGCGTGCAGGAAGGCCAAGCCGTGCGGCCGGGGCGCTTCGATCAGCTGCCCGTGCGCGACGAAAAACTCGCTAGGAATCGGAGGGGCGAGCTTGGCCACGCGCGCCGCGCCGAAGAGCCCGGTGAGGTAGATCAGGCGCGTGTGTTGCGCAAAGCGCACGAGTCGCGCGACGTTACGCAGCAAGTTCGTGCCGCCGAAGAGCCGGCGCAGCAGGGGCCGCGCATCGCGGCGAGCCGGCTCGCGGGATGCGCGCGCTCGCTCGATTTGGGTGCGCGCGGTCTCGACCAGCTGGCCGTAGCGTACGCCCGACGGGCAGACGGCCTCGCACGCGCGGCAGTCGAGGCACTGCCACATTTGCTCGACGAAGCCGGCGCTCAAGAGGTCCAGCCGCGACTCGCCGACCGCCTTGATGAGACTAATCCGGCCGCGAGGGCCCGAGGTTTCTGTCATAGTCTCGAGATAGGTCGGACAGGACGGCAGGCATAGGCCGCAGCGGATGCACGTGTCGTAGATGCTCGGTCTGGGCTGATCGGCTCCGCTATATCCAGTGATCGAGTGCTGGGTCATCGGCGTAGCTCGCTTCGCCCCCGGTGAGCGAGAGCTCTCCCGGACGAACCGCCGTTAGCTTTTGGAGGAAGTGTGAAGAGACGTATCACCGTCGCCGTGACCGGCGCCGCCGGACAAATCGGCTACGCGCTGCTGTTTCGCGTGGCCTCGGGCCAGATGTTCGGGCCCGACACCGAGGTCGAGCTCCAGCTGCTCGAGCTCGAGCAGGCGCTCGGAGCGCTCGGCGGCATCGCCATGGAGCTCGAAGATTGCGCGTTTCCACTCCTGAAGGCGGTGCGCATCGGTGCCGACGTCGACCAGGCGATGCGCGGCGTCAACTGGGCGCTGCTCGTCGGCGCGGTCCCGCGCAAGGCCGGCATGGAGCGCTCCGACCTGCTGCGCATCAACGGCGGGATCTTTAGCGAACAGGGCCGCGCGATCGACCAGAACGCCGCGGAAGACGTGCGCGTGTTCGTCGTCGGAAATCCCGCGAACACCAACTGCCTCATCGCCATGAACAACGCTCCGACCGTCCCGAACGATCGCTTCTTCGCGATGACGACGCTCGACGAGCTGCGCGCTCGCGCCCAGCTGGCGAAAAAGGCCGGCGCGGACACGACGGCGATTTCGCAGATGGTCGTCTGGGGCAACCATTCGACGACGCAGTTTCCCGATTTCGCGCACGCGAAGATCGGCGGTAAGAGCGCGCACGAAGCCATCGGCGATCGCGGTTGGCTCGAGGGCGAGTTCATGACGACCGTCCAGAACCGCGGCGCCGAGGTGATCAAGGCGCGCGGCGCTTCGTCGGCCGCCTCGGCTGCCAACGCAGCCGTCGTCGGGGTCTACAACCTGACCCACGACACGCCGGCCGGCGAGTACTATTCGGTGGGCCGCTGCTCGCACGGCGAGTACGGTGTCGATTCCGGCCTGATCTTTTCGTTCCCGTCACGCACGGAAAACGGCGTTTCCCGAATCGCGGAGGGCATCCAGCACGACGAATTCGGGCAGCGCAAGCTTGCGGCGACGCTCGAGGAGCTGCGCAAGGAGCGCGAGGCCGTGGAAGAGCTCGGATTGATACCCGCGAAGTAGCGGGCATGTCCGGTACCCCGAGGGATCGCTTGGAACTCGAGCTCGTCCACGTGAACGTGGCGTCGGCGGCGGGCGCCTACACCGTGGGCAACGCCTCGTTTTTTCGCTATATCCTGCGCCTTGGAGAGCTCGGCTTGCCGCTGTCGATGGCCGATCAAGAGGCCGTTGACGTGCTCTCCGCCGTTCCGCACGCGCTGGGTTCCGAGCAGGATGTTTCCTCCGTGTCCGGACGCGGCTGGCGCGTCGTGCCCGCCCAGGGCGAGCTGGACTGGCCCGTGCTCGAAGCGACTCCCGGGCGCCTGCACAGCGCGCTGGAGCGTGCGCGCCACCTGCTGTGGACGCACGCGGCGCGGTTCCAGGTCAGCGCCGGCGAGATCGCCGCGATAGAAGACGAGCTCGACGCGGTCTACGGCGTCCTGATGCGCGCCGAAGCCGCGGGCCTCGCCGTCAACATCTCCTACGTAGCCTAAACCCGACTCCCGTGCGCGTCCTGTTTGAGATGACGCTGCGCGGCGCGGGCGGCGAGCCGATTTCGTTCGCGCGCACGATTCACTCGCACGGCTGCGCGCGACTTGCGCCGGCTGTCGTCGAGGAGTCTCCGCTCGTCTATCGGCGCGCCTTCCGCGCGGGGGAGCGCGTCGTCGAGGTCGCGATGCGCGGAAGCGACGGCAGGCTCGTCGCGGAGACCGAAAGGCCGCTGCCGCGGCGCGGCGCCGCCGCGATCGAAACAGCGATTCGGCGCATGTTCCGATTTGACGCCGACTTGTCGCAGTTTTACGCGCGCATCGCGGGCGACGCATCGCTCGCATGGGCCGCTGCCGGCGCGGGCCGGATCCTCGCGAGTCCGAGCGTGTTCGAGGACGTCGTCAAGACGATCTGCACGACGAACTGCGCCTGGTCGGCGACGATCCGCATGACGCGCGCATTGAGCGAGCTCGGTGCCGGCACGTTTCCGGAACCCGCCGTTGTCGCGGCGACGCCGGAGGCGTGGTTTCGCGACGTCGCGCGCATGGGTTATCGCGGGCCATACGTGAGGACGATCGCGCGCGACGTGGCGACGGGTGCGCTGGATCTCGAGGCGCTGCAGCACGAGCGCACGTCCGATGCGGAGGTCGAGGCTGCGCTGCTCGCGCTGCCGGGGATCGGACCCTACGGCGCGGCGCACGTGATGCAGCTGCTCGGGAGACACCGCCGCCTGATTCTGGACTCCTGGACGCGGCCGAAGTATCGCCGGCTGGCGGGCAAGAAGCGCGCCGCGGATTCGACGATTCGGCGCGCCTTCGCGCGCTACGGAGAGTACGCCGGCCTGGCCTTCTGGCTGTATCTGACGCGCGATTGGTTGGATGAAGAAGAAGCGCTAGCAAAGGAAGCGACCCCTTAACCGATAATCTCGCTTAATGCGTTGTTCGAAGTGGGTTGCGGCGGTCGTATTGGCCGGCGTCTGTTTTCCATTGCAGGCCGTAGCCGGGACGACGGGCGGCATCACGGGCCGCATCGTCGACGCGCAAACGCGCGTTCCGATTGCCGGCGTGACGGTCACCGCCGCCGCGCCGTCGCAGACCGCGACGTCGACCAGCGACGCGAGCGGCACGTTCCGTTTCCTGACGCTGATACCGGATACGTACACGCTCTCATTTTCGCGCAGCGGTTACGATCCGCTGGCGCAGCCGGGCCTCACCGTGGTTGCCGACCAGGTGCAGACCTACAACGCATCGCTCAACCGCACGCTGAAGACCATCGCGCGCGTCGTGGCGCAGTCCGCGGCGAGCCTCGTCAAGCCCGGCACGACCAGCGACGTGTACTCCGTCAACTCCGCCGGGCAGCAGGCGGCGCTGGGACTGAGCGGCCCGGGCAGCCTGAACAACGCGTACGGCGCGATCGCGTCGGTTCCGGGCGTGGCCCTCGATGCGAACGAGCAGGGCTGGTGGCAGACGCTGAAGGTGCGCGGCGGCGACATCGATCAGGTCGGCTACGAGCTCGACGGCATTCCGACGAACCGCGCCTACGACAACGCGCCGCAGACGATGCTCTCGAGCCTGGGCAGCCAGGAGGTGCAGATTTACACGGGCGGCGTGCCGGCGAGCTCGGACGCACAAGGCATCTCGGGGTACGTCAACCAGGTCATCAAGACGGGCACCTACCCCGGCTACGGCGACGGCAATCTCTCCGTCGGCTATCCCGCGTTCTACCACCAGGCGTCGATCGAGGCGGGCGGCTCGACGCCCGACCGCCTGTTCAGTTACTACGCCGGCTTCGGCGGCAGCAACCAAGACTTTCGCTTCGTCGACAACTCCAACGGCGCCGGCATCCCGTTCTCGTTCTTTTATCCCGTCAGCGCCGTGCCGGGCTACACGTGCGGGCAGACGTCGTGCACGTCGCTCGCGCACTCCAACGGCTACGTCTATACGGGGGCGCCGTCGCCGGTGCTCTTCACCAGCGGCCTAGGGTTCGGGCTCGCTACGCAGTCGCTGCGCGACAGCATCATCGACCTGCACTTCGGCATCCCGCACAAGAGCAACGGGCTGCGTGACGACGTCCAGGCGCTGTGGATGACGAGCGAAAACCTCAACCAGTACTACAGCTCGATCAACGATTTCGGCGCCAATACGCTGCAGGCGCTCTTCGGCCCGCTCGTGTGGGACGACAGCTACCTGTACCACGGCACCCCGATGCAGCCGTTCAACCAGTCCGAGCTGACGAAGTATTTCCTCCCGTCGAGCCCGCCGCACGCGTTCCAGGGGCGGCTGCCGTTCGATATCCGCGACCCCAACGACAACGGCGTGGCCATCGAGAAGCTGCAGTACCAGCACGAGTTCACGCCATCGTCGTACGTCCGGCTCTACGGCTTCGCGATGTATTCCAACTGGGACATCAACGGCTACAATTCGACCGCGCAGCCGTTTTATGGCTGGGAGCTGCCGTATTTTCTGCCGGACCACACGTACGGCTTTCATCTCGACTACACGAATCAGCTGAGCGCGCAACACCTGCTGAGCGTCACCGGCAACTACACGTACTCGAAGCTGCAACGCTGGGACGTGACCTTTTTCCCGTCCGATTGGAACATCACGAACTTCGTCGGGACCAACGGCAAGTGTTACGATCCGTCGACGGGGCTGCACATCGGCTGCTACGACCAGACCCAAGGTACGCTGACGAATCCGTCGCCGCCGCCCACGTACTCGTGCAGCTCGAGCCCGAGGCCGCCCGCGTGCGCGCCGGGCGTCAACCCGCGCTGGCTCGTGACGAACACGACGTTCAACGGCAACCTCAACCAGGTCAACTCCGCATTCACGGGCTACTCGATCGCCGACCAGTGGCGCCCCGACGACCGGGTGAACGTCAACATCGGCCTGCGCGTCGAGGACTTCCAGTATCTCTTCGGCGACACGAGCCCGGGCGACCCGGCCCGCGCGTTCTGGTTCAACGCGTACAACGCCGAGTTTTGCTTCGCGCCGGGCGTCAACAATAACAAGCCGATCGACCGCACGAACAGCGGCGTCGGACCGTGCCCGGTCGTCAGCGGCGTGCAGACCGTGCCGCTGGCGCAGTCGCCCTACGGTGCGCTCGCCAACACGAGCGGCGGGTCGTACACGACGGCGCGCTTCCAGCCGCGTCTGGGCGTCACGTACACCCTGAATCCGAACAACGTGCTGCGGGCGTCGTTCGGCGTGTACGCGCGCCCGCCCAACTCGTCGTGGGTGCAGTACAACACGCTGCAGCAGAACCTGCCGCTGTTTCTCGGCAACCATTTCTACGGCTACGGCTTCAACTCTCCGGATCACTTGATCCGGCCCGACACCTCGTACAACTACGACCTCTCGTGGGAGAGCCACCTCAAAGGCACGGACTGGAGCTTCAAGATCACGCCGTTCTTCCGCGCTACCCGCGATCAGCTGCAGAACTTTTACATCGACCCCCAGGGCGGTCTCGAGTCCGGGCTCAACGTCGGCAACCAGCAGAGCAGCGGCGTCGAGCTGGCGATCGCCAAGGGCGACTTCTCGCGCGAGGGCCTGAGCGGTCAGCTCGCGTTTACGTATACGCATAGCCAGATCCGCTACCAGAACTTCAGCGGCACGTCGCAGAACGTGATCGACCAGCTCAACGGCTACATCAAGAACTACGACTCGTTCCTGCGCGGTCACGGCGGCTTCCCGTGCTACTTCTACGAGTACAACGGCTCGCCGGGCGCTGGCACCAACAACTGCAAACAGGCCGGGGTCGTCGCGAACCCCTACTACAATCAGCCGTACCAGAACATCTTCACTGACACGGCCTGGTATCCGACCTACGACGTTATTCCCGGACCGGTCGCCGCGGCCAACGGCTACGCCGTGCCGTACATCGCGGCGCTGATCCTCAACTACCGGCACCGGCGCTTCAACGTGACGAATTCTTGGAACTTCTCGTCGGGCGCCGAGTACGGGGCCCCGACGGCCTGGCCGGGCTACAATCCGACGTCGTGTTATCTACCGAGCTCGAAGTGGATCGCGGCCCACGGCAACGCCGCCGATCCGGCCGCGTGCGACGACTTCGGGAGATTGCCGGTATTCATCCCGGACAAGTTCACCGGCGGATTCGACAACCTCGGCGCGTTCAAGGAGCCGTGGCAGCTGCAGATGGGTCTCGCGTTCAGCTACGACGTGACCCCGCGCGTCACGGCACGGCTGAGCTTCACGAACCTGCTCGACATCTGCGGCCAGCGCGGCTATTCGTGGGACAATCCGTCGGTCTGCGTCTACGGGTCGCTGCCGACGAACTTCCTGTACCCGGCCGGGAACTTCTATCCCAACGCGAACTCGGCGCACCCGCCGCCACAGCTGCAGTACCCGTACGCGTTCTGGTTCAACGGAAACAACACGGGCTTCTTGGGCGTGACGGCGCCGATGCAGATCACCGGTTCGCTGAACGTCAAGCTCTAACCGTCCCCCTTAAGTCCCCACGCGCTCTCGGCGTTTAACGTAGGCAGGACCTTGCCCGTGGCGGGGTTCACCGCGAGCGGGCTTCAGACTTTTCTTATAGGCTGGGTGTACTTTACTCTCGGGAGACAGATCAATGAAAACTCGATCGCTGGTCTCGATATCGCTCGCGCTCGGCTTCGTCGCGGTAGGATGCTCGTCCAACGGCGCGGGCTCAGGTGTGAATCTCGCACCGCCCACGCAGAGTACGGCGAATGCGCGCATTATTGGTCCAAACGTGGCACAAGGCGGTTCGGTGAACTGGTCGGAGCTAGGCTTTATCCCCTCCGGTGGCCGGTTCAACCCGCACGAGCGGATTCTGTCGCGGCGCAGCGCGCATCGGCTGAAGAAGCGGTGGTCGTTCTTTACCGGCTGCTCCGGGTCAATCTGCGGGGGCTCAGGGCCGACGGTATCCAAAGGCGTGGTCTACGTGGGCGGCTACGACGGCAACGTGTACGCGCTCAACGCCGTCACCGGGGCCAAAGTGTGGTCGTTCCTCACCGGCGGCGTCGTGTTCTCGACGCCGGCCGTGTCCAACGGAGCGGTCTACGTCGGCTCCGGCGACGGCTACGTGTATGCTCTCAACGCCTCTACAGGCGCCAAGCTGTGGTCCTTCGCTGCCAACTGCCCACCCTTCGTCTGCGGTGTGTACTCTTCGCCGGCAGTGGTCAGCGGCGTGGTTTACGTCGGCTCCTCCAACGCCAACCTGTATGCGCTCGCCGCCGCCACCGGGCGCGAGCTGTGGTCCTTCGCGGCGCACCTCAACGTCGACTCATCGCCGGCGGTGGCCAACGGGGTGGTTTATGCGGGCTCCGACGACGGCAACCTGTACGCCCTCAAGGCCGCCACCGGGGCTAAGCTGTGGTCTTTCTTCACCACCGGTGACGTAGTCTCAGCACCGGCCGTGGTCAAGGGGTTGGTCTACTTCGGCTCCTCCAACACCGTCGTGTACGCGCTCAACGCCGCTACTGGGGCCCGGGTCTGGTCCTATGCCACCCAGTACAGTGTGAACTCGGCGCCGGCAGTCGCCAACGGAGTGGTTTACGCCGGTTCGGCCGACGGCAACGTGTACGCCCTCAACGCCGCCACCGGCGCCAAACTATGGTCTTTCTTCACCAGCTTTGACCGCGCGTTTTCGTCGCCGGCAGTCGCCAACGGGGTGGTTTACGACGGCTCCGACGACCACAACGTGTACGCCCTCAATGCCGCCACAGGGGTCAAACTGTGGTCCTATACCACCGCTAACTTCGCAGAAGTCCCGACGGTGGTCAACGGGATGGTCTACATCGGCTCCAAGGACGGCAACGTGTACGCGTTCGGGCTGTGACTTGAGTGACGCGTTCCAGCCATCGGCGGTGCGCGCGGCGTGGCGATGCAGCTCGCAGACGCTTCTTCCAAGGCCGGGCTAACGAAGAACAAGCAGTCGAGGCGGCACTAGCAAAATAGTACGATGGAAGAAGAAGAGAGGAGCGCCTAGCGGTCCCCCATGCGGTCGCGCGGATGCGCTTCGTCGTAGGCGCGGCGCTTGTGCCCCATCGCCAGCTGCAAGTACACGCCCGTCGTCGCGAGGCTCTCGTGGCCGAGCAGCTCGCGCACCGTCTCGAGGTCGACGCCGTTCTCGACCAAATGCGTCGCGAACGAATGGCGCAGCGTGTGCGGGCTCGCGTGCTTTTGCACGCCGCTCACACGATAGATGTCGCGGAAGATGCGCCACACGTGCTTGGGAGTCAGTGCGCGGCCGGTGCGGCCCAGGAATAACGCGGGGTCGGCGCTGCGCGGGCGCACGCGTAGGTAGTCCTCGATGGCGGCCGCTGCCGCGCGGTTGATCACGACGGTGCGCTCCTTGTTGCCCTTACCGGTGACGCGGATCGTTCGCTCGGCCAGGTCGACGTCGGCGAGCCGGACGCCCGCGACCTCGGCGCGCCGGATGCCGCTGGCGTAAAGGAGCTCCAAGATCGCGCGGTCGCGCAGCCGCGCCGCGTCGGTTCGGCCGGCGAGCGACGTCCGGAGTAGCTGCATGACCTCGTCAACCTTGAGCGGGGCCGGCTTGCGCTTGGCCACCGACGGACCAGGGATCGCGAAGGCCGGGTCGCTCTCTAGCACGCCCGTGATCTTCAGGAAGCGGTACAGCGCGCGGATCGACGAGAGCTTGCGGCAGACGGTTCGTGGGTCGTAGCCATGAGAGTCGAACATGTACGCGATGTACCGGCGGATCTGGGACGCCGTGACGTCGCGCAGCGACGCGTCGCCGTTTCCGCGCACGAGGAACTCGGTGAACTCTTTGAGGTCGCGCGCGTAGGCGGCGACGGTCAGCGGGCTGCGCTTGCGCTCGGTCAGCAGATACCCGGCCAGGTCGCGGACCAGCGGGTCGAGGCCCTCAGGCAGGACCGCCTCGGCGACCGGCCGGGGCTTCTTCGAGCGGGCTGGATGCGACATAATAACAGTTTTATCGCATTCGTGAGAAGAACCTTCCCGCGAATGCGATAAAAACTGAGGGGAACGGTCTTCTCGTTGACGCCGTAAAGGCGTCTCAGTTAGGGCAGGTGAGGATCCAGGCAGTCAGCTGGAGCTTCTTCAGTATCGCGGTATCGTGGTTCTTCGCGGCCTCCGAACAGTTGCCGTGGAGAAACCGCTGCTGGTCGCTGTAGTATTCGACGTCGACGACGAGGCGATCTGAGTTCGCGTAGAGGTCAAACTGCTTGCACCAGCCCTGCACGTAGCACTGCTCGACCACGGCGAAATCGAAAACTTTCACGAGGTCCTTCACCTGGCCGTTGTCGCCCTTCTGGTCGGCCGTGAGCCCGCGCGCGTGGGCGGCGCTCGCCACCCAGGTGTCGTACTTGAGCTGCTCGGCGTAAGTGAGCGGGAATCCGGTGCGATTCTGATAGCCGTCGAGATTGTCGGGATTCACGCCGTCGAAGCCCTTGCTCTTGCAGAGATCGAGGCGCTTGCCCATGATCGGCTCGAGGACCTTGGTCGCGCGAATGTCGAGCCAGCGTTCGCCGGGCCAGTTACCGTCCGGCTTGCCCAGCACTTTCTTGGGAAACTTGCGCGCGTCCGGTCGCCAATTCTCCCACGTGCCGACGTCGACGTAGCACATCACGCGCCGCCCAGCGTCGTGCAGCCTCTTCACGACCGACGCGGGCGTGTCGAACATGTCGAGGTCGTAGATGTCCGCGTTGATTTGCAGATCGAGCTTGCCGCTGTACTGGATCTGGTACGACGTGCCGGGAGTCGGAATCCAGCGCGAGGCCGCGGGCGCGCGGCCATCCGGCGCGACGCCGGGCGCGAACGGCGCTAATTCATCCGGAGCTTGTCGAAAGAGGCCGCCGCACGCGCACAGCAGCGCGGTCAGCGCCGCCGGCGTGAATCGCTGCAAGAGGCGTGGGGCACCCATCGAAGAGCGTAGTTCGTGAGGCTTCTTCTGCTTCTTCTTCCCGCAGTCGCGCTTGCTTCGTGCAGCTCCACCCCGCCGTATTCGACGACCGTCGGCGTCCTAAAGCCGGGTGCGACGCTGGAGGTGCGCGTCGCGCAGGCCACGCTCAACGTCTATCAGCCGGAGAACGGGCAGCGCCGCGACTTGTTCACGATCGCGGCGACCGCGGCGGCGAAGGCCACGCCGCCTCCGGCTCCGCGGCTGCGCGTGACTCGGCGCGGCGTCGTCGTGGACGCGGCGATCCCGCTGCAGTCGCTGCTCGTGCGCGTGCCCGACGCGGCGAACCTCGCCGTGTTGTCGCGTCAGGGCGACGTCAACGTCACGGATATCCGCGGCAACGCGGTCGTGGTCGCATCGCACGGCAACGTCACGATGATGCTGCCGGCCTACGGACAGGCCGCGGTCGGGCAGGGCAACATCACCGCGACGATCGGATCGACCGACTGGCCGGGCACGCTGCACTTCTCAACGCAGCACGGCGACGTCGAGCTACGCATTCCCGCGATCGCCGCGTTCACCGTGCACCTCCACACGGCGGCCGGCGCGCTGTTCACGGACTTCGCGCTGCGCGGGACGTCACAGGGTTCGTCCGAGACGATCGACGGCAGCGTCAATGCGGGCGGCGCGCGGCGGATCGACGTCGAAACGGCGACGGGCTCGATCCGGCTGTTGAAGCTACAGCCCCAGCCGTGAGCGAGCGAGCAGCGCCTCGCGCGCCTTGATCAGGCGCACCATCGCGTCGTTGTAGGGCGTCGGCGTCGCAGTGCGCCGGCCGAACGCTACTACCGCGCCGTTGATGTGGTCGATCTCGCTGGGATGGCCGGACTCGAGGTCGTATGCCATCGAGCTCTTCGCGTCGGCGCCGAGTGCGATCACCTCGGTGACGTACTGCCACGGGTTGACGAACGGGAGGTTGATCTTGAGCGCCGCCGCGACGCCGGCCGTCTCCTCCGCCAGCGCCTCGGCGAGGCGTGCCGCGTTGGGATCGCGCGGTATCTCGCCCGCGTCGCAATCCAGCAGCGCCGACAGGGCGTTGACCGACGCGTTCGCGACCAGCTTGCCCCATAGATGCGGCCGGATGTCGTAGACGACGGACGCGCGCAAGCCGCTGCGCGTCAGCAGGTCGGTGACGGTGCGCGACGTCGTCGTCGATGCACTGGTGGAGCCGATGATCGTGTTCCCTTGCTCCGAGCTGCGCACTCTTCCCGGCGCGATGGTATGCGACGATTCGGTGGTGATGCCGAGGATGACGGGCACCGCGCCGCCCAGCGCGGTCTTGATCGCGTCCTCGTTGCCGACGCCGTTCTGCAAGGACACCACCGGCGCGGCGGGATCCAGCTCGCCGGCGAACGCGCGCAGCGCCCGCAGCGTGTCGACCGCCTTCACGAAGAGAAACAGCACCTGCGATCCGTAGAGGTCGCGAGCCCGCCGCGCGATCGCGACCTTGCGCGCGGGCTCGTCGTTGACGCGCAGCCCGTCGCGCTCGACCGCATCGGCGACCGTCGCGTTGTCGTCGAGCATCGTCACCTCGCAGCAGGCGGCGAGGTGAAAGCCGAAGAGCGTGCCCATCGCGCCCGCCCCGATGATTCCGACGCGCGGCCGATCTGCCACTGCGCTTCCTCCTAGAACTGGTATTGGAGGCCGAAGGTGTTACGCCGCGAGGCGTGCGTGATGTCGCGCTGCCCGAAAAAGAGCTGCAACCCCGGGGTGATGTGCAAGTTGCCGTAGAGATCGATCATCGGATAGGTCAGATCGTAGATCCGCGTCTCGAGCCCGAAGCCGCGCAGCGGTGCGTACTGTCCCAGCACGCCGATCTGCGAGTACAGCACGCCCGCGCCGTAACGGAAGTTCCCGGTCTGCTGTTGGAGCACGGCGTTCCACGTCGTGTTGTTGCCGATGGCGTTCGCGCCGACCATCACGTTGGTGTGCGCGTGCGGGAGCAGGACGAGATTGATGTCGCCGAGCGGGCCTTGGCTCTGCGTCAAGACCGGGTTGAGCCCCGGATTGTGCTGCGGCGACAGCCCGCTCAACCGTACCTGGAGGGCGACGAGATCGTGCGCGAGGTTGGCGAGCTTGGCGTGGAGGTTCGCGCGCGCCGCGGGCGAGATGCCGCCGCCTGGAGCCGGGCTCGCGCCGGGAGCGGCGCTGCCGCCCGGCGCCGGCGTCGCGCCCTCGTCCACGCGGTAGACGTGGCTCGTGCCGCCCAGCTCGCCGAGCAGCGAGTTGGCCTTCTGCATCACGGCGTCGAGGTTCGCGATCGTGTTGCGCAGCTGGGCCTGGGTCTGGGGATCGCTCGTGACGGTGCGCAGGTCTTTGGTCATCGCCGCGATCGTCGCCGTGGTGTCGGCGATGTTCTGCGTCGTAGCCAGGATGTTGGCCTTCAGCCGCGGATCGGTAGCGAGGCCCTGCAGCGCCGTCATCGAGCGGTCGAGCGATAGCGCCGTGGAGTTGAACCGGTCGAGCAGCACGCCGAGCTTCCTGGAATCGGTTGTCGCGGCGGTGTCGAGCGTGGCCGACAGCTGGTCGACGTTGGCGCCCGCGACCGACAGGCTGCGATTCAGATTCGCGCCGAGCGCCAAGAACTCGCCCGACAGCTGCTGCAGGTCCGCTTTCGTGCTCACGGTCAGATCCTTGGCGTTGCTGAGCGTGCTCTGCAACGTGTCGAGCAGCCGGGGCGTGCGCGCCTCGAGCAGCGCCATCACGTGATCGAAGCGCTTGATCTCGGCCTGACCCTGCTGGAGCACGTCGGCGATCGTCGCGGTGTTCGAGCCGTGGGGCTGCTGGGCGATCGGCAGGACCTGGCGCGGCAGCAGCGCGACCGGCGGCTTTTGGCGCGGGGGCACGATGACGACGGAGGGCGTGCCGGTCAGCGGCGCGGCGATCAGGAACCGCGATTCGGCCGGGATGTCGATGTCCCGGTTGATTGCCAATATGACATCGACGGTGTTGTCGGGCAGGAGCTCGATCGAATCCACCGAGCCGACGTCCACGCCGCTGAAATACACGAGCGCGCCCTTCGTGACGCCCTGCGCGGACTGAAAGTGGACGCCTACGCGATAGCCGGTGTGCCGCGTGGCGAAGTCCGTGATGACATAAAAAATCCCGAAGAGTAAAAGCAGCGCGACGATCGTGAACGCACCAACCTGGGCCTGCCTTGTCATGGCCTTGCGTATTGGGCGCTCCGGGGCCAAGTGCCTCGCAGCCAAGCGGCCAAGCGGGGCGCTCGGCTGTTATGAACAGCAGGACGGGGGTATAGCTACCCATGTAACCCCTGCGCAGGAGGCCAGATGACAGACCCCGGGCGTACTCGCGAGATACAGCAAGGCAGCTTCGAGCTGGATGCGTTTGTCATCAGCCTCGTTGGCGATTTCGACCTCGCCGATCCCATCGAATTGAGAGGGAGTGACGCACATGACGCGACTTAAGCGCTCCGACGAAAGCGATGGCGTCATTTCGCAACAGATCGGACGTCCCGGCGACGCACAACGCTTCACCGTCAATCTTTCAGCGGAGATCGGCCACGAACTACGCGATATCGCGATGCTTCACCGCGTGAGCGAGAGCTCGATTGTCGAAATTGCGCTGCGTCAGCTGCTCCGGCGGGTCAACGCGCCGGCGCTTGGGGCTTTCTTGCGCGACCGCGGAGCCTGCCTGAGGAGGCGCTAGATCGGGATCGGTCCGATCTCCGATCCACTGAGAAACTGCTGCACGATCGGGTTGCGTGAGTTGCGGATTCCGTCGGCGGAGTCGTAGGCGATGATCGCCCCCTCGAACAACATCGCGACGTAGTCGGCCATCGCGAAGATCGACTGCAGGTCGTGCGAGATCACGACCGCCGACCCGTTGAGCTTCTCGCGCAGCCGCAAGATCGTGTCCGTGATGAGATTCGTGACGATCGGGTCCAGGCCGGTCGTCGGCTCATCGTAGAGGACGAGCTCGGGGCGAGTGACGATCGCGCGCGCGAAGCCGGCGCGTTTGAGCATTCCCCCGGAGAGCTCCGCCGGGAGGTTGTCGTAGGCGCGGACCAGCCCGACGCTGTCCAGCGCATCCATTACCGTTCTCCGGATCTCCGCCTCGGAGAGACGCGTGTGCTCGCGCAGCGGCAATGCGACGTTGTCGCCGACCGTCAGGCTGTCCAATAGCGCCGAGAACTGAAACGAGAGGCTGATCTTCTGCCGGACCTTGTTGAGCTGCTCTTCCGACATATGGCAGATGTCGCGCCCGTGCACGTACACGTGCCCGGCACTCGGCAGGAGCAGGCCGTCGAGTAGCCGCAGGATCGTCGACTTGCCGGCGCCGGAGAGACCGATGATGCACGTGATCGCGCCTTCGACGATGTCTATGCTGCAATTTTTGAGGATCACCCGCTCGCCGAAGGCCAGGGTGGCATCCTCGATGCGCGCGATGACCTTCGTGTTGCCTTCGCTCATCTCACCTAACCAAACAGGAAGAACGACAGAACGAAGTTGGATATGAAGATCAAAATGATCGCCAAGACGACGGCGAAAGTCGTGGAACGCCCCACGCCGGCCGCGCCGCCGCGGGTCGAGAGGCCCTGATACGCGCCGACCATCGCGATAATCGTCGCGAAGACGAAGGCCTTCAGGATGCCCTTGAGCACGTCCCTCATGCCGATGGATTCACGCACCGACGAGATGAACGACTCGTAGGAGATGTGCGCGTAGACCTGGGCGATCCACGCGCCGCCGACGATCGAGACGACGTCGGCGAAGATCGTCAGCAGCGGGAGCATCAGCAAGAGCGCCACGAGCCGCGGGACGACCAAGAACCGGGACGGCTCGAGGCCCATCGAGCGCAGCGCCTCGATTTGTTCCGTGACGACCATCGAGCCGAGCTCGGCCGCGATGGCGGCGCCGACCCGTCCCGCCACGACCACCGCCGTGAGCATCGGGCCGAGCTCGCGCACCGAGCCATAGGCGACGGCGCCGCCGACGAACGCGCTGAAGCCGTAGGCGACGGCTTGTTGCGCCGACTCCAGCGATATGACCGCGCCCGTGAAGAGCGACGTGAGCAGGACGATGACGAGCGATTGGACGCCGAGCAGCGCGGCCTGCGAGATCGTCTCCG
Source organism: Candidatus Cybelea sp. (assembly GCA_036522095.1). Taxonomy (GTDB): domain Bacteria; phylum Vulcanimicrobiota; class Vulcanimicrobiia; order Vulcanimicrobiales; family Vulcanimicrobiaceae; genus Cybelea. The sequence goes on along the minus strand of DATDGN010000223.1, from coordinate 8,262 downwards.
CGACGCGGATGCGAGCCCGCACGACGAACCCGAACGACTCCGCCGAGAGCAGCGTCAAGCCGCCCGCGTACTCGAAAAAGCCGGCCGTCGCCCGCCCGAAACGGTCGAGGAACTTCACCGGCCGGATCGGTCCGCCTGGCCCAACGCGTCCAGAACCGCCTGCGTGGCCTCGATGCGCTTGACGGCCACGGCGCGCTCGGCCGCGAGGTTGAAGTGCACCTGGTTCACGTGCTCCAGCCGACGGTCGACGTCGCGGAGATGCACGCGCGCCTCGCCGTTGAAGCTCGCGAAGTAGCGGCGCGCCGCCGCGAGATACGCGGCGCGCTCGCGATCGTCCACGGATCCGCTCGCTATCGCCGCCTCCATGTCGTGCTGCGCGTGCTTCATCGCGCGGTCCGTTACGTGGAACGCGCCGATGCGCGCGACGAGCTCGGCCAGCGCTGCGTCAACCGGCATGAACCGGCGAGATCGTCCCGAGTGCGGCGTCCTGCAGCGCAAACAGCCGGCGAATGCCCAAATCCGCGAGGCCGAGCAGCGTCTCGAGCTCGCGACGATCGAAGGGCGCGGCCTCGGCGGTTCCCTGCAACTCGACGAATCGTCCGCCGTCGGTCATGAAGACGTTCATGTCGACGAGAGCCTGGCTGTCCTCGTCGTAGGCGAGATCGAGCAGCGGCTGCCCGGCTACGATGCCGACGCTGGCGGCGGCGACCATGGCGACGAGCGGCCAGTGCGCGCGATCGGCCGGATCGAAGCGCGTGCGCAGAGCCAGCGCGAGCGCCACGCAGGCGCCCGTCACCGCGGCCGTCCGCGTCCCGCCGTCCGCCTGAATCACGTCGCAGTCGAGCCAGACCGTCCGTTCGCCCAAGCGCGCCGTGTCGGTGACGGCGCGCAGAGCGCGCCCGATGATCCGCTGAATCTCGTGGGTCCTTCCGCCGAGGCGGCCCTTGGAGGACTCGCGCTGCGTGCGCTCCTGCGTCGCGCGCGGGAGCATCGCATACTCCGCGGTCACCCAGCCGACGCCGCGGCCCTTCATCCAGGCCGGCACGCGATCCTCGATCGACGCGGCGCAGAGCACGCGCGTGTTTCCCACGCTGATCAATGCGCTGCCTTCCGCGTACTTCAGGAAGCCCGGCTCGATCGTTACCGGCCGTAGCTCGTCCGCGCGGCGGCCGTCGCTGCGGATCACTCGACTGTGACGGTCTTGGCGAGGTTGCGCGGCTGGTCGACGTCCTTGCCTTCCATGTCGGCGATGTGGTAGGCGAGCAGCTGCAGCGGGATGACGTTGACGATCGGCGAGAGCAGCTCGTCGACCTTCGGCACCCAAAACACGTGATCGGCGACACTTCTGGCTTCGGCGTCGTCGCGATTTGCCACGACGATGACCGGTGCTTCGCGCGCCCGCGACTCCATTAGGTTCGAAAGCATCTTCTCCCGCACGCGATCCTCGGTGACGATGCCGACCACCGGCACCGTCGAATCGAGCAGCGCGATTGGACCGTGCTTCATCTCACCGGCGGGATAGCCCTCGGCGTGGATGTACGAGATCTCCTTCAGCTTCAGCGCGCCCTCGAGCGCGGTGGGGAAGTTGACGTAGCGGCCGAGGAACAACACGCTCTGGGCGCGGCGCAGCTCGCGCGCGACCTTGCGAATCTCGTCCGAGGTGTTGAGCACGACGTCCACGGCCGCCGGCAGCAGCTTCGTGCCGGCCGCGATTTCCGCCAGGCGGCGCCCGTCGGTCGTGCCGCGCAGCCGCGCCAGATAGAGGGCGAACAGCGTCATGGCGGTGGCCTGAGCGACGTACGTCTTGCTTGCGGCGACGCCGATCTCGGGGCCGCCGCGCGTGTACAGCATGCCGTCGGCCAGCCGCGTCAGGTGCGAGCCGAGCACGTTGCAGATCCCCAGGACGCCGCAGCCCGAATCCTTCGCGATGCGGACCGCCTCGATCGTATCGGCGGTCTCGCCCGACTGCGACATGGCGATCACCAGCGTGGTGGAGTCGATGACGGGATCGCCATACCGAAACTCGCTGGCGAGCTCCATCTCGACGGGCAGATGCACGAGCGAGCGGAGCAAGTACATCCCGACCATTCCCGCGTAGTACGCGCTGCCGCAACCCGTGATCGCGATCTTGCTCAGGTTGCGGAGGCGCTCCGGGGTGATGTCCCCGAGCTCGGCCCCGAAACCGACGCTGCCGTCCACCTCGACGCGCCCGCTCAGCGTTTGCTTGATCGCATTGGGCTGCTCGAAGATCTCCTTGAGCATGAAATGTTTGAAACCGGTCTTCTCGGCGGAGCCTGCGTCCCACGTGATGGCGATCGGGTCGCGCTCGATGCTCGCGCCCGCATAGTCGGTGAGGCGGAAACCGTCGCGCCCGACGACGGCGATCTCGCCTTCCTGCAAGATGATCTCGCGGCGGGTATAGGGCAGAATCGCCGGCGTGTCGGACGCGACGTACATCTCACCGTCGCCGATGCCCACGACCAGCGGGCTCGCGCCGTTGCGCGCGAAGACGAGGTGCTCCGGGTCGTCGGACGAGATGACGCCGAGCGCATACGCGCCGCGAACCTCGTGGACCGTGCGGCGGACGGCCTCCTCCAAGTTGCCGTCGTAGTGTAGCTCGATCAGGTGCGCGAGCACCTCGGTGTCGGTTTGGCTGCTGAAGACGTGGCCGAGCTCAATCAGCCGTGCCCGCAGCGACGCGTAGTTTTCGATGATGCCGTTGTGCACGACGGCGATCCTGCCGCCGCAATCCAGGTGCGGGTGCGCGTTGGCGTCGGACGGGGCGCCGTGCGTCGCCCAGCGCGTGTGGCCAACGCCCACGGCGCCGGATAGCGGGCTGCCGTCGGCGAGGCGCTCGGCCAGCCGCGATAGCTTCCCCTCGGCCTTCGAGCCCGCGAGCCTTCCCGAAGCGTCGATGACCGCGATGCCGGCGCTGTCGTACCCGCGATACTCGAGGCGGCGCAGCGCATCGAGAATTATCGGTACGCTATCGCGCCCGCCGATGTAGCCGACTATCCCACACATCGCGGTTCTATCTACTTGATCCCTTCGCGCGTCCGGCGATACTCGATCTTGCCGTCCGCGATCTCGTCCAGCGCAATCGAGACGGGCTTGTTCGGGTTGATCGTCTCGGGGTCGACCAGCGGTTCGCTCGCGAAGTACTCGCGCCGATCGGTTGCCGGCAGCTGCTGCACGCGAATCCAATTGTTCAACTGGCGCGCGCGCTTCGTCACGATGTTGACGAGGCTGAATTTGGAGTCGGCGTGCTCCAGCAGAACGTCGAGGTCGCCGAATACGGATTTGCTCATGTGATTTCGATCGTGTTCCTTCTCAAGTTGTAGCTGTCATGACGACTCGACGCGCCGAATCGAGTCGTCGGGATACCGGTGGATGCGAAAGCGCTCCGCCTGCAGGATGGCCTCCAGGTCACGCACTGCCCACTCCGGATGGTCTTGCTCGTTGACTACGATGTAGTCGAAGCTCCGGATGAACTTCATCTCCTGTTGCGCGATCTCGAGCCGCCGCGCGATCTCCTCGTTCGTCTCGGTGCGACGAGCGAGCAGCCGCTCGCGGAGGTGCGAGAAGCGGTCCGGAACCAGGAAGATCAGGACCGCGTCGGGGTACGCCGCTTTCACGGCGAGGGCACCGTTGACCTCGGGCTTCATGACGACGTCGTAGCCCTCCGTCAAGCTCTCCTCGACGTAATCGCACGGCGTCCCGTAAAGGTTGCCGTTGTATTCGCGCCACTCCAGCAGCCGGTCACCCTCCCGCAGCAGCTCGAACTCCTCGGGCGAAACGAAGAAATAGTCTTCCCCGTTGCGCTCGTCCGAGCGTGGCGGCCGAGTCGTGGCCGAGACAGAGTAGCGCAGGGTGGCTCGGCGTTCCCGCAACGCCTCGACGAGCGTGTCCTTGCCTGCCCCCGAAGGGCCCGATACGACGAACAGCAGACCCGGCCCGGTGCTCAACCTTCTTTCGGTTCATGCCCCATGGCCGCTTGCCCTACGTCAGGCTGGAGGCTTGCAGAGTACGCCCTGCATAGCGTCGAGCACGTCCGGATCGGCGTCGGCCCCGACCGGCCGGAGGTAGTAGGTGCGCACCGCCTGGTTGTCGCGAACGGCGAAGCCTTCGGCCAGCTGCTCGCCGCCGAGGCGGAAGGTCGCGACCCCTGCGGCTCCGGGGCACGCCGGGAACGGCTTGTTGCTGCCCTGCAGCTTCGCGCCGCGGTTCTTCATCAGCGCGTCGATCGTCACTTGCGACGCGAGATCCGACAGCGTGCCGCCGAAGGTGGCCGTCTCGTAGCGATACTGCTGGGAGCCGCTCGGGTTGGTCCAGGCATTGCGCTGGCCAGCGATGGGGCGCCAGTTCTTCGGCGCCGGAGATCCGCCGCCGCCGCAGGCATACAGCGAGACGACGGCGGCGGCCAAGGCTATTCGTATCGTCACGATAAGATTGTTTGATGCTGACCGATTGGGTCCTCATCGCGCGGCTCGCTCGGGAAATCGAAGAGCGCCTGCGCGGCGCGCGCGTAGAGGATGCGGGCATGCTCGACGACGGGCGCGTGGGCCTGCTCTTCCGCGCTCGCGGCGCGCGATCGCTTCTCGCCATAGATTCGTTCGAATCGCCGCCGCTGCTGACGCTCGAGGAGGTCACCGCGCCGGGATCTCCGTTGACGATCGCCGCTGAGCCGGGCTTCGTGCGGACGCTCGCGCGGTCGCTGCAGGGGATGACGCTCGCGAGCGTCGACGCGCGGCGCGACGATCGGCTGCTGCGCTTGCGCTTCTCGGCGCGCTCGCGCTTCGGCGTCGGCGACGAGTTCGATCTCTACGCGGAGCTCGTGCCGCGCTTCGGCAATCTCGTTCTGATCAAGGGCGACCGGGTCGTGGCGGCGCACAAGGAGTTCGCCCCGGCGGACAACGCGCGACGCGCCGTGCGCGTGGGCGCTCCGTACGAGCTCCCGCCGCTGCCGGCCGCCGTGCGAACGATCGGCACGCCGCCGCGCGAGGACGGCACCGTCGCATTGGAGGCGCTGCACGTGTATCGCCGGGACGGCCGGCTGCTCGCAGCCTACGTCACGCCGCTAGCTGGAGTCGAGGATGCGGAACATTCGCGGGAGCCGTCGCTGCTCGCGCTCTTCGCGGAGCTGCGCGGCCAGCGCGCGGCGCTGACGGGAAGCCGGCGGCTCGAGCAGCGAAGGCGTGCCGTCAGCAAGCGGCTGGAGGATCGCGAACGCAAGTTGCGCGGCGAGCTCGAGGCGCTGGATCGCAAGCGCGAGCGTGCCGGCCGGCGCGACGGCCTGCGCTCCGAAGGCGACCGCGTCTTCGCGACGCTCCACGAGCTCGAACCCGCCGATCGCGAGGCTGCCAAGGAGCGCGCGGCCGAGCTGTTCGCTGAGTATAAGAAGCTCGGCAAGAGCGTGCCGCACATCGCGCAGCGCGAGCGCTCCGTCGCGCGCGCATTGGAAAGCGTCGAAGCGCTGCGGTGGGAGGCCGAACGCGCCGCCGACGAGGACCTGGGCGACGTCGAGTCCGCCGTCGCCGGGCTTTTCGCGAGGGCCGAGACGCCGCGGCGCGCCGCCGCGCCGAGGCGGAGGCGGGCGCCGCTGGAGTTTCGCACCGAGGACGGCTCGCGCATCGTCGTGGGACGCTCGCCCGCGGAGAACGCGGAGATCACGTTTCGAGTGGCGCGCCCCAACGATCTATGGTTTCACGCGCGCGGCATTCCGGGCGCGCATGTCATCCTGTCGCGCGGCGACCGCGCGGAGGCACTCGACGCCGACGTCCGCGCCGCGGCCGCGCTCGCCGCGTTTCATTCGAAGGCGAAGGGCGCGTCGGCGGTTCCGGTCGACTACACGCTGCGCAAGCACGTGCGCAAGCAGCGCGCCGCACCGCCGGGGCTCGTGTGGTACATCCAGGCCAAGACGGTGGTCGTTGAACCCAAAGCTACCGTCTCTTAGCGTTGGCGCCGTCGGCGCTCGTTCAGGCGTTACATAGGGCTGCTGCGGCCATTTGCTCGGCGCATCCGGCGCCTCGCTGCACTCGGCCTCTGCGGCCCTCCCGCCATCCGTGGCTCCGGGCCGCATTCACACGCCGCCGCAGCCCTACGTAGCGCCTTCGCTCGCTTGGGCCGCATCGCCGCTCGCTCGAGATTGCGTGGGAAGCCCAACCTGCTGCGAAGCGGAAGCTGCGACGAGCGCGGACCAGCGCAGGATGCGCACTTCGTTCCGAGCTTGCTCGTCCGCGCGAGCGCGGCAGCAGGAGGAGCACACGATGTGCGACGACGAGCGGTTCCGCGTGCAGCAGGTTGGGCTTCCACGCAATCGCAACGCGAAAAAGCCGGATTCTATGGCGTTGCGAACACTAAGGTAGGCGCGCTTCGCACGCTTCCCAGTCGAGATTGGCAAAGAAGGCTTCGATGTACTTGCCCTTCTCGGCCGGCTTATAGTCCTTGATGAACGCGTGCTCCCAGACGTCCATGACGACGATGGGCACGAAGCCCGCGAGGTTGCCGTTCTCGTGGTCGCTGATCCAGTGGTTCGTGATCTGACCGTTGGTCGTGTCGCAGTACGCGATGACCCATCCGACCCCGCGCATCCCGCCGACGGCCATGAAGTCGTGCTTCCACTCGTCGAATCCGCCGCAGCTCTCGCCGAGCGCGTTGTGCAGGCGACCGCTGCCGATCTCGCGCGGCTCGCGCATCAAGTTGTCGAAGTAGTATTCGTGGAGCCGCATGCCGTTGTACTCGAATCCGAGACGGCGGACGAGCTCGGCGAAGCCCGGATCGCTGCCGGCGGCCTTCCCCGCCGAGCGAATTTCGCTCAGGCGCTCGTTCAGCAGGTTGACGTTCTTGACGTAACCTTCGTACAGCCCGAAATGCATCTCGAGCGTGGCGTCCGAGATGCCCTGCAGGCCGGAAAGCCCCCACTTCTTCGGAGAGTAGGTCTTGGTAGGCGCGTAAATTTTCATGACCCTTCGGCATACCCGCCCCCCGCCGGTGCCAAACTAGGGAGGACACCTCGTTGAAGCGAGCAACTACCGCCGAATACCGCGAACGCGAGGAGGCCTGACTGTGAAGAATCCTTTGGATTCGATTTGGGGGACCGTCGTCGGCGGGTTCGTGTTGACGGCGATTCTTTGGTTCATAGCGCGCTGGATCGTCTCGAGCTCGCTCGGATCGGGCGTGTAAGATGGAATTCAATCTCGACTGGGTCTTTCGCTGGTTCCACATCATGGCCGGCATCATGTGGATCGGTCTGTTGTACTTCTTCAACTTCGTCAATGCGGCGGCCGTCAAGGAGGCCACTGCCGCCGGCGAGGCCGGGCCGATCTCGAAGTACGTCATGCCGCGCGCGCTGCTCTTCTTCCGCTGGGGCGCGGTCGTGACGTGGATATTCGGAGCGGCGCTGCTTGGAAACTACCGCGGCGCCGGCGAGAACGGCTTCGTCGCCGCCTTTCTGCTGCATGGCGCGATGGCGCCGATCGGCATCGGGGCGTGGCTCGGAACGATCATGCTTCTCAACGTCTGGCTCGTCATCTGGCCCAACCAAAAGAAGCTGCTCGGCATCGTCCCGGCGACCGACGAGGAGAAGGCGAAGGCGCGTCGCCCGGCGTTCTTGGCGTCGCGCGTCAACACGATGCTGTCGATCCCGATGCTGTTCTTCATGGCGACCGGCTTCACGTCACAAAGCCAGGGGATATACCACTAGGAACTTCTGAAGGAGTACCTATTTTCGAGATTAGCATCGCGTCGCCGAAGGAGTAGAACCGGTAGCGCTCGGCGATCGCTCGGGCGTACGCGCGGCGGATGCGCTCGAATCCGCCGAAAGCGCTGACCAGCATCAGCAGCGTCGAGCGCGGCAGATGGAAGTTCGTGATCATCGCGTCGACGACGCGAAACCGAAAGCCGGGCGTGATGAAGAGATCGGTGGCGTGATCGCCCGCCTCGATGCGTCCGCAGTCGCGAACGTTGCCCTCGAGGGCGCGGACCACGGTGGTTCCGCACGCGACGATGCGGCGGCCCTCGCGCCGCGCTCGTTCTAGCGTCGCCGCCGCCCCCTCGCCGATCGTGTAGGCTTCGGCGTGCATCACGTGTTCTTCGATCGAGCCGGCGGTGACCGGCCGAAAGGTTCCGAGCCCGACGCTGAGCGAGATCCGCACGATCTCGACGCGCCCTTCGAGTTCGCGCAGCAGGTCGGGCGTGAAGTGCAGCGAGGCGGTCGGCGCCGCGACGCTTCCCGGGACTCGAGCGAAGACCGTTTGATACCGT
>DATDGN010000222.1:0-25918 GCA_036522095.1 Candidatus Cybelea sp. | reverse complement strand
GGAAGACGATCCTCGACTACGTCGCCTCGGAGCGCGAGCGCTGCGCCAGCGCGCGCGGATAGTTCGCCTTGAGCAGGCGCGAGAGCGCGCGATCCGCCAGAATTCGTCCGCCGGTTTGGCAGCGCGGGCAATAGTTCGTCTCGTTGTCGGCGTAGCGGATCCGCTGCACTGTCTCGCCGCAGACTGGGCACGGCTTCCCGTAACGGCCGTGCACGGCCATGTCGTCGCGGAAGGCGGTCACGTTCTTCGGGAACTCGCGCCGGGCGTCGTCCGTGAGGCGGTCGATCCAGAGCCGCAGCGTCGCCTGCGTCGCCGCAAAGAGCCTGCTCCATTGCTCCGGGTCCAGCTTGTGCGTTAGCGCGATCGGCGAGAGCCGCGCGGCGTGGAGGATCTCGTCGGAGTAGGCGTTGCCGATGCCACTCAGCACGTGCGGATCGGTGAGCGCGCGCTTGAGCGTCCTGTTCTCCGCCAGCAGCGCGTCGCGAAAGGCGCGCGGGTCACACTCCAGCACGTCGACGCCTCCGGGATCCAGGGCGGAGAGGGCCGGCTCGCCGGAGACGATGTGCAGTGACGCGCGCCGCTTCGAGCCGGCCTCCGTCAGCACGAGCGTACCGTCCGGAAAATCGAACGCCGCCAGCGCCGCGCGCGTGCGGCGCCCGCCGGGCGCAATCCAGTGCAGCCGGCCCGCGATCATGAGATGCAGGACGATCCAGTAGTCGCCGTCCAGGCCGATGGCGATGCGTTTTCCGAGGCGGCGCAGCTCGCGAACGCGGCGGCCTTCGAGCTCCGACGGAGCCGGCGCGGCGGTTCGCAACACGAACGGCTTGGCGATGGATAGGCACGTCAGCGGCCGGCCGGCGATGCGCGACTCCAGCGCCGTGATATAGGCGGCGATGTCCGGCAGTTCCGGCACGCTCGCGTAACACGCGCGTGCGTTCGCCGAGTTGCACCAAGCGACCGCCTTCTGCTATCCTCAGCAATAACTGCGCTCGCGGAAAGGAAAGTCACTATGCCACTCTCTCGACGCGTTTGGGCCGAATTTCTCGGCACGTTTTGGCTCGTTTTCGGCGGCTGCGGAAGCGCCGTGCTCGCCGCGGCGTTTCCGCAAACGGGCATCGGATTCGCCGGCGTCGCCCTGGCATTCGGTTTGACCCTGCTGACGATGGCGTATACGATCGGACCGATCTCGGGATGCCACATCAACCCCGCCGTTACGTTCGGTCTTTGGCTGGCGAAGCGATTCCCCGCGCGCGATGTGGTGCCGTACATGATCGCGCAAGTCCTCGGCGCGATCGCTGCGGCCGGCGTGCTCTACCTCGTCGCGTCGGGCAAGCCGGGCTGGGTGCCCGGACAGTTTGCGAGCAACGGCTACGGCCCGCTTTCTCCGGGCGGCTACGGACCCGGCGCCGCGATCATTGTCGAGATCGTTCTGACGTTCGGCTTCCTCATGGTGATCTTGGGCGCGACCGACAAGCGTGCGCCCGTGGGCTTCGCGGGTCTCGCCATCGGCCTCGCGCTGACGCTCATCCACCTGGTTGCCATTCCGGTGGACAACACGTCGGTCAATCCGGCGCGCAGCACCGGCCCGGCGATCTTCGCGGGCGGAGCCGAGCTTTCGCAGCTTTGGCTGTTTTGGATCGCGCCGCTCGTCGGCGGCGGGTTAGCGGGCCTCGTCTATCCGACGCTGTTCGGCGCGGAGGTCAGCGAAGAACCGATCGTCGGGAAAGGCTGAGATAAGCAGCACCTAGCTCGCGCAACCCTTTGCATAGCGGGAAGGTCGTCCTCCCCATGCAGGCCCAGATCTCTCCCGTCGAAACGCGCGAAGAGCTGCTATACCTACTGACCAGAGCCTCCGAGCTCGAACACGATCTCGCCTGTTCGTATCTGTATGCCGGATACTCGATCAAGATGCGGCCGGACGAAGGCGGCCTAACGCACGACGAGACCATCGCGATCCGAAAGTGGAAGAGGCGGATCGCTCAGGTCGCCGTCGAGGAGATGCTGCACCTCGGGCAAGTGTCGAACATCCTAACTGCGGTCGGCGGCGCGCCGCACTTCGCGCGATCCAACTTCCCGTTGCCGGCCTCGACGTTTCCGTTCGGCATCGCGATCACGCTGGAGCCGCTCTCGCCGTCGCTCTTGGAGCGCTTCGTCTGTTACGAGTTTCCCGAGGAAGGCGTCCTGTCGCGCGAGCAGATGGCGGAGTACGAGCCGATCCTCAAGCGCACGGCCGCCGCCGACCGGCTCGAGATGATCCGGCTGCAAAACTCCGTCGAACCCTACGACGTCGATTTCCGCACCGTCGGCGAGTTTTATCACAAGATCGAGACGGCATTCGACCGAATTCCCGCGGATCGATTGTTCATCGGCAACCCCGCGGCGCAGGCCAATCCCCAGTATCTCGATCTGCCGAAGGAGCTCGTCCGCGTCGTCGATGCCGATTCGGCGCGCCGCGCGATCGAGATGATCGTCGAACAGGGCGAGTCCCCTTCGGCGCACCATCCCGACGCGCACTTCGTCGTCTTCGACGGCATCCGGCGCGAATACGAAGAGCTTACCGCGAAGGCCCGGGCGGAAGGGCGCGTCTTCGAGCCGTTCCGTCGGATGATCGAAAACCCCAGCACGCGCGGGATCGGCGGCGTAGCCGGAACGAACCGCATCACCGACGCCGTCGCGCAAGAGCTCGCGGGTTTGTTCAACAGTACGTATGGCTTGATGCTGATGATGCTCGCGCGCTTTTTCGCCCACGGAGACGAGACCGAGGACGAATGGCGCCTCCTGGCGCGCGGGACGCTGCGCATCATGGCCTCGGTGCTGCGCCCGTTGGGCGAAGCCCTCGCGAAGACGCCCGCGGGGCCGGAATATCCCGGACGCGTAGCGGGCCCGACGTTCGGCTTCACCGGGCACATCCACTTACTTTCGCACAAAAACGCCGCGTGGATTTACTTTCTCGAGCGGCTCTACGACCTGTCCATGCGTCTCACGCGGCTCGCCGACGAAGCCTCGCTGCCGCAGGAAGTTCAGGAGGCCGCGGCCGCGCTCGAGTCCGTCGCGGAGCATCTCACGCCGTTCATCCCCGCGCAGTTCGCCATGGTCGTGCGGTCGGAGGCCGACGAGCGCAACGAGCGCACGACGATCCGCCCGGAGGCGGACGGCCCGTACATCGTCCGCAACTTGCGCAAGCTGACCAACTCCAAAGGCGAGACGCTGCCGGTGCGCCCCGTCGTAGCGCTGTGCCGCTGCGGCGGCTCCAACATCAAGCCGTACTGCGACGGCACGCACGCGCGCAACGGCTTCTGCAGCGCAAAATCGCCGGACCGCACGCAAGATCGGGCGGACACGTACGCCGGCAAGGATATCGTCGTGCTCGACAATCGCGGCACGTGCTGCCACTTCGGCAACTGCACGGACCATCTGCCGCAGGTCTTCCATCACGAGGGCGACCCGTCGTGACGGCCGATGGCGCCGGGCCCGAAGCAATCGAGGAAATCGTCCGTGCGTGCCCCTCCGGTGCGCTCGGCTTCATCAAGGATGGCCTGAAATACGAAGGAGAGCAGCGCGAGCCGGAGATCTATGTGGCCGAGAACGCGAGCTACTACGTGCGTGGCGGGATCGAGCTCGAGGGCGAGCCGATGAACAAGGGCGCGCTGCGCGAGCACTATGCACTCTGCCGCTGCGGTCAGTCGAAGAACAAGCCGTTCTGCGACGGCTCGCACTGGTACGCCGGCTTCAAGGACGCGGACAACTAAGGCACGTCAGCTTTCGTTACGCTCGATCGTTCACAAAAATAATCCGGGCTACCGCGTCGGCGATAAGGGCGATCCGTTCTTCATCGAGTGTCTTACGGTGGAGTGCCGCCTCGGACGCTTGACCGACGTAAGCGGTACGCTCTACGGCACAACGCGGTTCGGCGGCACGTATTGCAGCGGCAGCGCGGGATGCGGTACAGTCTTTTCGATCACCCTATCGGGCACTGAGAAGGTGCTGCACAGCTTCGGCAAGGGAAGCGATGGCACGAATCCCATTGCAGGCCTGAGCGACGTAGGCGGCACGCTCTACGGCACTACGTTTCAAGGCGGCGGCTACAACGATGGCACAGTCTTCAGCATCACGACTGGTGGCACGGAGAAAGTGCTGCACAGCTTTGGCAAGGGAACCGATCGCAATACGCCCGAGGCCCCCGTGCTCTACCAGGGTGGGAACCTCGTAGGGACGACGTACTACGGGGGCGCTTACGGTTATGGCACCGTCTTTTCGCTAACGCGATAACGCGGCTTCACGCCTAACAGCCTCGACCGCGCAGCGCTGAACGCCGCGGCACAGCCGGTCATTCCGCTAGTGGCTTACTCAATTGCTAATCGCCGAGCCGTCCGGTAAGTGTGACCCTGTAATGGTTTTCCACGGAAGGCCGCCTGCTGGATAATGGTAGAACGTAACAATTCGCTTGCCCTCATCCGGGCATATATAGGTTTTGCCCGTGAAGGTGCCCTGGAAGCAATCCCCCGCATGTAAGAGTTTAGTCAGTCCTACGACTTGACCCGTTTCGGTCATCCGGTAGATAGTACTGGTCGCTTGATCCTCGATCGTGACCCGTCCCAAAACAGTCTTAACACCGCCGGGGTTGTGAATTGTTGCTCCTTTTACCTTGATGAGTTTGATCGTTTCATCGCTGCTGGCCGGAAGCTCGCCGAATTGAAAGGCGCCGCCGGGGCTTAACCCATCGATGAAAAGATTGCCGTTCGTGTCGAATCCATCGAACCACATCGACGCAAAGCTCTTGGAGCTGATGATCGCCGGGGGGCCCGCCTGGTTCTCGTAAATTGAAAGGCTGCCGTTTCCGCCGGAGGCGGTCGAGATGTTGGTCACGGCCAGATTGCCGCTTGGGTCAACTGCGCAGTCGACCGGCACTTCGCCCGAATCGCTAAGCGTATTTAATAATTTGCCGGTGTGCGAATATTCGAGTATCTCCGACGCGTTCACGACCCAGACGTCGCCCTGGCCGTCAGTGCACTCACCTGCCGGTTGGTTAAGGCCCGTTATGTGTTTCACGTACTTTCCAGACGGATAATCGTAAATATCTACGTTACTGGTGTAGACGTCGGAGATAAAGAGCAGTGATGTCGTCGCAGGGGCGGATTTCATCCTCGATCCACCGCGATCGGCGTGCGTCGCGACGGCCACGGTTTGCGGTATCGCGGCCGGTGCCCCGATCGGCGTCTGCGATCCGCGGCAACCTGCGAGCACCGCGAGGGCGGCGCAAATGCCGATTGCGTACTTAACTGAGTTTTGACGCTTCATGAGCGTTCACACAATCCTTTCTCGCAACGATGGACGAGCAATGCGACACGCGGCGCACAACCGAAAACGTCCTCCTAAAGTCGAGCCTGCGCCTTTCTGCTGGCCTTGTCAATGAGGTGGAGTTCCTCGAGCGCCGCGACCGATGGGCCCGCCGATAAGCGAGGCAACTACGGAGTCGTGGGCCGAAGGTAGTTTCGGCCCTGGCAGCCTCGCTGCTGCGCTGGGATTGAGCGGCGACGCGCCGAACAGCGGCTTCCGAGATCGTCGCTTGGGTGCTAAGATGGAGCTGAGCGTGGGCCTGCTTTGGCCACGTTTCAGAGTGGCTCTAGCCGTCGCACTTTTGGTTAAGGAGCGATACAAAATGAAGGCACTGAACTCGTGGTCTCATGCTTTAAGCATCGGCGCCGCTGTGGTAATTCTCGCAGCGTGCGGTGGAAACCAGTCGGCTGCACCGCAACTTCCCGCGATGCAGGTTCAGCCGCAATCGCGTAACGCCGAACGCACTCAGGTGCGCGTAACGCATAATCGCGTTCGGTATGTTTTGGAAGACGTCGGCACGTTCGGCGGCCCGCACAGCGGAATCGTCGAATCGTCGCAGTGGCTACTCCCCGATGGGATTCTCACGGGGTTCGCCGATACGCCGAAGCCGGACCCTTATGCCCCCAACTGCTTCGGGATGGCGTGTTATATCCAGCACGCTTTTCTTTGGAAAGGTCACATACTGCATGATTTAGGACGCTGCCGCATGGGGCGAGCAGCGGGACGAACTGGATCAACGCACGCGGAGATATGGCAGTGTACCTCGCAAAATGGCGTGCTTGATCCAATCCTTGGCCAGCAGAACCGAGCAGTGCTGTGGCGGCACGGTGGAACGATCTCGGAACGTTCGGCGGCACCTTCAGTGGAGCGAGCGGCGTCAACGACTCTGTCGTCGTGACCGGCGTGATAACCGCGGTCAGGTGGCGGGAATCTCGTACACCGGAAAAACGCAACGGTCGGTTCTCGTGGTGGACCCCTTTCGGTGGTCGCCGTCGCGCGATGGTGGGCACATGCTCGATCTCGGTGGATTCGGCGGCACATTCGGCACGCCCAACTGGATCAACGATCGAGGCGAAGTCGTGGGGTTCTCAAACGGACCTGGCGACAACTCGCAGTATCCATTTCTCTGGCGCAACGGAAAGCTAATAAACCTAGGCACGTTTGGCGGCTGCTGTGGCTACGCACAGTGGATTAACGAGGCGGGCGTAACGGTCGGTTGGGCGCTCGAGTCAGACAATGCCACCGTGCATGCTGCGGTCTGGAAGGACACATCGATCAAGGACCTTGGTACTCTTCCGGGTGATCCTTGTGCTTTCGCGTACGGTATAAACTCTCGAAATCAAATCGTTGGCACCGCCTTTGCTACGTCCGGCTTGTGTTTTTGGCCATCATCTTCTGAAACTGATATGAATGCGGTCTTATGGCAAGACGGCTCTGTGGTCGACTTGAACGATGTCGTTCCGGGTAAGTCTCAGCTTCATTTAGCCATCGCCTTTGAGGCAGACAATGCTGGCGATATTGCCGCCTCGGCGTGCCGCCCGGGGTCGGCTTCGGCGACTTGCAAACTAAAGGGCACGCGTTCGTCCTGATCCCATGCGAGCGTCTCGGTAACCCGAAACCTTGCGGCGAGAATGCTACACATCGTAGCATCGTTACGCATAACGTCGCTCAATGCGGCGTTAACCAATCGCGACAAACATTTAGACCGCTGGCGGGCCTCGCAGCGATACGCGCCGTCGTTGCTCGCTACTTTCATTTCGCGGCGTTCGGCTCGTCGGAGAGTTACTAGTCAACGCGCTCGGGGCCCCGTTCTGCGGGGCCTCCGATCGCCTCGCAGCCCGGCGCCCGGGGGATGGGCCTCGTTTGGAAAGCCGTTAGCTTTTATTCCCGCGGGAGTCTGCCTTCCTCCGGCGGATGACGCATCACCTGACAATCACGCCGTGCCGTCTGCCCGAATATCCGCGCGTACCTCAACCGGAAAGTTGACTGATCGCGCAACGAAGCATAGCCGATGCGCTTCCTCGTGCAGCGCTAGCGCCCGCACGCGATCACAGTCCGGCGCGACCGTTACCTGCGGGCGCAACTCGGCACCGACGAACCGCCCCGCCCCGTCGCCCTCTTCGCGCATCGTGCCCGTCGCGCGATCGCGATAGTCGAGCACGGCAATGCCGTTGATCGAGCACAGATGCAAGTACCACAGCATGTGGCACGAGGAAAGGCTCGCCACCAGCAGCTCCTCGGGATTGTAGCGCGTTCGGTCGCCGCGAAAAGAGGGATCGCTCGACGCGGGGATCTCCGGTTTTCCCTCGACCGAGATAGCGTGATCGCGCCGGTAGCTGCGATAGTTCTTCGTGCCCTCGCCGCCCGCCGCGCTCCAGTGCACGTCGGTCGTATATGTGTGAGTCTTTTCCAAGAGGCCCCCTTTCGAACGGACCGGAACTCGATGAGCATGGTGATTCGCTCGGTGCGTCCGGATGACGCGGCGACGTGGGCCGGCCTGCGCTCTCGGCTTTGGCGCGCCGCCGCAGCCGACGAGCTCGCGGCAGAAGCTCACGCCTTCCTCGCAGGCAAAACGATGCCAACGATCGCTGCCGTCTTCATCGCCGAGGACGCAACGACCGCTCTCGGTTTCCTCGAGCTCGCCGTGCGTTCGTTCTCCGACGGCTGCGACTCGATGCCGGTCCCGCACGTCGAGGGCTGGTACGTCGAGCCCTCCGCTCGCGGGAAGGGCGTGGGCCGAGCGTTGATGGACGCCGCCGAAGCCTGGGCGCGCGCGCACGGCTTCACCGAGCTGGCCTCCGACACGGAGCCCTGGAACGATCGCTCCATCGCGGCGCACGCGCGCTGCGGCTTCCGCGAGACCGAGCGGCTCGTCAAGTTCTGCAAGACCCTCCGCTAGATGCGCGTCATCACGTGCAACGTCAACGGCATCCGTTCGGCGGTGCGCCGCGGATTTTTCACGTGGGCGAACGCGCAGGACGCCGATGTCGTGTGCATCCAGGAGACGCGCGCGCAGGAACACCAGCTCTTACCCGAGGCGGCCGCCCTGGCGGGACTCACCGGCTACTTCGTCGACGCCAAACGGCGCGGCTACAGCGGCGTCGCGCTCTACTGCCGGCAAGAGCCGATCGAGGTGCGCCGCACGCTGGCGCTTCGAGAAGCTCAGGCGGACGACATAGACGCGGAAGGGCGCTTCGTGCAGGCCGACTTCGGCACGGTGAGCGTCTCGTCGCTGTACGTGCCGTCCGGGATCACCGGACCGCCCCGGCAGGCGTTCAAGATGGCCTTCCTCGAGCGGCTGCTCGCCGTGCTGGCGCGGCTGCGCCACTCCGGCCGCGAGCACATCGTGTGCGGCGACTTCAACATCGCGCACAAGGCGATCGACACGTACAGCCCGGGTCGCAACGGCACCGTGAGCGGCTTTCTGCCTGAGGAGCGCGCGTGGATGGACACGCTGCTCGAGCAAGTCGGCTGGATCGACGCCTTTCGCGTCGTCAACCCGCATCCGAAGCAGTACACGTGGTGGTCCAATTGGCCGGCCGCGTGGGAGCGCAATCTCGGCTGGCGGCTCGACTATCAGCTCGTCACGCCCGGCCTGGCCGACCGCATTCGAGGCGCCTCCATCTATAAGGGCGCGCGTTTCAGCGACCACGCCCCGCTGACGATCGATTACGACATCCCAGAGCCAGAGGAGAGAGCACCGTGAGCGTCATCCTGAAAACTTTCGAACGCGCGGACGAACACCGCACCTTCCCAAGCGGCAAGTTCGAGCTGGTGGAGATCGGCGGCGTGACCATCGGCCGCGCGACGTATCAGCCCGGCTGGAAGTGGTCGCGCGATGTCGGAGCGGCGACCGGCGCGGTCCTGTGCGACGTGGAGCACGTCGGTTTGGTGCTCGCGGGGCGCGCGACCGCCGCGATGGCCGACGGCAGCGTCATCGAGATGAAACCCGGCGATCTGTTCTACATTCCGCCCGGCCACGACAGCTGGGTCGTCGGCGACGAGCCCTACGTTTCGCTGCACTTTCTGGGCGCCGCTGACTACGCGGCGAAAAAGTGAGCCGCTAACGCTTCCCCAGCGCCGCGAGGACCTTCGGCGGAATCAAACAGATCAGCGTGCCGGCCCCCGCCGGCGGATCGTCCAGCTCGACGCCGGCGAGGCCGCCCTTCTTGAGCTCGATGCTCGCGCCGCCGACGAGCCGCCCGACCGTTGCGCTCATGCTGGGCTCGTGGCCGACGAACATCACCGACGCCGCGCGGTCGTGCTCGCGCAAGATCGCGACGACACCGTCGGCGTCGAAGCCGTGCGCGACGCGTGCGTCCTCGACGAGTCCGTCGCCGACGCGCAGCCGATCGGCGACGATCTCGGCGGTCTGCCGCGCCCGCAGCAGCGGGCTCGTGACGATGGTGTCCACGTCCAAATCGAGGTCGGCGATGGCCCGCGCCTCGCGCTCCATGCGCTTCTCGCCCTCGGGGGTGAGCGGCCGGTCGTCGTCGCTGCCGTGCCACGCTTGCGGCGCGACGGCGATGCCGTGGCGTAGGAAATAACAGTTCATCGCCTGCAACTACGCAGACGATATGGACACCACCTGGCAAACGCGACTCCTCCACTCCGACGCGCGCATCCCCGAAGGCTACCGGTCGCTGGCGACGCCGGTCTATCGCGGATCGACGACGCTCTTCCCCTCGGCCGGCGCGGTGACGGATCGATGGGATCAGGAGCGCTTCGGCTACACCTACGGGCTCTACGGGACGCCCACGACGCTCGAGCTGGCCGCGCGCATCGCCGAGCTCGAAGGCGGCGGACGCACGATCCTGACCCCGGGCGGACAATCGGCGATCTCGCTGATCGACTTCGCGCTGCTGCGCAGCGGCGATCACATCCTGGTTCCGCAGAGTGTGTACCGCCCGAACCGCCAGCTCACGACGGCCCTGCTCTCGCGCTTCGGCGTAAGCGCGACGTTCTACGATCCGAAGATCGGCGCCGGCATCGCGTCGCTCATGCGCGACGACACGCGGCTCGTCTGGGCGGAGAGCCCCGGCTCCGTGACGATGGAGGTGCAGGACGTTCCCGCCATCGCCGCCGCGGCGCACGCACGCGGCGCGCTCGTCGTGCTGGACAACACGTGGTCGGCCGGCGTGTTCTTCGACGCGTTCGCGCACGGCGTGGACGTTACGATGCAGGCGCTGACGAAATACGTCGGCGGTCACAGCGACCTGCTGTTGGGTTCGGTCACCGTGCGCGACGACGCGCTCTACCAGCGCCTGGGCGCGGCGCGGCAGGTCATCGGATGTACCGCATCGCCGGACGATTGCAGCCTCGCGCTGCGCGGGCTGCAGACGCTCGCCGTGCGGCTGCGCGCGGTCGAGACGTCGGCGCTCGAGGTCGCGCGGTGGCTCGCGCAGCGGCCGGAGGTGGAGCGCGTGCTGCATCCCGCGCTGGCGTCCTGTCCGGGCCACGAGTTTTGGAGGCGCGACTTCACCGGTTCGTCCGGCGTTTTCTCGATCGTCTTTCGGCCGGGTCCGACCTGGGAGCAGGTCTGCGCGTTCGTCGATTCGCTGCAGCTCTTCGAGGTCGGGTACAGCTGGGCCGGCACGACGAGCCTGGCGGTCGCGTACACGATCGCGCCGGCCGGCGGCCGGCCTGCCTACGATCACCGCTTGGTGCGATTCAGCATCGGCCTTGAGTCGACGGAGGACCTCATCGCTGACCTCGACCGCTCGCTGGCAACGCTGAGTTAGAAGCACCTCGCCTCTTGACGCCTGTCGCGCGACAGGCTATAATATCGCCATGAAGCCAACAAGGCGACTGTCCTGAGGATAAGCGATGCTGGCACACGCGATATCTTCAACGACATAGATTCAAAGATGGCGCGCCGAACATTGCCTCGTGCCTTGCATGTAAAGGCAGCCGGACTCCTGGACCGCCTCAACGCGGCCGACTCGCCGAGCGATCTTCGTACGCCCGTAAGCAATCGACTCGAAAGGCTCACGGGAGACCGACGCGGCCAGCACAGCATCCGCATCAACGATCAATATCGTATCTGTTTTGTGTGGATTGAAGGAGAAGCACGAAACGTAGAAATCGTCGATTATCACTAAGTTTTTCGGCATATGATTCTTTGAGGTTATCTTTAATGACACTACTTGTACCGACCAACCGTCGCCCGGTCACACCGGGAACGGTCCTACGGGAGGATTTCTTGGAACCACTCTGCCTTACGCAGGGCAAGGCTGCGGAGGCTCTTGGCATCGACCGCACGAGCCTCAACGAGTTGTTGAATGGACGCCGCAGCGTGACAATCGAAATGGCTCTTCGCCTTGGCCACGCGTTCGGCACCTCGCCTCAGTACTGGCTCAACTTGCAGGTCGTAGTGGATCTCTTTGACGCGCAGCAGTCGAAACTGCTCGAGAAAATTCAGCGTCAACCAGTGCTCGTTTGACCCAACTAACCTTGCTGAGGATTAGCCCGCCAGCTGACAAGCCCGAACGACCGAGATGCCGCGATCTTCTAACGCCCTCACCGCTGCTTGCCGCTGCGAGGGCCCCAGCCGTTTTTTTCGACGAGTTCCTTCATCGCCTCGACCTCCAGCGAGAGTGCTTGAGGCGAACCAGATCGTGTTCTCCGCCTCGAAAGCGTCGCAGATCAGGGCTTCAACGGGCTTCGCCAGCCAGCTGCGGTCAGCTTTCCCACGTTTGTCCGCTGACGAAGCGGACCGCACGAACGGAACAACGCACTTCCCATTTCGCATCTACTAAGTACTGATTTTCCGCAGACCCTATTGAATATACTAAGTCAATTGTTTGGTCGTTCGACGCACCGAGAACTTTGAGATCGGCGGCCGCCACGGCTTCGCTGGTTCTATTTTGACAGCACAATGTACAAGTGGGCCTGAGCAGAAGGCCTAAAGAAGTTTTTCTCCAAGGGAGTCGCGTAGCAGCGGCAACGCTAAACGCTTAGGGAAGCGCGAACGAGCCCTCGATCACTAGCACGCAGTCGCCGGAGAGGCGCACGCGATTGCCGCGATCTTCGACCCACAGCTCGCCGCCCCGCGCCGAGAGCTGCCGCGCGAAGAGCGACGGCTTCCCGAGCACGCCGGACCAGTACGGCGTCATCACGCAATGCGCGGATCCCGTGACGGGATCCTCGGGGACGCCGAGCTGCGGCGCGAAGAACCGCGATACGAAGTCGCAGTCGCCGTCGAAACCGCGTGCCGTCACGATCAGACTCTTGAACGGCAACTTGGCAATCTGCCCTATGTCGGGTCGCAGGTCGCGCACTTGCTCGGGATCGGCGAGGACGGCCATCCCGCGATCCGCCTCCCAGAGCGCCTGCGGCCGCATGCCGATCGCGTCGGCGACCAGATCCGGATCGAGCTCGCGTTTCAACGGCAGCGCCGGGAAGTCCATGCTCAGGCGTTCTCCGTCGCGCGATACCTCTACGGGGCCGGATAGCGTCTCGAAGCGGACGCGCTCGCGTCCGGGCTCGAGAAGGTTGAGTATGACGTGGCCGGTTGCCAGCGTCGCGTGACCGCACAGCGGCATCTCGACGGCCGGCGTAAACCAGCGCAACCGGTACGCGCCGTTTTCACGCACGAAAAAGGCGGTTTCGGCGAGGTTGTTCTCCGCCGCGATCGCCTGCAGCGTCTCGTCGGTCAACCAGCTTTCGAGCGGACAGACGGCGGCGGGGTTCCCGCCAAACGCGTCGCGCGAGAACGCGTCGAGCTGATAGAGCGGAATCTTCACGCCGTAGTAGTTCGCTCGCGGTTCGGGTCGACTCCGCGTTGCGTTACCACCTTACCCAAGGGACCGGGCCCTTGCTGTGCTTTTTTTGCAGGCAGCGTGTGACTTCACGGCGGGCTCGAGCGAATAACGCTCCGGAATGACCTCGAACAGCGCGCAGGACGCGTTCCTCACCTCGCTCGACCAGCACCGCGGCATCCTGTTCAAGGTCGCCTACGCGTACTGCCGGGACGAAGCGAGCCGCGAGGACCTCGTTCAGGAGATCGTGATGCAGCTGTGGCGCGCCTACCCCCGCTACGACGGCCGCGCGAGCTTCTCGACGTGGATGTATCGCATCGCGGTCAACGTCGCGATCTCGGTCTATCGCAGCGCGCGGCGTGATGCCGAGCGCGTCGAACGAACCGGCCTCGCACGCCTCGAACGGCTCGCCGCTCCGGACGCGCACTCCGACGAAAACGCCGCGTTGCTGCGCGAGGTCATCGACGGGCTCGACGCGCTCAATCGCGCCTTGATGATCCTCTACCTCGACGACCGTTCGTACGCCGAGATCGCCGACGTTCTCGGGATAACGCAGACCAACGTGGCGACCAAGATCAACCGGCTCAAGGAGCGGCTGCGGCGTACGGCCGCCGCGCAAGCCACGCATTAGCATTTGGAGGAAAGCATGGAGATCCAGGAACTGAAAACACTGATGGAGCAGAGCGAACGCCGTCTCGCACCGTTGCAGCGCCTTAAGCGCGGCATCGTCGCCGAGCTCGCGTTGAATCTGGTCGGCCTCATTCTGATCGGCTCGTTTGCCGCCGATCACGCGCGCGAGCCGCGCTTTCTCATCCCGGCCGTAGCCCTCGGCGCGTACGCCGTCGGGTTGCTGATCGCGGGCGTTCGCCAGATCGTCGCCGTCGCCGGCGTGGATTACGACGAGCCGGTCGTCACGATCCAAAAACGTCTCGAGGCGCTGCGCCTGCTGCGCGTGCGCACGACGCTCGCCGTGCTGCTGTTTGCGCCGCTGATGTGGGTGCCGCTGCTGATCGTTGCGCTGCGGGGCTTCTTCGGGGTCGACGCTTACGCGATCAATCCCGCGTGGCTCGGCGCCAACGTCCTGTTCGGCTTGGCGGTGATTCCCGCGGCGGTCTTCCTCGCGCGGCGCTACGGAGAGCGCCTGGGATGGATGCGCGGGCTGACCGACGCGGTTGCCGGGAGGAGCCTAGCCGGCGCGCTCGATTCGCTGGATTCGGTCCGGCGTTTCGAGCGCGACGACTGAGGTTCCTCACCGCAAGACGAGGTAGTTGGGACCCTTAAGGGTCGTCTTGCGGCCGCGGATCGTTCGCAGCGGCGTCGCATTGCCGTTGGCGTTCGACGCGAACTCTTCGATCGACTCACCCGAAAAGTTCGCGACATAGATGTGATCTTGGGCATCCGTCACGACGCCGGCCGGATACGCAAGACCGGTGATGTGCGCCACCGGCGCGACGTTACCGTTCGCACCCGGTGAAAAGATCAGCACACCGGCGCCTTCATCGGCGACGATGAGCCGTCCGGTCGAGTCGATCGTGAGGGCGAAGGGCCGGGAAAGGCCGGTGTTGCTGCCGGCGATCGAGACGGCCGGCGCGGTGTTGCCGGCGGCTCCGGCGCCGAAGCCGACGACCGATGCGCCGCCCGTGTTGGCCACGTAGAGAAGGGCTGGACTGCCGCTGGCGTTCCAGACCATTCCGGTCGGGGTGCTCAGCTGCGTCTTGCTGCCGCTGATGGTGTCCGCAGGCGGCACGTTTCCATGTGCGCCCGGCGGATAATCGGTAATCGCGTCGTTCGCGTAGTCGCTCGCCCAGAGATTGCCGAACGGGTCGACCAAGAGGCCCTCGGTCGGACCGAGGTGCGACTTCGAGCCGCCGATCATCCGTGTGGGCTTGACGTTGCCGTTCGCGCCTTTGGCGAACACGGCGACCTGGTTGGCCCCGTCGTTGGCCACGTAGACGTTCCCCGATTTATCGAAGGCGATGGAGTCGGGGCTATTGAGGGTCGTGTTCGACCCGGCGATTCGGATGATCGGCCTGGCGTTGCCTGAGGCCGCCACGCGGAAACCCAGCACCGCCGGGTTGTCGCGATTGGCCGTAAAGATCGTCATGGTGTGGTCGGGCTGCGCCGAGTAGCCCGCGGCCGACGGGGGGATTTGCCCGGTGCCCTGCGGCGGAAGCGCGCTCGCGGCCTGGCTCCCGGCGCAGCCCGCCAGGCCGGCCACCAGGGCGAGCGCCACCGAGCCGCCCCGGACGATGGTAGATACGTTCATGAAACAGGTCTCCTCGTAGCTCTTGCGGTGTTGAGGAGCCCATCCTAGCGAAGAGGCCGTACCAAATCGTACGGGGCCGAATCGTACGCGGCCGGCGCGACCCCCGGCTCTTAGTTTTCCTGGACTGCCTCGACGTCGAGCACGATGTCGATGTCGCGGCTGACCACGATGCCGCCGTCGGGCATCGAGTCGTTCCAGCTGACGCCGAAGTCGTAGCGGTTGATGCGCGTCCGGGCGGTGAAGCCTGCGCGCGTCTTGGGGCCTTTGTCGACGCCGTCTTCCCACCACGGCGTCTGCCACGACCCGAGGTAGCGCGTGCGCAGCTCGACGGGCCGGGTGACGCCGCGGATCGTGAGGTCGCCGGCAACGAGATAGTCGACCGGACCGACCTCTTCGACCCCGGTGCTCTTGAAGTGAATCTGGGGATACTTTTCGCAGCTCAGGAAGTCGGGGCTGCGCAGGTGGTTGTCGCGCATCTCGACGCCGGTCCAGCAAGTCGTCGCATCGATGGTCGTCTCGACCGCGAGCCGCCGCGGATCGGCGGGGTCGAAGTCGAGCTTGCCTTGGATGTTCTTGAACGCGCCGCGCACCCACGACACCATCATGTGTCGCGCGCGAAACTCTGCTGCGCTATGTCCCGGCTCGAAAAACCACTTCATCGTTAGTACCTCTTATGGCTGCGTGTGAATCGTCGTCGATCGGGCTGCGAACCCCTTCGCAGCGATCGCGGCCGCGGCGAAGGCAAGCAGGGCCGAGACGAGCATCGCCGCCCGGAAGCCGTACAGGTACGCGGGTGCCGCGGTGACGACGACGCCGAGCACCGCGACGCCGATCAGGCCGGCGGTGCGCGCGACCGCGTTGTTGATGCCCGAGGCGACGCCGGAGTGTTCTACCGGGACCGAGTTCATCACGGTCGTCGTCAACGGGGCGACGAACAGCGCGCCGCTCAGCCCGAGGATCGTCGCGGCGGGGAAGAACGTCGTCCAGTACGATCCGTCTGTCCCCGGCAGGGCATAGGCGACGAAACCGAGTCCGGCAAGGATCCCTCCGAGCACCAGTGGCAGGCGCGGGCCGACGCGCCCGACGAGGCCGCCCGACCAGCGTGACGCCGCCACCAAGATGACGATGAAGGGCAGCAGTGCGGCGCCCGCCTCGGTCGGCGAGTAGTGGTGAACGTTGATCAGAACGAACGGGACGAAGTAGAGGCTGCCTCCGATCGCGGTGTAGAGGAAGAACGTGTAGACGTTCGACACGCTGAAGCTGCGCACGGCGAAGAGATCGCAGCGCATCATCGGGTCCTTGACGCGCATCTCGTACATGACGAAGACGCAAAGCAGCACGAGGCCCAGAATGACCGTCGCGACGGGCACAGCCGTGACGCGTCCGGCGTTCATGTCGATCAGCCCGTAAACGAGCAGCCCCAATCCGAGCGTCGCGAGCGTCGCGCCGCCCACGTCGATATGGCGATCGGCGGTCTCGTCGCGGCTCTCGGCGACGCAGAAGAAGAGAATCGGCAGGACGATCGCCGCGATCGGCAGGTTGATCACGAAAACGTAGCGCCACGAGAAGCTCTGCGTCAGCCATCCGCCGATGATCGGCCCGGCCGCCGAGGTGAGCGCGGAGAAGCCCGACCACAACCCGATCGCGCGTCCGCGCGCGTCGGCAGGATAAGCGGCACTGATCAGCGCCAGGCTTCCCGGCGCGGCGAGCGCGCCGCCGATCCCCTGCACGCAGCGCGCCGCGATGAGCCACTCGACGCTGGGGGCCAGCGCGCACCAGATCGACGCAAGGGCGAACACGGCTATGCCGATGCCGAAGACCAAGCGCCGGCCGTACAGATCGCCCAGCGCGCCGCCGAGCAGGATCAGCGCGGACAGAAAGAGCGCGTAGCCTTCGATCACCCACTGCGTCTGCCCCGCGGTCGCGTGCAGCTCGCGCTGGAGGACCGGCAGAGAGACGTTGACCGCGGTGCTGTCGATGAACGGCATCGCCGAGCCGAGAATCGCCGCGAAGAGCACCCATCCAGGCTTCATCGCTCGCGCCCTTGTTGTTTTATGCGGCGGGCTCCTACAATAGACCGATGACCTCGGCACTCGATCGGTCGTTGCGCGCGGCGATTCTCGCCGCCGCCGGCAACGCGCTCGTGCGTCGCGCCGTCACGCGCTACGGCATGCGTCTGGGTGCCGGGCGCTTCGTCGCCGGGGAGAGCGCGGCGGAGTTCCTGCCGGTGGCGCGCGACGCGAACGCGCGAGGCTTTGCCGTCGCGGCCACGATCCTCGGGGAGAGCGTGCGCGACCGCGTGGAGACACTCGACGTGACGAGCGAATACAGCGACCTGCTGCGCGCGTTTGCCGCGGAAGGCCGCGACGCGAATGTCGCGTTCAAGCTCACGCACGTGGGCCTCGACATCGATCCGGAGCTCGCGTTCGACAACGCAGCGAGCATCGCGGCCGCCGCGCGCGAGAGCGGCAACACGGTCCGGATGGACATGGAGCAGTCGCGCTGCGTCGATCCGACCCTCGCGATCTATCGCCGCCTGCGCGAGCGCTACGACAACGTCGGCTTCGTCCTGCAGTCGTACCTCTACCGCACCCGCGACGATCTGCTCGCCGCTCTGCCGCTCGAGCCGAACCTGCGCATCGTCAAGGGCGCGTACCTCGAGCCGCCGTCCGTCGCCTATCCGAAGAAGGCCGACGTCGATCGCAACTACATCGACCTCCTGGAGCTGGCGCTCTCCCACCCCGGCTATACGGCCATCGCGACGCACGATCCCGCGATGGTCGAGCACGCGATCGCATTTGCTCGAAAGAAGTCGTTGCCGCAACGGGGGCGCTTCGAGTTTCAGCTGCTCTACGGCATCGCGACGCCGCTCGCGCGCAGCCTCGTGGAGCGCGGCTATCGCGTGCGTCTGTCGATCCCGTACGGGCCGCATTGGTTCCCGTATCTCATGCGCCGCTTAGCCGAACGGCCCGCCAACGTAACATTCTTCCTTCGCGGCGCGTTCCGACGGTGAAAATCGGCGGCATCTGGTCGGCGGTGCTGACGCCCGTTGGTAGCGACTTCGCCCCCGACGTGTCGGCGGCGGTCCCATATTATTCCGAGCTGTTACGCCTGGGGTGCGACGGAATCAACCTCCTCGGCACGACTGGCGAGGCGATGTCGTTCAGCGCCGAGCAGCGGATCGAGTTCATGGAGGCGGTGGCTTCGAGCGGCATGGCGATGGAACGGACGATGGTGGGAACCGGGGCGGCGTCGGCGGCCGACGCAGCGCGCCTGACACGGTGCGCGTTTGCGTGCGGTTTCGCCGCCGCTCTCGTGATGCCGCCGTTCTTTTTCCGTGACGCCTCCGACGACGGCATCGTCCGTTTCTTCGACGCGCTGTTTTCGAGGACGAATCCTCCGCGCTCCAGCGTTATGCTCTATAACTTCCCGAAGATGAGCGGGATCGCGTTCCACGCCGAGCTTGTGGACCGCCTCGTGCGGGAGTTTCCGGACGTCATCGCCGGCATGAAGGACAGCTCGAACGACGCGCGGCTGCAGGCCGAGATCCTGTCGCGCAACCCCGGACTGGCGGTCTTGCCCGGCTCCGAGGCGGACCTGCTTGCGGCCAAGTCGCGTGGCGCGGCGGGGTGTATCTCCGGCAGCGTCGCGCTCTGGCCCGAGCTGGCCCACGAGGTCTTCGCAACCGGCGGCGAAGCCGCCGGCGCGATGCTCGCGCGGGCGCGCGCGGCCCTGGACGGCGTTCGGTTCATCCCGGCGGTGCGCTACGTCACGGCGCGCCTGCGGGGGGATCCTTTGTGGGAGCGCCCGCTGCCGCCGCTGCTGCCGCTGGATGCGCCGCAACGGCGCGCGCTCGACCTTGCGCTGGAACCGTTTGCAGCGGTGCTACGCCGCTCGAAAACATAGAGGCTTTGGTGTAATGCGCACCACGGTCGCATAGTCAGCTGCAAAACCGAGGCTGTTCAGAAACCTTTGAGATATGTAAAGTGCCGCGGTTTGTGCCATTTTCACAATGGCGTTTCCGAACAGTGCGTCATTTCAGAGTTTCTTTATCAATTTTAGGTAGCGTACCGACTAAGAGGCACCAGGCCCTAAGCCTTGCAAAAAGCAGCTCTTTGAGGAACACGTCGATGCCTAATCGCCATATTGTGTTACGATCCATCTTCGCGGTGACGCTGCTGTTCATAACCGCCTGTCAGTCAAACGGCGCGGTGTCGCCGCCTGCGGGCAGCGCTTCAGCTACCGGCAAAGTGGAATGCCAGCCGGACTTCTCGCTGACGCTGAACCCGACTAGTGCAACGATCACAACCGGTCAAAGCATAAAAATCGCCGTTAGTTTCACCAGCATTTGTGGCTTGGCCGGAGGAATCAATTTTGGAATCAGCAACACTTCGCCGCAGCCGCAGGGTGACGGCTTCACGCTTTACCAGCCCCGCTACGATATTCGGTTCGTGAACTCAAAGGCCGTTGGGTACATTACGCTAGAAGCAACGCGGTACACGCGGAAGACAACGTGGACGGTTACCATTACGGGTAAGCCTATTGGGGCAGGGTGCTGCTACGGGCTGACGCATTCAGCGACGTTTTTGCTGACGGTGCAGTAAACCGCCACCTCCGAGCGCGACGCGGACCGCGTTCCCGACTTGGTTGCATGATTGCGTACGCGGAAGAATTCGCGCCGAGAAATAAAGAGGTCAGCGCGATCGTGCACTGCACGGACGAGCAACGCCGGCGGCAACGTTCTGGCAGCCTCGCCGACCGCAAGCAGCGTTAGAGGATTCTCTCGAAGGAGTTGCCCTTCTCGTAAATGGCGGAAGAAGCGTAGACTGATCGGCTCGGATTTCACGGTGTCGCGCTCTCTGATTAGTTACTCGCAAAGGGGGCCGAAAAGCCCTCGCGCCGGTGACTCCGATGCTCAAAATTTGGCACGAACCACGGCACTCCGACTGCGACGAAAAGCAGCCAGGAGCCGCGGACTTAGCCCGTCAGAACGACTTTGCGACCTCAGCCAGATGAGAAATATCCAGAGTACGGGACTCGAAAACGCGGCGCGCGAGGGGCTAGGGAAAATATCGCTGGCAGCAAGTAAGTCAAAACACATGACATGGAAGCGACTGCCCCGGAAGGGGAAACGCCAGTCGTCATGCAAGGGTACGGCGCCGAGTCGAGTCTTAGCCTTGTCTAGAAGTAATGCTGAAGAGTTAGACGAACAGCGTGTCGCCGAATGTAGGGAACTACTTCGGCATTTCCGCACGCCTACATTATTGCGGCACAACGCTTTGGCGCAAGCGGTGCTTGCGGCAGCTCACTCCTCCACAGAGCGAAACAACCTGCTCGGTAGCGTCATTTCGACAGCCCTTTTAAAGTTAGAAGCTCGAGAGCGGGCCATCATCGAACGCTGTGATGTCGATCGAGAGAACTTTGAAGTTGCGGCTCGAGATCTTGGCATTTCGGCGAGGCACCTGTATCGCGAACGCCGGCGAGTCTTAGAGAAACTGTCGCCTTTGCTTAGAGAAAGCGCGGCCATTACGATTCGTGCTCGGTCAAGAACCGGTGGATCGCTCGAAAGCCAGCTTAGAATCTGTAGAACCCTTGAGGAAAACGGTGCTGGCGATCTGGCCTCGCGAATGATCGAACACCTCGCAGGTGAAGCGCCCGATGCGGAACAGCAAGTACACTCACTCCTAAGCATCGCGGAACTGCACGCACGGGCAGGGCGATTTACCACTGCGTGCGAGCACCTAAACACCGCCGGTCGATTTGCTAACGATGAACATGAACCTAGCCTCCGCGTTGCGGCTCAGCTTCGTGTCACGCGAGCATATATATTCGACGAATGTGGAAGAGGCCAGGCAACCGTCCTCAAGTCGGCTCAGGCGGCCAGACAGCTTCTCCGTGGAAATGATAGCTACCGTTATGATAGCGTCAAAGCGACTCTCCTCCTGAAAGCTCTGCTGTTATGCGGCCTTTCCTATTTCGCTATGGCTCTGCCAATGGAGCTGGGTGAGGCATCCGAGGATGCAGCCGAGGTCTACGGACTGCTGAGGTGCCCAGACGAAGAAGCCCAGATGGCGCTATTGTTCCTGACTTCTCTAAGCAGCTTCCTATGTGAACACAACGTCGAGCAAGCTATTACTTTCCTATCAGAAGCAGCTAATATAGCTCGCGGCTGCGGCTTTACTCTTGAGTCGATTCGGCACCAGACGAATCTCGCTTCCTATTATCGCGTACAGCGACGACCAGACGTCGCTGCTGAAATGTTGATGAGCCTACTGCCTTTGGCGCGAGACTTGCGCAATGACAATGTCTTAATGGCCATCGAAGTCGATCTGGCGAATTCGTTCGTCGATCTTCATCAGTACGAGCGCGCAGAGGCGCTCCTTGTTGAAGCTTCAAAAGTAAGGACAGAAAATGAATCGCTTAGAGCATCGCTGCTCCGAACGAGCGCACGGGTGCACCTCGCTACGAAGCAGTTTCAGCTAGCACTCGATGATGCGCGAGTCTCTGAAGTAGTGTTTGCGGCACTAGGTAAGACACGACTGATAGCTACACCGCTGCGACTACAGGCGGCAGCTCTCGTTAAGTTAGGCGATCGTCGATCCGCACGCAGTATCCTTTCGTCGGCGATGGCCACGCCGCCTAGGACGAATACGCAATCGGTCCTTGAAGAGGCGCTGCGAGCTGCGTGCAAGATTAAGGGAGAGTCGGTTTCTTAGGGGGTCGCAGAGACTCTTCTAAACTTGTTTGCACCGCACTCTGCGCTCCATTGAGCGTAGGGCTGTAGGCAATAGCTAGTGCCTTCTGAAGCCTTGCATGTCAGGTAATTTGACTTGCATCTGTGGGCGCTGATTCCTCATAATGCCGCTAGAAACGGTCCGGACTTCGGCCCGATTTCGCGACAAATAATCCCGGAGGCAAGTACCTTGAGAACATTACTCCTCGTTTCTATAGCGCTCACCCTCGGTGTTGGTACGGCGGCATGCTCGTCGAATGGTAACGCCAGTGGTGCAAATCTGGTACCGCCCGGTCAGGGAACAGCGAACCAGCGCAGCATCGGACCCACCGGCGTTTGGCCGTACACAAAGCTTCACGGTTGGATCCTCCCCGATAAATCGAAGAAGCCACTACTCTACGTCTCGGACGAAGCCTACGCCACCGTCAACATCTACTCGCTTCCCAGCTATTCGCAGATTGGTCAAATCTCCGGCCTCTACTCGCCCGAAGGGATCACCACAGACAAGAAGGGCAATCTCTATGTTTCCAGTCTGCACGGATACACGGTGACGGTTTATAAGCAAGGGCAGACGACCCCGTTCCTGACGCTCACCGATTCGAATGGACCCGACGACGTGGCCATCGCGAAGAACGATGATGTGCTTGTAAGCGACGTCGCCGGCGGCGTCGACGTTTATCAACCGGGTCAGACGATGCCATTCGTGCGACTCACGAGCGGCGCGATTTTGCACGTCAACGGCGTTGGCGTCGATGCGAGCAACAACGTCTATGCCGCCGGTCAGGACTCTCGAAATAGTGGGGTCGTCGTCGAATACGCCAACATGAGCGGCGGTGGCACAAATCTCGGCCTAAAGGGGTTGACCCAACCTGCCGGCGTGCTGATCGACAACCACGGAAATATCGTCGTGTCGGATTTCAGCAGCAACCTCATCGACATTTACGCTCCCGGTGCGACCGCTCCATCTTCAACGATCTCGGTCAACAGCCCCACTCACATCGGCCTGAACAACAGGGAGAACCGCATCTACGCACCCCAGGGCAACAAACACGCCACTGAAGTTCTCACCTATCCCGGCGGTTCGGTAATAAAAACCATTGCGGGCGGGTACTTCCTCTCGGGTGCGGCGCGGAGCCCCGCGCCGGTACCCTGAGACTGCGCTCGAGCTAAAAGCAGGAGGGCCCTGACGTTTGCGTCAGGGCTTTCTTCGAGCAAGTCCACGAGCGTCCGTAGCAAGTGTTTCGCCTCATCGAACGTCGAGATTCCGCGGTTGTCCTCGTGTCATCTCGTGTCATCTAAGGTGCGCGGGCGCGCGCGCACGCGTAGGGTTGCGATTATCGTCGTCCTTGTACGATAGACCAATGCGGCTCTTCAGACTTTCTTAATGTTTTGAAGAGACCTTCGTTCAGCACCACTCTGGAGAGATAGTGAGTTCGCTCGTTCTTCTTTTGGTAGCAGCTTTCGCACCGCAGATCACGGTCACGCCTGAATCGGCAATGCTTGACGCGCCGTTTACCGTTCGAGCAGCGGGCCTGGCTCACGGAAGCGTGGCGCAAATCGTCGCCACGACGCGCAGCGACGGAGTGCAGTGGCGCTCCAGCGCGTCCTGCCGCGCCAATTCCGCGGGTGAAATCGACACGGCTACCTGCAACTCGAGCAGCGGGACTTACACCGGCGTCGATCAGGGTGGGCTGCTTTGGTCGATGATTCCATCTTCGCGACATGCTGGGCCGTATGATCCGCCACCGCACGGCGTACCTATCCGATACGTCGTCGATCTCGTTGTGCGAGGAAAGGTTGTAGCAACCGCGTCGGCGGAACGCTCGCGATCGACCACAGCGGTCACCGTGAGAAAGATTCACCGGCCATTTACGGGGACATTTGCGTTACCGCGATCCGCGGGAAGGCACCCAGGCGTGATACTGTTGGGCGGATCTGAGGGTGGCGACTCGCTCGCCGGCATTGCGCCGCTGCTCGCTGCGCACGGTTTTGCCGTGCTCTCCGTAGCGTATTTCGGCGTCGTGGGAACACCGAGGCATCTCGTCGACGTTCCGCTCGAAACGATCGGGACAGCACTCGCGTGGTTCGCGCGGCAGCCCGAGGTCGACGCCTCACGCATTGGAGTCCTCGGCAACTCGAAAGGCGGCGAGGTCGCCTTCCTAGCAGCGTCGACCTACCCACAGGTTCGCGCCGTCGTTTCCGTCGTTGGTGCACCTTTCGCGATGTACGGCATCGACGTCGGTAGCGTTAGCCCAAACGCTAAGGGGTCGTGGTCGATCGGAGGGGCGGAGGTGCCGTTTGTGCCCGCCGATGCCGCTGCAGCGGCGCGAGTCCACTCAGAAATTGCCGCCGGAGGCGAAGTATCGTTCGGACTCGAAGCGGATGCATCCGTCACAAACAATGCCGCAGCAGTCAAGCGCGCTACCTTTCCATTGGAGCGAATCAATGGTCCGGTCTTCTGCGTGGGAGCGGGAGACGACCACGTCTGGAACTCGGCGCAGTACTGTCAGATGGCCCTTGCATACTTGCGTGCGCACAATCACCCGTTTCCTGACCGCAGCCTTCTTTTCGCCGATGCGGGACACGGCGTCCTAACATTTTATTTGCCGACATACGGCTACCGCGAGTTTAGCGTCGGCCGATTTACGGAAGTTGACGGCGGGACGGCGGAAGCCGACGGTCGCGCCACCGAAGCGGCGTGGCCTGCGATCATCCGATTTCTGAGAGCGTCCCTCGCGCCTGCGACCTGACGAGAATCTTTTGCGACCCCCAAAGTGACTTGACCAGGGAAACGGCACCGACTAACCCTAGCACGCTGTAGTCATTAAGCATGACGCTGCGGGGCGCTCTCGGGATTGCCGCGGCGACAAGCATCCTATGACACACAAAAGTGACGGATGGCCCCGAGGGGCCACATGGAAGCGAATGAAAACGTGGCATAGTCGTCCAGCGACGTCGGGCTAAGCAGTGGCGCCAAGAGCCCGGACATAAGTGGGACGCGGGAGCCTCGACCGTATCGATGTAGGTGTTTATATAGTAACGACATCTAGGTTTGGAAGAGCGATGAAGAAGCACGACAATCAATGGGCAGGCTCGCTTACGTTTGAGGCGCAACTTCTTACTGTGGTACGATCCCACTACGGTGCAGAACCGATGCAGAGGCTTTTTGGTGGGATCGCCTCGGGAACTCGTTTCAGCGTCGAGCGCGGCTCGTTTGGAATGGTTTGCTTGGATCAGACGTCGTATCGCGCACGACGCAGAAGATGCACGTCAGAAATTTGACTCCGCGTCGATGAATCTCGTCGGGCGGCGCTTTCCGCGGTCGCGTCCCGGAAAACTTCTTAGATCGCAGGATGCTGGAGCGAACGCCTTGTTTCTAGTATCTATCGCAAGCGAGTTAAAGCTTCTAGCTTTGCAAATCGCGCCGTAAGGTTATTCCGAACTCATGATTTGGGTAATTTCCGCCGCGCTCAGGCGAGTTCAATCGCGAAGCGATAACAATCCGGCAACGTGTCGGTCGCATGAAGCTTGCTAGCCTTAATCAGCCGCGTCGGCGCTACCGATTGCCCACCTAAATCACGGCGTTTGGTGTTGGCAACTGGGTTGCTCTGGGAACGTCGACCTCTTGCCAGCGCGCCAATCCTGAAATGTAGTGCTCCCCATCCCTGACACAGAAAGAATGGCTTGCCCATCCTACTTGGAGGGAAGTCATGCCCAGATCCTACCGTCGCTTCAGTCGCGAGTTCAAGATGCAGATCGTCGAGTCCATCTTGAAGGGTGCCGTCGCCAGCGCCGTCGCCAAAGCTAACGATCTGCACCCCG
>DATDGN010000221.1:0-2205 GCA_036522095.1 Candidatus Cybelea sp. | reverse complement strand
GGCTCTGGTGGGTTAAGACGGGCGGATGAAGCGGGCAAGGTCCACGAGCAACGGCTCATACCGCCGCAGGGTGCGGTTCCAGCGCAGCATCGTGACGCGACCACCACTGGCTGCCGCGGCGATAGTGCAGGCTACGCCGATGATCGCCGGATGCCCGACCGGGACGAGGAAATCGTCCTGCGTGAACCCGGCGAGACCGCGCTCGAGCTCGTCGATCAAGTCCTGGACCTCGTCGCCGCGCGGGTGGTCGTCGCCGGGCTCAGTCAAGTACCGGAGGCGGCCGAACCGCTCAGCTGGACGCAAGTCGATCGACACGCGGCCGTCCGAGCCGGCGCGCGACGGCGCGTTGACGATGTAAACGATCGACGTTCGATTGGGAGTGAAGGCAGGGCGCGGCGTCATCGGGTTCTCCGGTCTACGGGGTGCGGGTCATGACGTCCAGCGTTATCCGACGTTCTCATACACGGTGCCGACGGACCCTTTCACGCCCGGCGCCAGCAGCTCCAGCACCTGATCCCAGCGCGACTTCAGCTCCGCGTACGCCTCGGGGTTGCGTACTTCGTATGTCGCGATGAACGTCACCTTCACGACTTCGGGCTTGAACTGCAGTTCCGGCGGCGCCGTGTTGATGTGCACGCGCGCGTGAACTTCGATCTTGTCGGGTAGGTCAGCCATCGCTCGTCTCCTTATCCTTTGAACCCAGGTAAGAACCGCACGCCGGCCGAGGCAGTTGGAGTTTTCATTTGAAGGCCAGGGCCAAAAGGATTGCGAGGCTCGCGGTGAGCGCGATTAATCCGGCGCCTCTTTGACGCCGCCTTATCGCTCGGGATCGGAACCCCAATAGTAGAAACGAAGCCGAGTTAAGGTGGTCACTGGCCGTAAACGACGCGTGGTTCGACCAATCCGCGCTAACCGTGGCATTGGGGTTGGCGGTCGAAATCGTCATACTCGTCATCTTCTCAAAAGACTTCTGGGAAACATGCTGGCTCGTCGGCGCAACGGCGCTAATTCTCGCGCGACCGTCGCCGAAGCTCGGTTGAATAGCGCCAAACACCCCGACGACCACAAATGCTAGAAGCTTGCGCCTTCCATAGATCGCCTTCGCGATAGCGATAACTAGGACAGCAAGCCATCCCGCGACAGCTGCGAGACGCAAAATGATAAGCGCATCGGGTAAGTCAGCCATCACAGCCACTCCGTCGGCGGGTCGCCGCGCAGGCGCGCGCCGACGTCGCGCTTCTCGCGGAGTGCGGGGAGGATCTTCGTCTCATCGACCGTCCCGCGCGCGATCAGATCGACGTACCAGGTCGGGGAGTCCTTGTCGAGATGCACCGCCCGATCCTCGCTCTGCGTCCGATCGACGCCCGAGAACGAGTTGGAATAATAGACCACGAGCCCAGCGCGCGACAGGTCGATGCCGCGGCCCCCGGCGCGTTGGTTGCCGACTAAGGCGTCGAGACGTCCGGCCGCGAACGCGGCGCGGACGTCGCGCTTCTTCTCGATCGACTGCGCGCCCGTGTAATACCCGACGCGACGGCCGATTAATTCAAGCGCGTTTCCGGCCTGCTGAACGTCGTGTGTGAACCGCGCCCAGACGATCATCGGTTCGGTCGCCCGTAGCGCCAACCGCGTGAAGGCCTCAAGCCGCGGGTTCGGATTGACGATGCTGCTTGCGGTTTCGGTCTCAAACAGCGTCCCGGTCTCGCCGCATTCGACGCAGCCGCCGCCGTCGCAGTGATGACAAAGCCGTGCGTCGACATCCGCCGGCCAGAAGTTCGACGCGACCTGCTGCAGGCGCAAGATCAGGGTCAGCGCGTACTCGACCGACACGTCACGACCGTCGCCCAGCGTCACGGCGTACTTCTTCCGGAGCTCGTCGTACACCCGGCGCTGCTCGGGCGCGAGATCAAATCGCTCGACGCCGTAGATTTTTTCCTGGCTGGTTCCCTTTCGTAAGTCGCGGCGTAAGACGCGCCTTGTGAAAGGCGCTATTTTCTCCCGCAACTCTTCGAGGTTTCGCCAGCACCGCTTTCCGTCCGCGTCGGTCTTGATCACGGGCACGCGCTCGCCGTTCGGCAGCTCCTTCTGGACATAATCCGCGTGATGATAACGGAAGTCGGCGTAATGATCGAAACCGAGGATACGCGAGTCCAGAAGACGGTACGGGACATAGAGCTGAAACGGGTCATCGGCGCCCGGCGTCCC
>DATDGN010000220.1:0-17412 GCA_036522095.1 Candidatus Cybelea sp. | reverse complement strand
GTCTTCCCGAATGCGCCGATGACCACGATCGTCGACAAATCGATGGGCGTCAGCGGCATCTGCAGGCGCAGCGCGTCCTTTCCGCCGAGCATCCAGGGGCCGACGCCCGAGAAAAAGAAGCCGCGCGATTCCAGCGTCTCGCAGAGAGCCGGTGTGCCGGGATCCTCGAGCGGCAGCGACGCGTAGACCGCGCCGAGCCGTTGCGTGGCGCGCAAGTCTTCCACCGCCTGATGCACGAGCTCGGCAGTTTCGGCGCCGACCGCCTCGACGTCGACCGTGGCAATGCCGTCGCGGCGCGTGATGCCGGCGTGAAAGAGCCCGCGCCCGTTCGCCGGAGCGCCTTCGGCGAACGACACCGGCAGACCGAGCTGCTCGTAGATGCTCGCGACGATCGAACGGTGCCGCGGCGGAGCGTAGATCGCTCGCGGCTCGCGCGGCCGAAGGGGCTTGAGGTAGAGCATGCAGCTTTGGCGCTGTGTCGTCGTCGACAGCTCCATGTGCCGTGCGACGAAGCTGCGCGGCGCTTCACCGAGCGTGATGCCGCACGCCTTTTCGCCGAAGCTCTCGCTCGATAGCTGCGTGCGCGGGTGATCGGTGACGGGCTCGGAGTAATAGGCGGCGAGTCCGAGCGCGGCCGCTTCGATCTCGGCTCGCTCGAGCATGCGATTCAACAGATTACGGCCGCGGTGCGCCGGCAGCACGATTGCGCCTGCGACGTCGGCAATGGGTGCGTCGCCGTCGCGGGCGAGCGCGCAGTGACCGACCACACCGCCGTCACCGGCCAGCGCGACGATCGAGACGTAGCTGCCGCTCTCGTTGAGCTCGACGAGCCGCTGCGGAACGTAGACGGCCGCGAGATCGTACGCGTAACCGTACGTGAGGTAAAACGCGCGAGCGACGCCGATCGCGTCGCCGGGAACGAAGCGCCGGATCGTATACTCCTGCTCGGGCGCAAGCGGCACGTCTTGTTCTGCCGGATGGGCTGCGTTTGCGATGTCCTCGACCGGATGGGCGCGATTCACGATCAGCCGCAGCTCGCTGCCGGCCGCGCCGTGACAACGCCAGTGCGCGGCGTCGACGACGGAGCAAAGTGCGTTCCAGCGTGGATCGCGCCGTGCCAGCGCGTCGTCCATCGGCAGCCCGCGCTCGAACAGCGCCAGTTCGAGTTGCGCCGGAGTGCACGCCGCGACGATCCGGATCGGCTCGC
Organism: Candidatus Cybelea sp.; assembly: GCA_036522095.1. Taxonomy (GTDB): domain Bacteria; phylum Vulcanimicrobiota; class Vulcanimicrobiia; order Vulcanimicrobiales; family Vulcanimicrobiaceae; genus Cybelea. The sequence goes on along the minus strand of DATDGN010000220.1, from coordinate 16,205 downwards.
GGGCTTCGGCCAGCGCCTCGGCGACGATCGCCGCGAATCCTTCCCGCGCGGCGGCGGCGACGGCTTGCGCCCGTGCGCCGGAAAGCTCGGCGCGCTCCGCTGCGTCGGCCGCGAAGCTTTGCACGAGCGCGCCGAACGCGGTATCGGCCGGCACTTTGAGCTCGGTTCTGAACGACATTATCCCGCAGGCCGAGCCTCTTGGGCCGAGGAACTTTTGCCCATGCGGCTGCGTTATATCGCCTCGCTCGTTCTCCTGGCCTCCGCAAGCTGCGCGCCGGCTTCCCAACCGTCGCTGCCGTATATGCAAAGCGGCAACGCCGTGCGCGCCCTCGCGGGCAGCGGCGCCGGCAAGATTACGCACGTGATCTTCGTCGTGCAGGAAAACCGCAGCTTCGACAATCTCTTCCAAGGCTATCCGGGAGCAGATACGGTCTCTAAGGGCCTGAACTCGTCCGGGCAGGCGATCACGCTGCAGCCCTCGTCGCTCAAGGACGTCTACGTCATCGATCACTCGGCGTACGCAATGTTCGCCGCCTGCAACGGCACGGGCACGCTTCCGGGAACCAAATGCCGGATGAACGGCTTCAACAATGAGGCCACGTACGGCGGCCCCGCGAATCCGCAATACGTGTACGTGCCGCACAACGAATCGAAGCCGTACTTCGACATGGCGCACGAGTGGGTCGTGGGGGATCGCATGTTTCAGTCGCAGCTCGACGAGAGCTTCGTCGCGCACCAGTACGTGATCGCGGCGCAGGCGGCCTCGAGCGTCGACCTGCCGGCAACGCTCATCTGGGGATGCGCGGGCGGCAAGTACGATACCGTCGCGACGATTACGCAGAATCGCAACGCCTACGGACCGCAGCAGCAGGCGTGTTTCGATTACACGACGCTGGGCGACGAGCTCGACGCCGCGCATCTGTCGTGGCGCTTCTACGCCGCGCGCTACGGGAACGACGCCGGAGGCAACAGCGGCACGTGGTCGGCCTATCAGGCGATTCGGCACATTTTCAGGCATAGCGACTGGAAGAACGACGTCGTCTCGCCGAACTGGCGCTTCATCAGGGACGTGCGCGCCGGCAAACTGGCCAACTTCACGTGGATCACACCGTTGTGCGCGGAGTCCGATCACCTCGAGTGCGGCGGCGGCTATGGGCCGTCCTGGGTGGCCGCGATCGTCGACACGGTGGGCAGAAGCAAGTTCTGGAACTCGACCGCGATCTTCGTCCAGTGGGACGATTGGGGCGGCTTCTACGACCACGTCGCTCCCGCTTTCAAGGACTACGACGGCGTGGGATTCCGCGTTCCGCTCTTAGTGATTTCGCCGTACGCGAAGAAGGACCACGTGTCGCACGTTCACTACGAGACGGCGAGCGTCTTGCGTTTCGCCGAGGACCTCTACGGCCTGCCGAATCTCGCCGCTGCGGACAAGCGCGCCGCATCGCCCGCCGGCGACTGCTTCGATTTCTCGCAGCCGCCGCGCCCCTTCGTCTTCATCAAGGCGCCGTATCCGGCGAAGTTCTTCCTCCACCATCGCTTCGCGAGCGACTATTTCGCCCCCGATTACGAATAAAACGGATCCAGCGACGCTGCCGTTGGCGCCGCCGACGAAGAGGTTGCCTTTCGCGCCGTAGCCCCTAACGGCTAAGCGCAGGATAGACCGGCAAGCACCTGGTAGCGGTTACTCGTGCTGCATCTCGGCATCATTGTCGCGAGTCTCTTCTTCTGTTGTGCTCCTCCCGGCGCGGCCCGTGACTCGAACGCGCGGTTAACGGCGGCCGCGATTCTCCATCGAGTGGCGAAAGTGGAAGGGATCACCGGGGCCAACCGTTCGCGGATCGCAACGATCACGGAGAACGGCCACACGTGGACGGAATTGATCGTGGTAAAGGCGCCGGACAAACTGCTCATTCGCAGCGTCTATCCGTGGATGCATTTCGTCCGATATCTCGGATTCGACGGCAAGCGCGCATGGACGAGCTCCAGTTTCGGGGGCGGCGGCATGGTGGAGCCGTCCGTGGAGCGCTATATCATCTCCACGCTGGCCTGGTACACTTCCGCCGACACGATTCCGGGGCGCTGGCCGGTGAAGCTCGCGCGTCTTCCCGATCGCGTCATCGACGGCCGTTCGTACTTCGCGATCGAAGAGACGCCGCGAGGCGGTAATCCCAGCACGCTGCTCGTCGCCCAGGGTACCTTCAAGTCCGCCGGCGAGAGCAGCCGGCCGGGCCGTTATCTCATGTGCATGCAAAGGTCCAGCAACAAATCCATCTGCACGCACACGGAGGTCATCTCCGATGGGAGAGTCGTGGGCTCAGTAGACGTCGCTCCCGTGCCGACGAAGCCCGACGACGTGCAGTTCGAGATGCCGCAAATGCTCGACGACTGGACGACGAGCTGGCTGCTGCAGCGTTACGCGGCCGCGCTCGGGTCGCACGAGCCCGCCACGCAGATCCTGCGCGGCGACATGCACCAAGTCGTGGGGGCTATGCCGACGGCCTTTTCCACGCAGTGGCAGCTCCAGACCACGCGGCCGCAAGCGTTCGCAATATCCCAGACGTACGGGGGACGCGAATACTGGCGGCTCGCATTCGACGGAAAGACTGCCACCGCGATGCGGTTAGGGAAATCGCTATCGCCGTCCTATCTCACGCCAATCTTTGGAATGGCGTTCAACCACTGTGAGATCCACGCTACCGAGTGCGGCGTTCGGGTAACGCGCCTCGCCAACGTCGGCCTCGACGGGCGCTGGTGGTACGCGCTCGGCGTCACGTCGCTGCGCGACCCCGCTCTGTGGTACGACGTGCTGCTCGACCCCGACAGCGGGCTGCCCTCCGCGCTGTGGCTGCAGGGCGACCTCATTTATCTCGCCGACTATGCCGCCGATGCGTCCGGCCGGCGCATCCCCGCCACGTGGACGACCGAGAGCATGGGCGGCACCTTTGTGATCCGCGACGTCAAGGAAATCTTTTAGGGCGCCTTTCGTTTGTGAAGGAAGACGAGGTTGCCCTCCGTGTCATTGATCGCCGCCATGCGGCAGTTTGGGGTCTCGAGCTGCATCGCGACGGAGATCCCGTGCGACTTTAGCGCCGCGATCGCGCCGTCGAGAGCTTCGACCGCAAAAAGGATGCCGTTGCTGGGCTGAAAGGGCATCACTTTCCCGCCGCCGCCCCACAGACCGAACGTCGTCCCGTCGGGGAGATCGTACTCGGCGCCGCGATCCTCGGGATAGACTCGAGCCGGCTCCAGCCCGAGAACCTCGCGATAAAAAGCGATCGCGCGCGGCGCATCCTTCACCATGTATCCGCTCAGGTCGATGCCCGTGATGCGCATCGGACTAACGACTCGAGGGAGCGCCTCGAGAATCTCCGTCCAGCCGTGCTCGTGACTGTCGCGCTGCTCCGAGTCCCGGAAGAGCTCGTGCTTCAGGACCAGCTCCGTTTGCGAGTCGCGTTCGAGGAACTCGAGCGTCAGCAGCGTCTCCCTCTCGAGCGCGGGGTCGTCCTCCTCCCACGACCACGTGCAGACGATCCGCTCCGGTGCGCGTAACTCGCGGTAGGTGCCACGAACGCACCACACTTCGCCGTCGGGCATTTTAAACGCCATGCGATAGCCCCCGCCGACGCGGAGATCGATCTGGACGTCTTCGACCTTCACGTCGCCGGGCGCAAAGAATTCCTTGAGGATCTGGGGCGTCGTCCAGGCCTCGTAGAGCCGCTCGCGCGGTGCGTCGTAGGTCCGTCGCAATACGAGTCCGGTTGCTGTGTCGGCGGGCATCTCGTTCATCGTCCTTTCTTAGCTTTCGATTTCGGCGTTCGCGCGAGGTAGACGTCGAGCCGCTCGAGGGCGCCGCTCCAGAAGCGCCGCTGGTCGTCGAGCCACGTCGAAGCCGCTTCCATCACCTTGGGTTCGAGCTTGCAGCGGTGCACGCGGCCCACGATCTCGCGTTTGAGCAAGCCGGCGCGCTCGAGTACTTTCACGTGCTTCGAGACGCCCGGCTGCGACATCGCCAAGCCCTCGGACATCTCGCCGACGCTCATCGAGCGGCGCGCGAGGCGCTCGATCATTCGCCGGCGCGTTGGGTCGGCCAAGGCAGCGAACACGGCGTCGAGCCGGCGATAGTTCACCATAAGGTTATATAACCATACAGCAAAGTATCGGCGGCCGTCAACGGCCGTAAGTAAATTGCGGGACGAAGAAAGTTGGTGGAGCTGTCGGGGTGCTGCCCCCCGAGTCCAAGCAACCTGACCGGCGCGTTCTCCAGGCTCAGCCTCGAATTTTTCTTGATCGAACGGACGCCCCGAGGCGCGGCTTACCGTTCGCTGCAGATCCTTGTTCTCGCACGTGCGCCGGATCACACGCTCGTGCCAGCCCGAGTTGGTGACCGGAGGGCGGAGCGGTTCGGGCCGACTCTCCGCATCCGGTGACTAGCCTAAATTAGGCAGCCAGTGCGTATTCGTGATTGGCAGATATTGCCGTTTGCGATCGTTTTAGGAGTGCTCGCAGCTCCGCCTGCTGACGCCGACCACGGACTGTCTTGTCGAACCTATTTCAGCCCCGCGAGTCGGACAAACATTATAACACCCCGGAGCAAGCGAGAGATGCGGCGCCGGACTGCAGGCGTCCGGCGCCTTGCGTTTCGAGATGTCTACGCGCGCGACGCCTCTTTGCTAGCACCCATCGCGACGAGCACCGAAACGATCGTCATGATGATCGCGCCGTACAAGTCGGCGAGCCAGGGATTGACGCCGCTCGATGGATCGTAGAAGTGGATGAACCGTACGGTGATGACGAACAGCAAGTAGTTGACGACGAAGGCGAATAGCCCATGCGTGATCCACGTGAGAGGAAGTGAGATCAACCGCAGAATCGGCCCGATGAGCATGTTGACCAAGCCGAAAACAATCGCCGCGATTACGGCATTCCAGACGTTGACGTTGTGGTAGAAGCCGGGGACGAATTTCCCGATGCAGTAGAAGACGAGGGCATTGATGAGAAACCGTAGCAACCAGTTCACTTATCTGTAGCCTCCTTCCAGCTCTTGCTTGACCTTTGCGGCCAATGCGGGCGTCATCCCTTTGACGGCCGCAATTTCGTCGAGCCCGGCGCGGCGAATGCCCGCCGGAGAGCCGAACGCCGAGAGGAGGCGCTTGCGGCGAACGGGCCCCACGCCGGCGAGCGCGTCGAGCGCCGAACGCGTCATCGACTTGGCCCGCCGCTGGCGATGGTACGTCACGGCGAAACGGTGAGCCTCGTCGCGTATTCGCGCGACCAGGTGCAGGGCCGGAGAGTTGGCAGGCAAGACGATCGGGTCCGGCTGATTCGGCAGATACAGCCACTCGTGCTCCTTGGCGAGGCCGGCCACGGCGAGGCCCGTCATGTCGAGCTCCTCGAGCACCTCGACCACGGCGCTGAGCTGCCCCTTTCCGCCGTCGATCAATAGCAGGTCGGGCTTCTTGTTGAACTTCTCCTTCTTCGCCAGCTCCCGCTCGAGCGGCGTCTCCGTGCGATCCGTCTCGCGCCGCAGGTAGCGCAGCCGGCGCCGCAGCGTCTCCTGCATCATCGCAAAGTCGTTGGGCCCACGATCGTATTGGATCTTGAACTTTCGGTACTCGCTCTTGCGGGCGCGGCCCTCGACGAATACGACCATTGACGCCGTCGGATTGCTTCCCTGAATGTTAGAGACGTCGTAGCATTCGATGCGATGCGGCGGCTCGGGAAGCTCGAGCGCGTCGGCGAGATCGGTGAGCGCGCGCGCTTGAGCCGTCTCCTGGACTTCCTGATGCGCTAAGAACGCCTTCAGGTTTTGCTCCGCATTTTTATGCACGAGCCGCAGATACTCGGCACGGGCGCCGCGCTTCGGCTGCAGAATGCGAACGCGCTGGCCCTTGACTTCCGAGAGCCATGCCTCGATCGTCGCGCGCTCCTCCGGAAGCGCCGAGACGAGCAGCTCCTTCGGTACGGCGGCGGCCTGCGCCCTTGCCCGGCGTTTCTCGGGCACCGGCGCCTGGTTGTCGCGAGCGACGCGCGCGAGCGAAACGGTCTTGTCTTCCGGCGCACCCGCCGTGCGCGCCGTGTAGAACTGCTTGAGAAACTCGCTCGTCAGCACCTCGTCCGATTGTTCGTAGACGCCTTCCAGAATGAAGTACTCCTGACCGATGAGCTTGCCGCCGCGGACGAGGAAGACTTGCATGCAGGCCTGTCCCTGCGCGCGCGCGATCGCGATGAGATCCATGTCGAGTCGCGACTTCCAGACGACCTTCTGCTCTTCGGTGACGCGGCGCACTTGAACGATGCGATCGCGAATGCGGGCGGCCGCCTCGAAATTTAGGTGCCCGGCGGATTCCGCCATTTCGCGCTGCAGCCGCGCCAACAGCGATTCTTGCTTGCCTTCGAGGAAGAGCACGACCTCGTCGATCGTCCGATCGTAATCCTCCTCGGTTTGATACCCGACGCACGGCGCCAGGCAGCGCTTGATGTGATACTGTAGGCACGGACGCTTGCGCCGGCCGTCGATCGGTTCGCGGCACGTACGCAGCGGAAAGACCAGGCGCACCAAGTCGATCAGCTCGCGCAGCCCGTGCGCGTTCGTGTACGGCCCGAAGTAGCGCGCCCCGTCGTTGCGGACCATGCGCGTAAATACGACCCGCGGAAACGGCTCGTTGGTCACCTTGAGGTAGGGATAGCGCTTGTCGTCGCGCAGCCGGACGTTGAACGCGGGCTGGTGCCGCTTGATGAGGTTCGCCTCGAGTATGAGCGCCTCGACCTCGTTGGTCACGACGATCGTTCGAACGTCCGCGACCTTCTCCACCATGGCCGTCGTACGCGGGTGGTGCACGGCGCCCTCTTGAAAATACGAGCGCACGCGATTGCGCAGCGAAATCGCCTTCCCGATGTAGAGGATCTCGGCGTCGCGTCCGACCATCAGATACACGCCCGGTGCATCCGGGATCTGCGCGAGGGTCTCTAGTACCGTCACCCCGCGCCGACGGGGCGCCGCGCGCGCACCACCGCGATGACGACTACGATCGCGAGGACGGCGACGCCCAGCACGACGTACGCGCCGCGATGCAGCAGCGGCAGCACGTCGTCGAGATGCGAGCCGAGCGCGTTCCCGAGCAGGATCAGGACGGTGCAGAAAATGAGGGAACCCAGGAACGTCCACAGATAGAACAGCCCGACGTTCATCTCGGCGATGCCCGCCGGAATCGCGGCGATGCCGCGCAAGACGGGCAAAAACCGGCAGACGAAGATCGCGAAGGTTCCCCACCGCTCGAAAAAGCGATGGACAACTTGCAGCCGCTCGTGCGTGATATGGACGTAACGTCCGTAGCGCTCGATGAGCGGCACGCCGCCGTAGCGCCCCACGGCATAGCCGATCGAGCCGCCCGTCAACTCGCCGACGAGCGCCACGAGGATCGTCAGCCACAGGCTGCTCAAGTGGCCGGTCGCCACCAGAGCTCCCGCCGCGGGCAGAAGCAGTTCGGTCCCAACCGGCGCGCCGAGATTACCGAGCGCGAGGCCCACGAACAAACCGAAATACCCGTAGTGGTCGACGAGCGCCACGACCGCTTGCTGCAGATGCTCCACCAACGTCGTTACTCCACTGTCGAGGCTGTGTTTCGCGACGCCGCTCGCCGCAGGATCTCCGCGGCGGAGCTCCCGCCCTCCGACCGCAGGGCCTCGAACAGATCGATCGGGCCAACCTCGCGGTCCACGGCGCGTTCCTCCGCGAGCGCGATGATTCTCCGAACCCGCGGCGTGATCAAGATGCCTTCCCAAAGCCGCTCGTCGCCCGTACCGAGCGCTCGGCGTACTTCGGCGTGCACCTCGGGGACGTCGATCCCGGCCTCATCCAGGGCGCGCAGCGTCGCCGCGTCGCGCTCTTCGAGTAAGGCGACAAGCAAGTGTTCTGCACCGACGTAATAATGGCTGTGGTTGCGGCATTCTTGCTCGGCTAGACGAAGCACGCGCCGTGCCGCCGGGTTGAATTTCGAGAACAATCGGTCTCCCGGGCCCCGGAGGGAGGAGAGAATTTCGGGGCGACACGATTTGAACGTGCGACCTCTTCGTCCCGAACGAAGCGCTCTACCAAGCTGAGCCACGCCCCGAGGAACTCCCGAAGTTTCGCAGAGCCGCGCCGCCTTCCTTTGCCCCCCTCGGCAAGGGGGCACCGAAACCAGGGTAAACCTGAGAAGACTCTGAAGCTCCCAGCGAAACTCATGAGACACCTAATCGTCGGGTGCGGACGCGTCGGCTCTGCACTCGCGAAACTGCTGGACGCCGACGGACACGAAGTCATCGTCGTAGACGAAAATCCGGCCGCATTCAAGCGCCTGGGACCCAAGTTCAAGGGACACGAGGTCGTAGGCACGGGCATCGACTACGACGTTCTCAAGCGGGCCGGCGCCGCGACCGCCGACGGGTTCATCGCCGTTACCAACGGCGATAATCGGAACATCATGGCCGCGTTGATCGCGAAGCGGATGTTCAAAATCAAACGCATCGTGGCGCGCATCTACGACCCGCCGCGCGGCCAAATGTATCGCGAGCTCGGCGTGGAGACCGTCTGTCCCACGACCGTCGGCGCAAAACTGATCCGCGACGTCCTGATCGAGGCGCCGTGGGACATGCAGACCTTCGATCTCGGTAAGCTTTCGTCGATGTCGGTCGTCGTCACGGCGGCGGACGCCGGTAAGCGCGTCGGCGAGATCGAGGAAGCCGGGAAAATCAGGATCGCCGCGGTTCGACGCGGCGATCGCGACGTGATGGTCGCGACGGAGGATCTCGTGCTCGCGGAAGGCGACGAACTCAGCGCTGTTGTCGCGCCGGAGGCCATCTCCCGAGTCGCCGAGCGATTCCGCGCAACGGCGGAGCGGTCCAAGGTCTCGGCGTAGCGCGTGTTCATTCTGATCGTCGGCGGCGGCAAGGTCGGCTCGTATCTGAGCCGCGCGCTTCTCAATCAAGGTCATGAGGTCGTCGTCATCGAGAAGGACGAGCGCAAGGCGAAGATGCTAGAACGTCTGATCGATCGGCACGTTACCGTCGTGGGCGACGGCTGCGATCCGCTCGTCCTGGACGCTGCAGGCGTCGCACGCGCCGACGTGGTCGTCGCGGACACGGGCGACGACGAGGACAACCTCGTCGTGGTCCTGCTTTCCAAGAGAAAGTCGAAGGCCCGCTGCATCGCCCGCGTCAACAACCCGGCCAACAAGCTGATCTTCAACTCGCTGGACGTCGAAGATCCGGTCATCGTCATCTCCTCCACCGAGCTGATCCTGGACGTGCTGAACGAGCACGTCAATGCGTCGAAGTATCGCTCGATGCTCGAAACGATGCACCTGTTCGGCAAGGGCGACATGCAGCTGGTCAAGGTCGCGATTCCGGAGCGCTCTCCGGTCGACGGTAAGCGCCTCGCGGAGATCGATTTCCCGCACAACTCCGTCGTCGTCGCGGTCGACAGGCCAAACAGCGATCTCGAGATTCCGACGGGAGATACGACGCTGCGCGCCGGCGATGCGATGATCGTGATCGTCAAGAACGGCGCGGCGGAACGGATCCGGACGATCCTCGGCGCCTAGCTTCCCCTAGATAAACCCTTTCTTCAGCGCCACGACTGCGGCCTGAGTTCGATCCGACGCCGAGAGCTTCTCGAGGATGTCGCGGATGTGCCCCTTCACGGTCCCCAGCCCGATGTGCAGCACCTCCGCGATCTCCGCATTGGCGCGTCCGTCCGAGATGAGGCGAAGTATCTCCGTCTCGCGCTGCGTCAGCGGCGAGAGGCGCGCGTCGTTCGACCTCGTCGCCGAGAAGCGCCCGAGCACGACGTGCGCGATCGTGGGGTCGAAATATGCCCCGCCCTCGCTCGCGATGCGGACGGCGTCGACGATTCTCTCGGGATCGGAGCTCTTCAGGCAGTAGGCGTCGGCGCCGGCCGCGAGCGCGGCCAGCACCTCGTCCTCGAGATCGATCATCGTCACGATGACGACGTGCGTCGACGGCAGCTCGGCGCGAACCTTTTTCGTGAGCGTCACGCCGTCGATCGCGGGAAGGCCGATGTCGATGACGGCCACGTCCGGCCGCTCGCGCGCGATAGTTTCCCAGCCGGCGTGCCCGTCCGCCGCTTCGCCTACGACGTCGAACGCCGCCTGGAGGGCCGTTCGCAGGCCTGCGCGCGTCAACGCGTGGTCCTCCACGATGACGACGCGGATGCGGGAAGTTTGCTGCACGTTAGCCCCCAGCCGCTATGGGCAGCGTCATCGTGAATATGCTTCCCTGAGGCTCCCGCGGCGCATATGCGACGCTTCCACCGTGTTTTTCGATAATCCGCCGGACAATGTACAGCCCGAGGCCGGTTCCGCCGCGGAAATGCCCGCCGCCGAAGCGCTCGAAGAGGCTCGCTCGGCGTTCCGGCGCGACGCCGTAGCCGTCGTCCTCCACGGCGATCGTCAAGCCCCCTCGGTCGGCGGAGCAGCGCGCTAGGACGTGACCGCCCCGCGGGGTCGCGTCCAGCGCGTTTGCGACGAGGTTGATGATCGCGCGCCGGATCTCGTGCGGATCGCCCAGCGTCACCAGCGAATGCGGACGGACTTCGGCGCGAAGCTCAACACCCTTGATCTCGCTCACCGGTTGGAACTCTTCGACGACTCCTGTGACCAGATCCACGCACGGTACCGCCTCGCGAACCGTCGAGGACTCTCCGGCCTCGTAGCGCGCTACCAGCAACAGCGTCTCGACGATGCGGCGTTCGTCGTCGTTCGCGGCCAGCGCCGTACCCAGAATGTTGCGATAGCGCTCGGGAAGCTCGCCGTATGCACCCGACAGAGCCTGGTTCATCGTTACGTGCGCGGCAGCGAGCGGCGTCCGCAGGTCGTGCGCCAGGGCGTAGACGATATCGCGGATAACGTCGCTGCGATCGGCCAGCTCATCCTTCTGACGGGCGATCTCGTCGTTTCGCTCGCCGAGCTGCGTGAACAGGCGGGCCTGCTCGAGCGCTATCGCGGCCTGCTCTGCGAAACTGGTGAGCGTTGCGCGCGCGTCGGAAACGAACGCCTTTCCGGCGCCGACGGCGGTGATGAGGACGTAGTCGACCGCGCCGCTCGTCGCGATCGACGTCACGAGAGCCTCGCTCGCACGCAGCGCTTCCAAAGTAAGGCGTCCGAGCACGTCGCTGCCGCTGACCTTAAAAACCTCGCGCGTCTCGCCCGCCCGCGCGACCAGCGAGGCGATCTCGGTGGAGAGGGACCGGCGTTCGATCGTGATATCGGCGTCGCCGGCGGCGTACGAGAGAACCAGCCGCGGACCGAACGCCGATTCGCGCGCGATCAGCGTCGCGTTCGAGGCTCCGAGCAGCTCGACCGATTCGCGGAGGATCGCGCGCTGCACGAGCTCGACGTTGAGCGTCTCGCGCACTCTCCCGGAGGCGCCGCGCAGGGCCTGCTCGATCTCGATCTGCCGCTTTCTCCCCGCCGAGGAGCCGGCCTCGCGCGCGTACTCCTGCGTTCGGATGCTCAGATAACCGACCAGAATGAACGACGCCGCCAGCAGGAAGCGATCGCCGATGGCGATCGTGTCCCAGTGGTTTCCCGCCTGAACTCCGTTCACGTAACCCGCGATCGCGTTCGCGGTCTCTGCGGCGACGACCAGATTCGTCGTCAACCGCCTTTGCAGTGCGAGGCTGCTGAGTGCGATCGGACCGTTGAACAGAATCGCCGCAATGAACAGCTGCGGGGTCAGCAAGTCGACGATCCACGCGACGATCAGCAATCCGTAGCAGAGCAGGGCCACGGCAGCGCGTTTCGGGCCGCGCGGCGGGGGCGCCTTGCCTGAAGCGGAGAAGGCAGCGGCGATGGATCGCGCGGCGAAAGCGGAGGAGCTGCTACGAGAGCTCGGGCGACGCGCGCGACTCGTCGTGTACGTCGCCGGTGCCCCGGGTGCGGGCAAGACGCGGCGGATTCTGGAGGACGCGCGCCGCCTGCGGGCCGACGGCAAGCGCGTCGTGATCGGATGGATCGAGACGAAGGGACGTCCGGACCTCGAGCTGGCCGCGGCGGGCTTACCGCGCCTGCCCCCGCGGCGCGTTACGATCGGCGACCGCGTCTTCGAAGACTTCGACTACGAGGCGGCGCTCCGCGAACGGCCCGACGTCCTGATACTCGACGAGTTCGCGCACGACAACCTCGGCGACGCGCCGCACGCCAAACGCTGGCAAGACGCCCTCGCGCTCAAGCAGCAGGGCATCGGAGTGATCGGCGCCATGAACATCCAGCATGTCGAAACGGTCGCGCCGACGGCGGAGGCGCTCCTCGGCTATCCCGTGCGCGAGATCGTACCGCTCTCGTTTCTGCAGGCGGCGGATGAGGTGGTAGCGCTCGACGTTTCGCCGCGGCTGCTGCAGAGCCGCGTTCGCGCGGGCAAGATCGTCAACGAGCAAGACATCGATCGCGCGCTCAACGGAGCGTTCAAGGAGCAGACGCTCTACATGCTCCGCGAGCTGCTCCTGCGCACCGTCGACAGCCTCACCCTGCCCGTGGTCAGGGCGGGACGCACGTCGATGGCGGCGGCCTTCGTGTATCCGAACGTCGACCCCGCGCCGTATCTCAGACGCACGGCGGCGGTGGCGAGTGGTCTCGATTTGGGCCTAGAGGTCGTGCCGACTCCCGGCGTGGATCGTGGCGCAGTCGAACGGATCGCACGCGACCTGGGTGGCGAGATGCTGCACGACACGATCGACGCGTCGCGCGTCCCTGACGACACGCTGCGCGCATCGCTCGTCGCGCTGCCGCACGGGAAGATCGCCGCGAAGCTGGCCAACGCGCCGCTTCCGTACGACTTCTTCATCGTCGGCGAGGGTCAGACGTATCTCGGCGAAAATCCGGCCCGCTCACCCTATTCGCATACCGCCGGCGATCGGATGCGCGTGGGTTACGGCAAGCTCACCGTCTACATCGGCGCGGCGGCGGGCGCCGGGAAGACCTACGCGATGCTGGACCGCGCCCACCAGCTCATGGCCGAGGGGGTGGACGTCGTGGTCGGCTTCGTCGAGACGCATGGGCGAAAAGAGACGGCCGCGCTGCTCGACGGGCTCGAGATCATTCCGCCCAAGATCGTCACGCTCAATGGGATCACGTGTAAGGAGTTCGATCGCGACGCGCTGATCGCGCGCAAGCCTCGAGTGGCGCTGATCGACGAGCTCGCGCACACTAACGCGCCGGGGTCGATCGCCCCGAAGCGCTTCCACGACGTGCTCGCCGTGCTTCGGGCCGGAATCGACGTCCTCACGACGCTGAACGTCCAGCACCTAGAGGGCTTGGGCGACACGATCCTGCGACTCACCGGAACGATCGTGCGCGAGACGCTGCCGGACGGCATCCTCGCGCTGGCCGACGACGTCGTGCTCATCGACGTCACGCCGGAAACCCTGCGGCAACGGCTGCGCGAGGGTAAGATCTACCCGCCCGACCGCACGGAAACGGCGCTGGCGAACTTCTTTCGCATCGAAAATCTTCACGCGCTGCGCGAGCTCGCGTTGCGCGAGGCGCTGCGCGCGCGCCATCGCGAACGTATCGCGTCGCCGTTCGAGCGCCTCTTGCTCGCGATCGGATCGCGCGACATCGACCTTCCCATGATTCGGCGTGCCGGACGCATCGCGGCGCGGCTCGCGATCGACTTCGCGATCGCGCACGTCGTCGACCGGCGAGCGCACGTCGACCCCGCGGTAGTCGGCGCGCTGCGTGCCGAGGCACGCAAGACGAACATCGAATGGATCGAGGAGGTCGCGGACGACGTGCCGCGCCGCCTGATCGAGATCGCGCGCGTCCGGCCCGAGACGACGATCGCCTTGGCCGGAGCGCAGCGTGCCCCACGCTGGCTGGAGCGCCCCTCGTTCCCGCGGCGGCTGCTCGACGCCGGCGCGCGCGAGCTGCTGATACTGCTGCCGCCGGCCAAGCCGGTTGCCGCCGAGCTCCCCGAGGAGTAGGTTATTACTGCGGCTTGAGGCCGTCGAGCGCGAGGTTGAGCTCGAGCACATTGACGCGCGGCTCGCCCAAAAAGCCAAAGGTCCGTCCCTGCACGTGTTTCGCGATGAGCGCGTCGACCGCGGAGACGCTCATGTGGCGCGCCTTGGCTACGCGCGGCGATTCCCAGTAGGCCGATTGCGGGCTGATGTCGGGATCGATGCCGCTGCCGCTCGACGTGACGAGGTCCATCGGCGGCGGCCCGACGGCGTCAGGGTTCTCTGTCTCGAGACCGGCGATGGTCTTGCGCGTCGAGTCCTTGAGCTTCTTCGACGTCGGTCCGTAGTTCGTGCCGCCGGTTGCGGTCGGGTCGTAGCCCTTACCGGCGGCCGAAGGCCGCCCCTGAAAGTACTGCGGCTTCGTCCAGAGCTGGCCGATGATCGCGGAACCGACGACCTTTCCGTTCACCGTGATCAGCGAGCCGTTGGCCTGCCGCGGGAAGAGCGCCTGCGCGAGGCCCGTCATGACCAGCGGGTAGATCAATCCCAGCAACACGATCGAGAAGATCGTGACGCGAAGCGCAGTGCCGAGATGCCTAATCATGACCATTCATTCCTATGTGAGGTGGAGCGCCGCGAGGATTATGTCGATCAGCTTGATGCCGATGAATGGGACGATGATGCCGCCGACGCCGTAGAGCATGACGTTTTCGAACAGAACGCGATTCGCGCCCTTCGGCTCGTAGCGGACGCCGCGTAAGGCGAGCGGAATCAGCGCGACGATGATGAGCGCGTTGAAGATGACCGCCGACAGTATCGCGCTCTGAGACGTCGTCAGGCGCATGATGTTCAGGGCCGCCATGGCGGGGTACGCGGTCGCGAACATCGCGGGCAGGATTGCGAAGTATTTCGCGACGTCGTTAGCGATCGAGAAGGTCGTGAGCGAGCCGCGCGTCATGAGCAGCTGCTTGCCGATCTCGACGATCTCGATGAGCTTCGTCGGGTCCGAGTCGAGGTCGACCATATTGGCGGCCTCCTTGGCGGCTTGCGTGCCGGAGTTCATCGCGACGCCGACGTCGGACTGGGCCAGCGCGGGCGCATCGTTCGTGCCGTCCCCCGTCATGGCCACGAGCCTGCCCGAGCTCTGCTCGCGCTTGATCAGGTCCATCTTCGCCTCGGGCGTGGCCTCGGCGAGGAAGTCGTCGACGCCGGCCTCCTTCGCGATCGTCGCGGCGGTAAGCGGGTTGTCGCCCGTGATCATCACGGTCCGAATCCCCATCGCGCGCAGGCGATCGAAGCGCTCCGTCATGTTCGGCTTGAGGATGTCTTTCAGGTAGATCACGCCGATCACGAGGGTGTTGCGAGCGAGCAGCAACGGCGTGCCGCCGCTGCGCGCGATGCGCTCGATAACCGGCGCGAGCTCCGTCGACGGATTCCCGCCGGCGTCGCGCACCCACGTGAGAATCGAGTCCGGCGCGCCTTTGCGAATCTTCGTGCCG
Source organism: Candidatus Cybelea sp. (assembly GCA_036522095.1). Lineage (GTDB taxonomy): Bacteria > Vulcanimicrobiota > Vulcanimicrobiia > Vulcanimicrobiales > Vulcanimicrobiaceae > Cybelea. The sequence continues at coordinate 752 of DATDGN010000220.1, read as the reverse complement.
TCGGCGAGATCGAGCCCGCTCATGCGCGTGTACGCGCTGAACGGCACGAAGACCGAGCCCGGGGGAGCCTCGCCGTTACGCGCCCCGACCTGCTGCGCGAGGGTCACGATCGAGCGGCCTTCGGGCGTCTCGTCGGCCAGCGACGAGAGATACGCGATCCGGGCGGCGTCCTTAGCATCGATGCCGTCCGAAGTAATGATCTCAACCGCTTGGCGGTTGCCGAGCGTGATCGTCCCGGTCTTGTCGAGCAGCAGCGTGTCCACGTCGCCCGCGGCCTCGACGGCGCGGCCGCTCATCGCCAAAACGTTGCGCTGCATCACGCGATCCATGCCGGCGATGCCGATCGCGGAGAGCAGCCCGCCAATCGTGGTCGGGATCAAGCACACGAGAAGGGCGATCAGAATCGTCACGCTTTGATGCGTGCCGGCGTAGAGCGAATACGGCGCCAGCGTGGCGACCGCGATCAGGAAGATGATCGTGAGCCCCGCAAGCAGGATCGACAGTGCGATCTCGTTGGGCGTCTTCTGTCGCTGCGCGCCTTCGACCAACCGAATCATTCGATCGAGGAAGCTCTCGCCCGGATTCGCGGTCACGCGAACGGTGATGCGGTCCGAGAGCACGCGGGTGCCGCCGGTCACGGCGCTGCGGTCGCCGCCAGACTCGCGAATGACGGGCGCCGACTCGCCGGTGATCGCCGACTCGTCGACGGTCGCCGCGCCCTCGATCACGTCTCCGTCCGCCGGGATGATCTC
>DATDGN010000219.1:0-6991 GCA_036522095.1 Candidatus Cybelea sp. | reverse complement strand
GGGTTGCAAACATGTTGAATTGGATCGAAAAACGCACCGGCTTCGTCTCGATGGCCAAGGACTTCCTCACGGAAGACGTACCGGGCGGAGCGAGCTATTGGTACGTCTTCGGCAGCGCGACGCTCTTCGCGATGATCGTGCAGATCGTAACGGGAATTTTCCTGACGTTCTTCTACGCGCCGTCCGCGGCGACCGCGTGGGAATCGACGCGCGCGATCTACCTCAACCCGTACACGCACTTCCTGCTCGCCGTCCATTACTGGGGCGCGTCCGCGATGATCGCGCTCGTGTTCCTGCACCTGCTGCAAGTGCTGATCTTCGGCGCCTACAAGTCGCCGCGCGAGCTCCAATGGGTCGTCGGCGTGCTGCTCCTGCTCGTGACGCTCGTGCTCGGCCTGACGGGCTATTTGCTGCCGTGGGACATGGACGCGTATTTTGCGTCGCAGGTCTCCCTGAACATCACCGGGTTGGCGCCGGTACTCGGTCCGCTGCTGCAGCACGTCGCGCAGGGCGGCGGATCGATGGGAACCGCGACGATCAATCGCTTCTTCGGGCTGCACGTCTGGCTGATGCCGGCGGTGTTGGTGCTGCTCGTCGGCGCGCATCTGGCGATCTTCCGCCATAACGGCGCCGCCGGACCGGTGGTCGAGGACCGCCGCACGCTGAAGGCTGGCCGCTTCTGGCCGGATCAGTTCTTCATGGACGGGGCGTTCTCGCTCATCGTCTTCGTCATCATCTGCTTCCTCTCGTTTGCGTTCCCGCCATATCTCGACGAGAAGGCCGATCCGACGAAATTCTTTGTGCCGTATCCGGCGTGGTATTTCTTGTCGCTGTTCGGCCTGCTCGCGATCGTGCCGCCCGAGATCCACCTCGGCCCGCTCACGATCAGCCTGGAGCTGATCGCGACGATCATCGTCCCGACGCTCTTCCTGCTGGTCGTCCTGTTCCTTCCGTGGCTCGATCGCAGCCGCACCCGCAGCTTCGCCGGGCGCGCGCGGCTGCTGTTGGCGACGACCATCGTCGTCGGGGGCATCATCGTGCTGAGCATCTACGGCCAGGTCACGACGATGATCAAACAGGCCGCCGCGCCGGCGTCGCCGCCGGAATCGGTGGTTCTCAGCGCCTCCGCGGCGACGCTGCCGCCGGGCGAAGAGCCCGGTGCGCCCGCCGCAAGTTCCAGGACGAGCTCGGCGACGAACGGCAACGGAGCGAAGGTCTTCGCGTCAAACTGCGCGAGCTGCCACGGCGCGCAGGGCCAGGGACTCCCCGGCACGTTTCCGCCGCTCGCGAACAACCCGGTCGTGACCGGCGCCGCCAACAAGGTGATCGGCATCGTCCTCGGCGGCCTGCACGGATCGATCTCCGTCAACGGCGCGACGTACAACGGGCAGATGCCGGCGTGGAAGGGAACGCTCTCGAACAAAGACGCCGCCGACGTCATCACCTTCATCCGCGGATCGCTGGGCAACAACCACGCCTCCGCGGTGACGGAAGCGCAGGTCGCGGGCTACAAACCCTAGCGACCGACTACTGACAGCGCGGGCCGTCGTAGAGTAACAGCGCGGCCTTGCGATCGACGGCGACGACGTGCCGGTCGCGGCCGTAGGTCGGATCTTGCGCGGCGCGAGCCGCCGGCACGACCACCCACGCGCGCGGCGCGCCGCAGATGACCGCGCGCGGATCCATGCCGTCGTTCTGCGGATCGTTTCCGCCGGGCGGCGCCAGCACGCGCACGACGGGCTGCGTGTAAAAGAGCAGCGCGTTGCCGCCCGAGACGCCGGAGATCGCGACGACGTCTCCCGCCCCCCGCTCGCGCTCGATCACGGCGGCCAGCCGCGGCACGGGCTTGAACGCCTCGGCGTGCGGCAGCACCGTAACGGCGAGCACGTCGGCCCCGATCGTCGCGGCGAACGCCAGCGCGTAGGGCGCAGCGCGCGCGCTCCTCGGTCGTGCGACGAGCAGCGCCGTCAGCAGCGAACCGGCGAAGATCGCGGCCGCCATTCCGAGCAGCGGCGGCACCGCGAGCGCGACCTCGCCGGCCAGCCGGTTGTTGCGGGTGAAGAGCCAGATGGCAAACGCCAGCGCGCCGATCGTCACGGGAACGGTGACCGCGGAGATCACCGCGGAGCGCGTCCGCGCCCTGCGTACGACAGCCTCGAAATACAGCGCGGTAATCACGGCCAGAGCGGGCAACTCGAGCGCGACGTAGTTCGGCAGCTTCGTTCGCGCGAAGCTGAAGAACAGCAGGGGCATGACGATCCAGGCGAGGGAGAGGCGCACGAGCCGCGCGGTCTGCCGATCTTGCGCGATGCCGGCGCGCAGCTGCGCGACGGCGTTCACGACGGCCATCGGCAAAAACGCTATCCACGGGAAGAAGCCGAGGATGATGACGGGCAGGTAATACCAGAAGGGTCCGGACTGATTCTCGACGACGGCGGTGTAGCGACCGATCGTGTATTCACCGATGAGCTTCTCGATCGGAAACAGCCGGTAGTGCACGATCAGCGCGAGCGGCCACGGCGCGGCGATCAACACGAACGCGAGCAGTCCCACGATCCACGCTCGCGGCGAGGGCGCGTGTGTCGGATCCGAGCGGCGGTTCCAGAAGTAGTACGGGACGATCACGAGCAGCGCGACGGCCGGCGCGACGAGACCCTTGGCGAGAAAGCCCCCACCGGCTGCGATCCAGCCGTACACGTGGTAGCGGTCGCGGCCCGTTTCTAGGCCGCGAAACCACCAGAAGATCGTCATGGCGACCGCGAGGTCGAGCAGCGCGTCCATGATCGCGAGCCGGCCGATGACGGTCTGCATCAGACACGTCGACAGGATCACGGCGGCGAACGCGCCGACGCGGGTTCCCGCCTGCCGCGCGACGGCATAGCCGGTCAGCGCCGAGAGCGCGATCGTCGCGAGCGCCGACGGAAGTCGCAGCGCGAACGCGGTCGGATGCCCGAAGAGCAGCGAGAACGCCGCACCGGCCCAGAAGTACAGCGGCGGCTGCACGAAGTACGGCACCGCGTTGAGATGCATGACGATCCAGTTGTGCGTCAGCAGGATCTCGCGAGCGACTTCGCCGTACGCCGTCTCGCTGTTGTCCCACAGCGTGCCGACGCCCAACCCCGGAAAAGTCGCAAGGGCCGCCACGACCGCGCCGACGATCGCGGCGCGGGTGGGGCCTTGCAAAGCTTTCGGGGGCAGCACGAAAGGCGGTTTTTGACCGCCGGGCGCGGAACTCTTTTTGCGTTCGTATGCTGCCCATCTCTCTGCGGCCGAACGGTCGTCGCGCGGTCATCGTCGGCGGAGGCGCCGTAGCCGCGCGTAAGGCCGAATCGCTTGTCGCCGCGGGGTTTCCGATCTTCGTCGTCGCGCCGCACATCGATGGCCGTCTCCTTAGCGTGCTCGCCCAAACCGGCGGCGAGTTCGCGCAGCGCGGCTATTCCAGCCGTGACCTCGTCGGGGCGGCGCTCGCGATCGCGGCGACGGACGATGCAGAGCTCAACTCGCGCATCCTCGCCGACGCGCGCGCGTCGCGCGTACTCGCCTGCGACGCGACGAGTTCCGATGCGGGCGACTTCACGATGGCGGCGACGACGCGCGTCGGCGACCTCACGATCAGTGTCGACTCCGGCGGCAACGCGCCGGCCTTCTCGGCGCGCGTTGTTCGCGAGCTGGCCGCGCTGCTCGGTCCGCGCTACGGCGACGCGGTTCGAACGCTCGCGCGCATGCGCGAATATGTCAAGGAGACGTTTCCCGCAGCCGAACGCGCACCGATCTTGCGCGCGCTGGCAGAGCATTCGGTCGACGACCTCGCGTCGATGCAGGTGACGGCGCTCATCTGCGCGTCGCGGCGCAGCGAGTTGGCCATGATTCAGAGCCGTTCCGTCGCCGCGCGCCTCGCCGAACGCGGCATTGCGACGAGCATCCTCGGCGTCACGACGCACGGGGACCGCGACCGCGAGCGCCCGATCGACGAGCTCGGCGGGGTGAACGTCTTCGTGAAGGAACTGGAAGAGGCGCTGCGCGCGCGGCGCGCGGACTACGCCGTGCACTCGTGCAAGGATCTAGCCGGCGTGCTCCAGCCGGACATGCGCATCGCCGCGATCACCCGGCGCGACGACCCGCGCGACGCCTTCTGCAGCGAGCGCTACGCGGGCTTCGAATCGCTCCCGCCCGGCGCGGTCGTCGGTACGTCGAGCCCGCGCCGGCGCGCGCTGCTCGCCGCGCTGCGGCCCGATCTGCGCTACGAGAACCTGCGCGGCAACGTCGACACGCGTCTGCGCAAACTCGCCGGCGGCGAGTACGACGCGATCGTGGTGGCGATGGCGGGGCTGAACCGCCTCGGCCGGCGCGCCGCGCACGTCGTGCCGTTTCCGGTCGAACGGCTCGTGCCGGCCGTGGGACAGGGCGCGCTGGCCGTCGAAACGCGCGCCGAGGACGATCGTCTCGCCGAAACGCTGCGCTCCGCCGTGAACGATCCATTGAGCGAGCTCTGCATCGAGTGCGAGCGCGCCGCGTTGCGCGAGCTGCGGGCCGGCTGCAGCGCGCCTCTCGGCATCCACGCCTATTTCGCGGAGTCGACCATGATAGTCGAGGGCGCCTACGCGCCCGCGAGTGGAACGAGCCGCCGCAAGAGGCTCGAGCGCCGCGTCGCCACGCCGGAAGAGGCGCGAGCGCTCGGCATCGAACTCTGCGCCCACTTGAAACCGTCCGAGCCGACTTCGGTCCTAGGAGCCCAACCTTGATCGCCCTGCGCCCGCGCCGTTTGCGCCGCGGCGAGGTCGTGCGCTCGCTCGTGCGCGAAAACCGCGTGCACGTCGAGCAGCTCGTCCAGCCGCTCTTCATCGTCGAGCGCGCCGGCGACGCCGGCCCGATCGAGGCGATGCCCGGCATCGCGCGGCTGCGCCTCGGCGATGCCGTCGCCGAGGCTCGCGAGCTCTTCGCGCTCGGCATCCAGAGCGTGTTGCTCTTCGGCGTTCCCGCGCACAAGGACGCGACCGCGTCGAGCAGCTACGACGCCGACGGCATCGTGCAACACGCGATCCGCGAGATCAAGGCGAGCCTGCCCGACATGCTGGTGATCGCGGACCTCTGCGCGTGCGAATACACCGACCACGGACACTGCGGAATCCTCGAGGCCGGCGGCGAGGTGGACAACGACGCGACCGTCGAGCTGCTCGCGCGCGTCGCCGTGACGTACGCGCAAGCCGGCGCCGACGTCGTCGCCCCGTCGGACATGATGGACGGCCGCGTGGGGGCGATCCGCCAGGCGCTCGACGCGCGGGGCGGGCGCGCCGTCGCGATCATGGCATACAGCGCGAAGTACGCGTCGGCGTTCTACGGCCCGTTTCGCGAGGCTGCCGGCTCGGCACCGCGCTTCGGCGATCGGCGCGGCTACCAGATGGATCCGCCCAACGCGCGCGAGGCGCTGCGCGAGATCGCGCTCGACGTCGACGAGGGCGCCGACATCGTGATGATCAAGCCGGGTCTGCCGTATCTCGACGTGGTGCGCGCGGCGCGCGATCGCTTCGACGTGCCGATCGCGGCCTACAACGTCAGCGGCGAATACGCGATGCTCCACGCCGCGATCGCGAACGGCTGGCTCGACGGCGAGCGCGCGATCGATGAGGTCCTTACTTCGTTCGTTCGCGCCGGTGCCGACGTCGTGATCACGTACCACGCCAAGGAGTACGCGCAACGCCATGCATGACCGCTCCACGGCCATCGTTCTGCTCGCCGGCGGCGAGGCCCGCCGCTTTCCGGGAAAGCTCGAGCGGCCGATCGACGGCGAGCCGATGATCCTGCGCTGCTACCGCAACCTGCGCGCGACCGCGTTGCCGATCTACGTCGCGTGCAAGGGCGAGTTCTCGCGCGACGTCGACGCGCAGCTCGACGCCCCGCGCCTGATCGATCGGGATCCCCGCGGCGGCCCGTTGCGCGCCTTCGCCTCGGCGTGCGGCGCGATCGATGCGGAGCGCTGCTTCGCGGTCGCGGCGGACCAGCCGCGGCTCGACGCGTCCGTACTGCGGCGGCTGCTGGCGGCGTGGCGGCGCGGCGACGAAGCCGTCGTGCCGATTCACGACGGACGGATCGAGCCGCTCGCCGCGCTGTACGATCGCGCGGCGGTCGTGCGGGAAGATCCCGGACTGCGTAGGGGCGGCAGGGCCGCGATGCACGACCTCGTCGGCGCCGTCGCGGCGCGTTTCGTCCCGATCGAGTCGGAGTATTTCTACAACGTGAATCGCCCGGGCGACCTCGCGGGCGCGGCGGCCGGCAAGTGAAGCTGGAGCGATCGATCGCGGCATTCGCGCGCGCGCGCAAGGTCATCGCGGGCGGCGTGAACTCGCCCGTGCGCGCGCTCGGCGCCGTCGGGCTCTCGCCGGTCTTCATGAAGAGCGGCTCGGGCGCGCTGCTGTACGACCTCGACGGTCACGAATATCTCGACTATGTGATGTCGTGGGGCGCGCTGCTGCTCGGCCACGCACACCCCGCCGTGACGCGCGCGATCGTCAATGCGGTCATGCGCGGAACGTCCTTCGGAACGCCGACCGAACTCGAGAGCGAGCTCGCGGAGCTCATCGCGTCGATGCTGCCGTCCATCGAGCGACTGCGCTTCGTATCGAGCGGCACCGAGGCGACGATGAGCGCCGCGCGCCTGGCGCGCGGATTCACGGGACGCTCGAAGATCGTGAAGTTCGCCGGCTGCTATCACGGGCACGCCGACGCGTTTCTGATAGCGGCCGGCTCCGGAGCGCTGACGCACGGCACACCCGACTCTCCCGGCGTCACGCCGGCGACGGCGCGCGATACGATCGTGCTGCCGTTCAACGACGCAGCGGCGATCGAGCGCGCATTCCAAACCAATTCCGGCGAGATCGCGGCCGTGATCGTCGAGCCATACCCCGCGAACATGGGGCTGGTGCTGCCTCGGCCGGGTTACCTCCAGCGGCTGCGGGAGCTGTGCAGCCAAAACGGCGCGCTGCTGATTTTCGAC
>DATDGN010000218.1:0-34788 GCA_036522095.1 Candidatus Cybelea sp. | reverse complement strand
AGCGTCGATCCCACGTCCGCCGTCGCCGAAAACTGGCCTTTCGTCAAGCCGTAGCAGCCGTTGTTTTCAACGATATACGTGCAGTCGAGATTCCGGCGGATCATGTGGCAGTATTGGCCGAGTCCGATGCTGGCGGTGTCGCCGTCGCCGCTGATGCCGAGCACGAGCAGCTCCCGGTTGGCGAGCTTGGCTCCGGTCGCGGCCGACGGCATGCGTCCGTGCAAGCCGTTGAACCCGTGGGCCTGCTCGACGAAATAGGCCGGGGTCTTGGACGAGCAGCCGATGCCGCTCATCTTCGCGAGCTTGTGCGGCTCGATCCCATACTCGAAGAGCGCCTTGATCAGATGGTTCGTGATCGAGTTGTGTCCGCAACCCGCGCACAGCGTGGTCGGAAGCCCCTTGTATACCTCGCGCGTAAGACCAACGATATTTAGATTTGCTGTCATTTCCTTAGCTTTGTCATCCTGAGCCTGTCGAAGGATTGTCGAAGGGCTATTCTGCTACCACCGCCGGCGCGCGTTGCTCCGCCAGCAGCGGATCGATGATGGCGTGCGCGTCGATCGGGACGCCGTTGTAGTGGCGAATCGATTCCAGGCGGCCGATCAAGTGGGTGGGAAGTTCCGTGCGCAGGATGCCGTACAGCTGTCCGTCGCGGTTCTGCTCGACGACGTAGACGCGATCGTGACGCTGCACGAACGTCGCCACCTCGGGCGAGAGCGGCAGCGCGCGCACGCGCATGTAGTTGAGCTCGACGCCGGCGTCGAGCAGGAAGTCGCGCGCCTCGACCACCGCGTGGTGTGTCGTGCCGTAGGCCAGGACCGCGACCTTGCGACCCTTTTTCTCCTCGACGACCGGCGCCGGCACGGCCCGACGCGCGGTGTCGTGCTTGCGGCTGAGGCGATCGAGGTTGCGCTGCCAGACCTCGGGCATCTCGGAGTAACGCGCCTCCTCGTCGTGGCCCGTGCCGCGGGTGAAGAAGCCCGCGCCGGGATGCTTCGTCCCCGGCAGCGTGCGGTACGCGATCCCGTCCTTGTCGACGTCGCGGTAGCGGCCCCACGACTTCATCGAGGCGAGGTCGTCGGCATCCAGCACCTTGCCGCGGTCGAACGGCTTCTCCGGATAGCGCAGCGGCGGCGTCAGCCATGAGTTCATTCCGAGATCCAGATCGCTCAGTACGAAGACCGGCGTCTGAAAGCGTTCCGCCAGGTCGAACGCCTCCATAGAAAACTCGTAGGCCTCGGCGACCGTGGCCGGCAGCAGCACGATGTGCTTGGTATCGCCGTGCGAGAGCGTGTATGCAAACGACACGTCGCCCTGCATCGTGCGAGTCGGGAGGCCGGTCGACGGCCCGGCGCGCTGCACGTCGAAGATGACGCCCGGCACCTCCGCGAAGTATCCGAAGCCCGCATATTCCGCCATCAGCGAGATGCCCGGCCCGGAGGTCGAGGTCATCGCGCGCGCGCCGGCCCAGCCGGCGCCGAAAACGATCCCCGCGGCGGCCAGCTCGTCTTCGGCCTGCACGATCGCGAAGTTGTGCTCGCCGGATCCTGAGTCCACGCGATAGCGATCGCAGTACTGAATGAAGTACTCGCAGAGCGACGACGAGGGCGTGATCGGATACCAGGCGGCGACCGTGCAGCCGCCCATGACGCATCCGAGCGCGGCGGCGCGATTGCCCTCCATGAACAACAGGCCCGTGGTCTTTCCGTCCATCGGCACCAAGCGCCACGGATCGTGCTTCTCGAAGTGCTCCTTCGCGTATCCGAAGCCGAGGTTCACGGCCGACATGTTGAGCTCCACGGCCGACGCCTTGCTGCGGAACTGCAGGCGCAGGCTCTCCTCGACCGAGGACGCCGGAATCTCGAGCAGCTGCGCGACCACGCCGACGTAGATCATGTTCATCAGGTACTTGCGCAGGTTGCCCTTATCCGCGAAGTGCTCTTTGGCCAGCGCGTTGAACGGCACGGCGTAGTAGCTGAGGTCCTCGCGCAGCGTGTCGCCCTTGCACGGAAAGCTCTCCTCGTGAATCACCGCGCCGCCCGACTTGACGCCGGCGACGTCCTGCTGCCAGGTGGCCGCGTTGACCGCGACGAGCACGTCGAAGTCGCGCGCCCGGCACTGATAGCCGAGCGCCGAGACCCGAACGTCGAACCAAGTGGGCAGGCCCTCGATGTTCGACGGGAAGACGTTCTTGGGAGCTACGGGAATACCGAGCCGTGCGATGGCGTTGGTCAGGACGAGGTTCGAGGACTGGCTTCCCGAGCCGTTGACCGTTGCCACGCGTATGGTGAAGTCGTTGACGTTGCGCGCGGGCATACTATGGGACTAGATTATTCGTTCCGGGCCGGAGGCCTGCGAAGGACGCCGCAAGAACGACGCCGCGATGCTGGCTCTCGCTCACGTCGCCCTTCAGGTCGGCTTCTGCGGCGCGATCGCTCGAGCGTCTCCCAACGCGACCGTGGCGCTGCGGGTGCGGGTGACGGATCGCATCGGGCGGGCCGAGGTCGACCGGGTCTACCGCTTCGAGCGCGGCGACGACGACAAAGCGATCGTCGAATTCGACAGCTCCTTCGGCGTCTATCGGATCGAACTCGACGCCCCCAAGTACCGCTGCTCCGCTACGGACTATCTGTTTTTCATCGCGGGCGTCGATCGCAGCATCGCGGAAAAGCTCAGCGACGCCCCCGCGCCGCCACCAGGCAAGCCGGTGCTGCTCTCGGGTGAGGCGCCGCAGTCGTTTCTCTACGTGCAGCCGACCTTCGTGCTGTTCGACAAGAGCCAAACGGCGTGCAACAAACCCGTTCCGCCGGCGCTGCCGGCGCAGATCGTCGTCGAGAACGATCAGGACGGATACTACACCTGGCTGTATTCCGACGCGTCGGCCGCACCCGGCTCTCAGCAGCTGGCGCTGCGCCTGCGCACGCCGACGCATCAGTACCACTACGTCCGCATCAACATACCGTTTCCGGTCCCGTGGGGCGGATGGCCGAGCAGCATCCGGTTCGACGTAACGCAAGACATGGTGGACTCGCTCGCCAGCGACCCGACGAACACGCTCCTCTGCCCGAAGCTCTGGAGAACCTCGGCGGGCTAGCATGGACGCGGATGCGATCTGGTTGCACGTCCGCTCGGCCGTTACGAGAGCAACTCGGACAGCCCGCCGCCGAGCCAACGGCGACGGATACGGCCACGACTCTCACGGAACCGCAAAGGTAGAGCTAGTCAGACAAAACCGCGATACCCAGATCGTGGGCCGCGTACGAGAGTTCGGCATCGCTGGTCGTGAGCGAAAGCCGCCGATTGGACGCGAGCGCAATGTACGCTGCGTCGTACTGCGTCAGGCCGTAGTGTCGCGCAAGCTGTACCCCGCTCCCCGAAAACAGCCGCTCCCCTGGTGGATCGACGAAAATTGGAAGATCCCTCAGCGCGTCGAACGCGTCATCGACATCCGTCGACGTGATGCGATTCGCTTTCTCGGCCGCGAGAAGTACGCTCTGCATCTCCCATCGGAAGAGTGCCGGCACATAAGCGGTTTCCCGCGCGACGCGATCTAGGATCGAATCGGCAAACCGGCTCCTCTCATCCCGGAGAAACCACTTCGCCGCGACAGAAACGTCAACGACGATTGCCATCGCGGCCTAGCGCCGGTGACCTTGGTGCGCCACGTCCCGAAGCCGCACTCCCTTGGGGGCCAGGCGGCTTTCGAGGCATTCCGCCTTGCGACGCGCTTGCCAATTGCGCGGATCTTTGCAACCGCTTCCTCCGCGCTCAACCGTCGTAGCGGCTTCAACTCGGCAACCGGCTCCGCGTTGCGAGCAATGACGATGGTCTCGCCGGCCTCCACACGGTCGATCATTTCGGAGAGACGCGCCCGACAAGAAAAAGGGCGCGTCTTGCGACGCGCCCTTCGCTTTCCTCGGGTCATGGTTCGACAGGCTCACCATGACACTGGGAGTCTACATCATGTCGTAGCCGCCCATGCCGCCGCCGCCGGGCATGCCCCCCGAATCCTTCTTGGGCTCGGGCTTGTCGGCAACTAGCGTTTCGGTGGTGAGGATCATCGAGCCGATCGACGCGGCGTTTTGCAGCGCGGCGCGCGTCACTTTGAGCGGCTCCACGATGCCCGCCTTGAACATGTCGACGACCTCGCCGCTCATGGCGTCGAAGCCGAACGGCGTGTTCTTCAACTTCACCGCGTTGACTTGCACGGAGCCCTCGAAGCCCGCGTTGTCGGCGATCTGCCGCGCCGGCTCCTCGAGCGCCTTGCGCACGATGCCGATGCCGATCTTCTCGTCGGCCCAGGTCGCGCTGTGGCCGTTGCTCTTGGGAGGCTCGTACTTGTCGATCGCCTTGATCGCGTGCAGCAGCGACGCTCCGCCTCCGGGGATCATGCCCTCCTGGACGGCGGCGCGCGTCGCGGACAGCGCGTCCTCGATGCGATGCTTCTTCTCTTTGAGCTCAGTCTCGGTGGCCGCGCCGACTTGGATTACAGCGACGCCGCCCGAGAGCTTCGCGAGCCGCTCCTGCAGCTTCTCGCGATCGAAGTCGGAATCGGTCTCCTCGACCTGCTTCTTGATCATCTCGATGCGGCCTTTGATCGCGTCCTGCTTGCCGCCACCGTCGACGATCGTCGTCTCTTCCTTGGTGACCTTGACGCGCTTGGCCTTGCCGAGCTGATCCGGCGTGACCTTGTCGAGTTTCAGTCCGAGCTCTTCGGAGATCACCGTGGCGCCCGTGAGCGTCGCGATGTCCTTGAGCATCTCTTTGCGGCGGTCGCCGAAGCCCGGCGCCTTGACGGCCACGGACGTGAACGTGCCGCGCAGCTTGTTGACGACGAGCGTCGCGAGCGCCTCACCCTCGACGTCTTCGGCGATGATGAGCAGCGGCTTCTGAACCTGGACGACCTTCTCGAGCAGCGGCAGGATGTCGGCGATCGCCGAGATCTTGCGCTCGGTCACGAGGATGAAGGGATCGTCGAGCACCGCCTCCATGCGCTCCGAGTCGGTGACCATGTACGGCGAGATGTAGCCCTTGTCGAACTGCATGCCATCCTTGGTCTCGACCTCGGTCTTGATGGTTTTCGACTCCTCGACGGTGATGACGCCGTCTTTGCCGACCTTCTCCATCGCCTCGGCGATCAGGTCGCCGATCTCCGGGTCGTTGGCCGAGATCGACGCGACCTGGGAGATCTTGTCCTTGGTGTCGACGTCCTTCTTGAACGACTCCATCTCCTTGACCGTGATCTCCACGGCCTTGTCGATGCCGTGCTTGATCAGCAGCGGGTTGCTGCCGGCGGTCACGTTGCGCAGGCCTTCGCGAATGATCGCCTGCGCGAGAACGGTCGCCGTCGTCGTACCGTCGCCGGCGATGTCGTTGGTCTTGGATGCGACTTCCTTGACGAGCTGCGCCCCCATGTTCTCGAACACGTCGGGCAGCTCGATTTCCTTGGCGATCGTCACGCCGTCGTTGGTGATCGTCGGCGAGCCGAACTTCTTGTCGAGCACGACGTTGCGACCCTTCGGGCCGAGCGTCACCTTCACGGCATCGGCGAGGATGTTCGCACCGCGCTCGAGCGCGCGCCGCGCGCTTTCATCGAATACGAGTTGCTTTGCAGCCATTATAAACTTTTGAACTCCTTATACGCCGGCCGGCACTTTGGTGACGATGGCGAGAATGTCTTTTTCGGGGATGATGAGGTACTCGGTGCCGTCGATCTTGACTTCGCTCCCGGAGTACTTGCGATACAGCACGCGGTCGCCGACCTTGACGTGCATGTCTACTTTGTTGCCTTTGTCGGTGATGCGGCCGTCGCCGACGGCGCGGATGATGCCCTCTTGGGGCTTTTCCTTAGCGGTATCCGGCAAAAAGACGCCGCCGACCGTTTTGTCGTCCTGCTCTACGTGCTCGACAACGACGTTATCGAACAGTGGCTTCAGATTCACTTCCAGACCTCCACAGTTTGATGGGCTTCTATATTCAGAAAGGGGTTTAGCACTCTCGGCGCGAGAGCGCTAGCCGTGCCATATTAGCAAACTCTAAGGAGGAGTGCAACCCCGCGCCCGGCAGAAGTCCGCTAGCGTGATCGGCGGCTTAGAGATCTCCTTGAGCGCGCTGCGCCACAACGCCGGGCTGCTGCGCGACCTCGCGGGGGCGCGCCGCGCGGCCTTCGTGGTCAAGGGCAACGCCTACGGCCACGGGCTGCTGCCGACGGCCCAGGTCGTCGAACCTTTCGCGGCGCGGCTGTGCGTCTACACCCTCGAGGAGGCGCTGGCGCTGCGCGGCGGGGGGATAGCTGGGCCGTTGCTCGTGCTCGGTCCGGTACCACCCGAAGCAATCGAGGAAGCGCTCGTCGGTAACGTCGAGCTCTCCGTTTGGAGCACCAAGGAGTTTACGCGGCTCCTCGGCTCCGCGGCGCGCAAACGCCAACGCTCCGCGGCCATCCACGTCAAGGTCAACACCGATCTCAACCGTCTCGGCGTCGAGCCGCACGAGCTGGTCGACGCAGTCGAGGAGTTTCTTCGGATGCCGGAGCTGGAGATTACCGGCATCTTTTCGCATCTCGCGGCCGCCGAAGAGATCGACTCACCCTACACGATGCACCAGCTCGGCGCGTTCGAGCGCGCCCTCTCCGCCGTCGCGCCGCTGCTCGGGCAGCGTTCGCTGAACCCGCTGCGGCATATCGCTGCGTCGGCCGCCGCGATGCTTTGGCCGCGGACCCGGCTCGACATGGCGCGCTTCGGCATCGCGCTGTACGGACTCATGCCGTCGCCGCAGACGCGCGAGGCGCTGCGCGGCAACGCGCCCGACCTTCGTCCGGCGCTGTCGTATCGTTCGCAGGTCGTCGTGGTGCGCACCGTTCCGGCGGGTGCCTCGATCGGCTACGGCGGCAGCTTTCACGCGCCACACGACATGCGCGTCGGCGTCGTTCCGTCCGGCTACGCCGACGGCGTGCCCCGCGCGCTCTCCAACCGCGGCGCGTTCGCCGTCGACGGCGCGCTCTGCCCGATCGTCGGGCGCGTCGCGATGAACATGACGCAGATCGATCTGACGCGCGCGCCCAAGGCGCGCGTCGGCTCGGTCGTCACGCTGATCGGTCGCGACGGCGACGCCGTCGTCGCCGCGGACGATTGGGCGACGTGGGCCGACACGATCAACTACGAGATCGTCACGCGCCTTCCGAGCGAGCTACCGCGCACCTACGTCGAAGAGTGAGCGTTGAGCCACGCTATAACCGCGTCGCTTAACGCAGAGTCGTACGGTTCGATTATGCTCTTGTCAAAGTCGTTGGAAGCGGCGAGCGCGGATGGCGCCTTACCCAGCAGGTGCGACATTCCATCGATCGTCACGAGCGTCGCGGAGCCGGGACGCTCGGCGTTCGCCGTGTCGACGATGCGCCGGTGATCCGGGAGTTCCGTGACGAAGTCCGACGTTCCATATATCGCAAGGACGGGAAGGCCGAGAACCGCCCACGGCTCGACGATGTTTAACGGCGCGACCTGCCGTACGTACCACGCCGTGACGGGGTAGACGCCATCGTGCACCTTACACGACGGCATCGCGGCTTCGATTTCGCCTTCGGGTTCGTCCTCGAACAGGAGCTTTTGCATACACTGCGATTTTTCGATGAGCGCCGAATCGACGGAACTCGCGGGATCGCCGCCGAGCTCCAGCTCTCGGCGGGTATTGCGCATTTCGTATTCCGGCCAATCCCGGCCGACGGCCTCGGCCACGACGAGCCCCGCTACCCCGCCGGCACGAGCCATGCGTGGGGCGATAACGCTGCCGATGCTGTGTCCAAACAGGAAAATGCGCCGCGCATCGACCGACGGGTCCGTTTGCAAAGCGGCCAGCGCCGCCCGATAGGCCCGCATTTCTGCCTCGAAATCGACGTTTGCGCACGACGGCCCCTGGCTGTCGCCTATCCCGCTCTTCTCTAAGCGCATGACGACGTAACCGGCACGGGCGAGATCGTGAGCGAGCCGCAGATATGGATCCTCCGCGTTTGCCGCGACGTCCACGGAAAAGCACCCGATTCCGCCGATGATCAGGACGGCTGGGAGCGGCCGCGCCGCATCGCTCGGAAGCGTGAGGATCGTCCGGCGCAGGGAGTTGTCGACTACCACGTCGCGGTAGAGCGTCGTCACTCCGGGTGCCGACTCGTTTGCCGCCGTGCCCAACGTGACCGCGACCTGCCGGGTAGCGCCGCCGCGCGTGAAATCAACCGCGAGCGTGGCGCCGCCGGTAGCGTCGTGAACGGACTCGTAGAAATCGGTGGTCGTCGCGATCGGCCGGCCTCCCATGGAACGCACGACGTCCCCGACGCGCAGCCCGGCGCGGTACGCCGGCCCGTTGGACGTAACGTACGTCAGCGTTACGCCGCCAGGCTTCAATCCGGCGGCCGCGCCGAAGAGCGCGTGCCGTGACAACGTGTGTGCCGGCGTCGACGGAACGGCCGGCAAGCGGAAGGTGGAGGAATCGGCCACGGGCGTCTTCACCGGCCACGTCAGCATCTTTCCGTCGGGGTAGTCGTAAACGACGTTGAAACGCTCCAAGAAGCCGTTGCCGATGCTTCCGGCGTCGGCGTCGGCCGCGAAGGCTCCGGTTTTTGCCAACGGTAGACGCGTAATCACGTCCGGATTAGTTGTGGCGAATGCTTGCAGCGTCGTCCGCATCAGATCCGAATAGACCGGTCCACCGACGCCGAACCCCGTGAGCGCGTTCCGTACGCTCGCAAAATGCCCGAAGTCGTTCGCGTCTGCAAACCCTCGGAACAGCGTGAGTTGGGATCGATCACCGGTGTCGACGACGAACGTCCCGTGCACTCCGTCGACCGCCGCGGGTACGCGCACGAAGCCATCGGCCTGAGTAAAAGCCGTCGTGGCCGCATCTTTTGGTACCGGCAGCATGCCCGAGGAAAAAGTGAGACGCCGCCGATCCATGTCGACAAAGATTCGGTACCGCTTCAGCTGATCGTACCCGACGATGCCATCGAGGTGCCGAAAACCGATCCCGCGCCGGATACGCGACAAATCCGCGACAATCGCCGGCACGTCACCGAAGCGAAGGTTTCCGATCTGCAGACTCGGGACGATCGTCGTGCCGGACCTGGCGCGCCCCGCACCCGCGCCGCTGATGCTGCCGCCCCACTTTATCGCTACGCCGACGCGACGCGCGGCCTCCGGCGTCAGGAGGAGTCCATCCGATCCCGTATCGACGACCATTGAAAGCGGTCCCGTCCGACGGGCGAAGACTTGAACGATGATGCGATGATCTTGGAGCGAAAACGGCACGTCGGCGGATATGACGGCGAGCAGTGTCAATCCAAGCATCGTCGTTCCTCGATATACCCGACTCGGTTTACGCTCGAATAGGCGCGGCACGCCGCCTCGGGAGGCAGCGCCGTGAACGCATGAGCTCTGTGCGCCGGAGCGGCGGGGCGATGCACCGCCAATGCAAACGGAAGGGCGGCGCCCACGAGAATTATGACGGCGACGATTGCTCGCGGCGCCTGCAGGCGCGCTGCGGGAATGCAGCCGTCGACGATCGTTGCGGGGGACGGTGGGAGCATTCGAAGCAACGCCAGGAATTCTTCGCCATAACGGGCGCGCCAGCGTCGCGGATAGAGCGCGCAGATCGCGGCGGCGAGGCGGGGGCTCAAGATGTTGCCAACGCCTTGAGGGCGCGCTCGTGCCTCTTGAGACGATCGAGCCGACCCTCGAAGGCCCGCTTCCCCGCGGCCGTGATGCGGTAGGGACGCCGCCCGCGGTCTTCCATGTCGAGCGGGCAAATGAAGTTCCAGCTCTCTAACCGGGCGATGATGCCGTAGAGCGTTCCCGGTCCAAGCCGCTTTCCCGTGAGCGACTCAACGTCGGTGATAATGGCGTAACCGTGCTTGGGACCGCCCATCAGGGAGGCCAACACCAACGCGCAAGATTCCGAAACTTCAATACTACGTGCCACGATATATATCGTACCACGTAATACGCGTAATAGCTAGGTCGTCCTTCGACTTCGGCGCTCCGCGCCTTCGCTCAGGATGACACTGCGGCGATCGCTTCGCGAAGGTCGATCGTACCGTTGTAGAGCGCGCTTCCGACGATGCACGAATCCACCGTGACCGGGACAGATTGCTTCAGCAGCTTCAGGTCGTCGATGTTGCGGGCGCCGCCGCTCGCCGTCACCTTCACCTCGGCGGCGTTCGCGACCGCGTTGAGCGCATCTATGTCGTAGCCTTCGCCCATGCCGTCGCGGCGAATCTCGGTGAAGATGATCCGCGACACGCCCCACTGCGCGACGCGACGGACGAGCGCGTCGCGGTCGACGGGCGTGTGCTCCTGCCAGCCGTGCGTCGCGACCTGGCTGCCGCGCACGTCTATGCCGGCGATCACCTTGCCGGGGAAACGGCTGATGATGTGCCGCGCCAAGCGTTCGTCTTCGACGAGCAGCGTCCCGAGGATGATCTCGGCGGCGCCGGCCTCGAAGGCGTTTTCGGCGTGTTTGACCGCGCGCAGACCCCCGCCGGTCTGCACGGGCACGTCAACCGCCTCGCAGATGCGCCGCACCGCGGACATATTTTCCCCGGACCCAAACGCTCCGTCGAGATCGATTACGTGCAGCCGCCGCGCGCCGGCGCTCACGAACTCTCTTGCCATCTCGACCGGATCGTCGTCGTACGCGATCTCGGTCGTTGGGTCGCCCTGCTTCATGCGCACGCACTTCCCAGCCCGCAGGTCGATTGCCGGCACGACGAGCATCGTCGCTAGCGCTGCCTCAGGTCCGCACGCCGTTCGTCGTGCGCTTGTCGATCGGCACGTACGGCCCCGCCGGCGGACCATCGTACGTCGCCTGCGGACGGATCAACCGATTGTCGGCAAGCTGCTCCAACACGTGCGCCGTCCATCCGGCGATGCGCCCGCACGCGAAGAGACAGGTGAACTCGTCTCCCGGAATCCCGAGATCGGCGAGCACCGGAGCGGTGTAGAAGTCGACGTTCGCGTAGATGGTGTTGCCGGGTTTGCGCTCCTGCAGCACCTTGCGGCTCGCCTCCTCGAGCGCGTGCGCGGTCTCGTACCACGGGCTCCCGCCGACGTGCTGGGACAGCTCCTTCGCCATCGCCTCGAGATGCCGCGCGCGCGGATCGCGCACCTTGTATTCGCGATGCCCCATCCCCATGATGCGTTGTCCGCGGTCGAGGATGTCGCGGACGTAGCGCTCCGCGTTCTCCGGCGTCTTGACCTCGGTGACGGTTCGGTAGGCCGCGCTCGCGGCGCCTCCGTGAAGGTCGCCCTGCAGCGTCGCGAGCGCCGCGGTCACGGATGCGTAGATGTCCGCGCGCGTCGAGGCGACGACTCGCGCCGCAAACGTGGACGCGTTGAACGAGTGGTCCGCCAAGAGCACGAGGTACGTGTCGAGCGCGTCCTCTTCGATCGCGTGCGGAACCTTGCCGGTCCGCATGTAGAGGAAGTTGCCGGCTTGCGAAAGATCCGTGCGCGGCGCGACCGGATCGAGGTCGCGGCGAATTCGATCCCAACCCGCGACGATCGTCGGCATCTTGGCGATGAGATCGATCGCCGTGTGCACGTCGGACAGGTGTTCTCCGTGCGCGTTGACGGGCGAGAACAGCCCGAGGCCGCTGACGACCGTGCGCAGCACGTCCATCGGCCACGCGGTCTTCGGCACGCTCTGCATCGCGTTGACCAGCGGCTCCGGCAGCGTGCGGCGCGCGCCGAGCTCGCGCTTCAGCGCCTCGAGCTCGTGACGATTGGGCAGATGCCCGTAGAGCAAGAGGTGCGCGACCTCCTCGAAGGTCGCGTTCGGCGCGAGATCGTCAATATCGTAACCGCGATAGGTTAGGCGTCCGATCGTCCCTTCGACGTTACTGAGCTGGGTGGACCCGACGACGACACCTTCGAGACCACGATCGACAACGGTAGGCAACGAGTTCCTCCATCAATTTGGCAAAGTACTTGGCCGGTTCTTTCGACGGCGGCGAAGCATCCGACTTCCGGCGGCGCCATCCTCGTCCGTCCCTGCGACTTTTACCCCAGCGGCGCGCAGGCATTCGCATTGGGTGGCAAAAGATGCAAGGATGGATGCGCTTGATTTGACCCGGCGACCGCCGAGGAGTCCGCGCGAGCCCCTGTCCGGGCTCGATGTTTTGATGCTGGCTCGAACCGTCGATAAGCTTCGCGCGACTCTGCCCGGCGGCAACATCGGCGCCTACCAAATTACCGGGTTTAGCTCGCGGCTGCTCCTAAAGCTGAACATCGCGGAGGCCGCCCTGCGCGACGTCATCGCGCGAGCGAGCTCGGATGCCGACGTCGCCGCGTGGATCCGCGAGCATACCGATCCGAACGTTTATCCGGAGATCAACGACGGGTTCGAGCGCATGACGATCGGCGAGCGCCTCGGCGATGCGGAGTTCGTCCGGCGCTATCCCATCGCGACCAAGTTGCCGCCGGAAGCGTCGCGCCTGGATCTGCTCGCGGCTGACGACGGGGAAGCGTTTAAGTAAAGGGTCCGAGACTCAGGCCACCGCGTCGCGCAGCTCCGCGCGCGCGAGCGCGTAACCGACGAGACGGTCGATCAGCGCTTCGAACCCGATCCCCACGGCGGCGCAGGCGTCCGGCACGAGGCTGACCGGCGTCAGACCCGGCAGCGAGTTCACTTCCAAGAGATACGGACGGTTGTCGCGCGTCACGATGAAATCGCTGCGCGAATAATCGCGCAAGCCGAGCAGCCGATGCGCCGACAGGCCGAGCATCTGAAGGCGCGCGGCGAGTCCCTCGTCGATTTGCGCCGGCACGATGTGCGTGCTCCCGCCGGGCTCGTATTTTGCGTCGTAGCTGTAGAAGCCGTCGCGGTTGGCCACGATCTCGATGATCGGCAACGCCTCCTCGCCGAGCACCGCGCACGTGAACTCGCGACCCTGCACGTACTCTTCGGCGAGGATCTGCGAGTAGGATTTCGACGCCTCGAGCATGGCGCTGGTCCACTCCTCGTGCGTGTGGACGATGGCGATGCCCGCGGAGGATCCCTCGAAGCGCGGCTTGATGACCAGCGGCAGATCGAGCGACCCGGGGAGCAGCGGCAGCGTTCCGCCGGTGAGGTCGAAGAGATCCCAGACCGGCGTGGGCAGGCCTTCCGCGGCCAGCAGCTTCTTCGTGAGATGCTTGTCCATGGAGAGCGCGGCCGCTTCCAATCCGCTGCCCGTGTACGGTATCGAGAGGTACTCGAGCAGCGCTTGAACGTGGCCGTCCTCTCCGCCGGGTCCGTGCAACGCGATGAACACGGCATCGGGTTTGAGCTCGCGCAGCGCGTCCAGGAACTGCTCGTCGTAGTCCAGCGAGCGAGCGTTGTAGCCCAGCGAAAGCAGCGCGCGCATCACCTCCGATCCGGAACGGAGCGAGATCTCGCGCTCGGCGCTGCTGCCGCCCATCACGACGGCGACCGTTACGTTACGTTGCATCAATGAAGACCCCGACTAGGTGCACCTCGAGCTGCAGCTCGACCCCGCACCGGTCGCGCACCGCGCGGCGGACGCGTGCGAGCAGCGTGGCCACGTCTTTTGCCGTCGCTCCTCCGACGTTGTTGATGAAGTTGGCGTGCAGCGGAGAAACTTCCGCGCCGCCCTCGCGCCACCCCTTAGCGCCCACCGACTCGATGAGGCGGGCGGCCTTGTCGCCGTCCGGATTCCGGAAGCACGAGCCCGCGTTGGGCAGCGCGACCGGCTGCGTCTGCTTGCGCCGAATTAGGCGCGTCTGCATGTCCTCGCGCACCCCGCGCACCTCGCGGCGAGCGAACGCCAGCGTCACGCGCGACACGATCACGTCGCGCTCGAGCGTCGAGCGGCGATAGAGGTAACGCACGTCGACCGCGTGCGGCTCGGGCCGGCTCGGCGACTGCACCCACACGGTCCGGACGAAATCGCCGATCTCGCGATCGGTGCCGGCGTTCATCCGCAGCGATCCGCCGACGGTGCCCGGGATCCCGGCCAGCGAATCGACTCCCGCCGCTCCCGCCGACGCCGCCTTAGCCGTCACCAGCGCCATGTCGGCCGAGCCGCCGGTATCGACAACGATCTCGCTCTCGCCTCCGCGAACGTGCACGGCGGCGAACTCGCCCGCGAGGCGGACCACGATGCCGCGCACGCCGCCGTCGCCGACGAGCACGTTGCTCCCGCCGCCGAGAATCCACGACGGCATGCGGCGCTGTAAGCCAAAGCGCAGCAGCTGCGCGAGCTCGGCATCGTCGCAGGCCGTGACGAACGCGTCCGCCGGGCCGCCGATCTTCCAGGACGTGTACGGAGCCAGCGGCTCGTCGAACCGCACGCGCTCGCCGAAGATGCCGCGCAGCGCCTCGCGATCGTCCGGGCGCAGGAGCGAAGCCGTCGCACGCGCGGTGGTGGCGCTCATGCGTTGGCCGCTGCGGCGCCGCGCACCGCCGGAGCGCGCAGGCGCTGGGCCAGACGGGCAGCCACGCCGGTGATGTCGCCTGCGCCGAGCATCAGCACCATCGCGCCGGGCGGCGCCTCGTCGAGAATTCGGTCTTCGAGATCCTCGACGCGCGCGACGTAGGTCACGTGCCCGCCAACGCTCGCGAGCGCGTCTCCAATCGACCGTTCGCTCACGCCCGGAATCGCAGGTTCCGACGCTGCGTACACCGGCGCGAGATAGATCTTGTCTGCGCCGCTGAGCGCCTCCGCGAACTCGCTCGCGAGAAACGCCGTGCGCGTGTAGCGATGCGGCTGGAAGGCGACGACGAGCTCGCCGGGATGGTAGCGCCGCGCCGCCGCGATCGTCGCGCGCACGGCCGTGGGATGGTGCGCGTAGTCATCCACGAGCGTCATCCGCTCGTCGCGCGCCAGGACGTCGAAGCGGCGGCGTACCCCGCGAAACGCCCGCAGCGCTCGCGCTATGGCCGCGAACGGCACGCCGAGCTCGTGGCCGACCGCCAAAGCGGCGAGGGCGTTCTGGACGTTCATCGCGCCCGGCACGCGCAGCTCGACGCGGCCCAGCTTCTCGTGGCCGGCGTACGCGTCGAAACGCGATCCGAAGTTTTCGAAGGCGACCTCGCCCGCGCGCACGGCTTGCGAGTCGAGGCCGTACGCGACGACCTTCGCGCGCAGATCGTGCGAGGTGAGCGAGCCGGCCAGCGGGTTGTCGCTGCCGACGATAGCGAGACCGTCATCGGGCAGCTTGCCGAGGAACTCGCCGAACGCGCGCACCAGACCGGGAAGCTCGTCGTCGCTGGTGAGGTGGTCGTTCTCGATGTTCGTGACGATCGCGATGGTGGGATCCAGCAGCGCGAACGAGCCGTCGGACTCGTCGGCTTCCGTCACGAACCACGCGGAGCTGCCGTCGTGGGCGTTCGTGCCGAGCGAGCCGTCGATGCCGCCGAGCACGAGCCCGGCGTCGATGCCGCCGGAGCGCAGAACCCCATGGATCATCGCCGTCGTCGTCGTCTTGCCGTGCGTTCCGCACACCGCGATGCCGCGCCGCCCGCGGAGCAGCCGCGCGAGCATCTCGCCGCGGTGCAGCAGCGGAATCCCTCGGCGCAACGCCGCCAGATACTCCGGGTTGCGGCGGTCGATCGCGGAGCTGACGACGACGGTATGAGCGCGTCCGACGTTGCCCGGTTCGTGGCCGAGTGCGATGCGGACGCCCTCGCGGCGCAGTTGCTCGATCAGGGGCGTGACGGCGACGTCCGAGCCGGAGACCGTTTCGCCGCGGGCGAGCAGGATGCGCGCGATCGCGCTCATGCCGATGCCGCCGACGCCGATGAGGTGAAAGTCCGTCACCGCTCGTCCCTTCGAGGTACCAAGCTGTCGATCCGGGCGAGAATCGCGACGAGAGGATCGCTCCCCTGCATGCGCCGCGCATTTTCGCCGAGCGCAGCGAGCCGCTGCGGTTCCGTCGTCTGCGCGAGCAGCGCCGGCAGGGCGTCCGGAAGTTCCCGGTCGGCGAGCACCACGACGGCGCCTGCCGCCTCGAGCCGCGCGGCGTTCGCCGCCTGGTGGCCCTCCGCCGCGAAGGGGTACGGCACGACGATCGCGGGCTTGCCGAGCGCGCTCAGCTCGCCTAGCGTCGACGCGCCGGCCCGCGTCAGCAGCAGGTCGGCGACCGCGTACGCGTCGGCCATTTCCTCGAGATAGGAGCGCACGACGACGCGCGCGTCGGCCCGCGCGCCGGCTGCCGCCGCCACGCGCTCGTAATCGGTCTCACCGGTCAGGTGCAGCAACTGCCAACCGGCCGGGATGCCGCCCTCAGCCGCGAGGCGCAGCAACGCGTCGTTGATCGCGCGCGCGCCCTGGCTCCCGCCGACGGCCACGAGCGTTTTTCGCGACGCGTCGAGCCCGAGCCGCGCTGCGGCCTCGGCACGCGGGGGCGGCCGCAACAGTGCGGCGCGGATCGGAACGCTGCGCCAGACTTCGTCGACGATCGGCGCGAGCAACCGGTTCGTCAAACCGGGAGCCGCGTTGGGCTCGAGCAGGACGAGCGGCGCGCGCGAGAGGCGCAGCGTGCGCCGGATGCGCGCCGCGACGGCGACGGGAAAGCTGACGTAGCCGCCCGTCGCGACGACCAGATCGGGACGCTGGGCGCGCAACAGCGCGAGGCTCTGCAGCGTGCCTTTGAGGTTCGCCGCGATGGCGCGAAAGATCCGCAGCGACAGCCCGCGCGGCAGCGAGTGCGCGGCGATCGTGTAGAGCGGATAGCCGGCGTTGGGCACGATCGTCGTTTCGAGACGGTCGGCGGAGCCGATGAACGCCACGTTCGCGGAGCGTCCGCGCAGCGCGTCGGCAATCGCGATGGCGGGATAGAGATGTCCCCCGGTGCCGCCGCCGGCAAAGACGACGGTCACGCTCGCCCGCTGATTCTTCTATGGCGTCCGACGTTGGCGATGAGTGCGACGGCGAGCAGGTTGACGACGAGCGAGCTGCCCCCGAACGAAATGAACGGAAGCGGAACACCGGTGACGGGCCAGGACGACGAGACGACGCCGATGTTGACGAAGGCCTGGATCGTGATCATCGCCGCGCATCCGACGGCGAGAAAGAACCCAAATCGGTCGGGCGCCGCCAGCGCGATCCGGATGGCCCGGTACGCCAGCGTGATGAAGAGGGCGATGACGGCGAGCGTCCCGATCAAGCCGAGCTCTTCGCCGAGGACCGAGAAGATGAAGTCGGTGTACTGCTCCGGCAGGTAGAAGAATTTCGCTCGCGAGGCTCCCAGGCCGACGCCGAAGAGGCCGCCGCTGCCGAGCGCGAGCAGCGATTGCACGATGTGAAAACCCGTGTTCAACGGGTCCTTCCAGGGATCGACGAATGCGAAGATGCGCGCACGCCGATACGGGCTCGCGAGCACGGTGAGGGCCGCGAAGGGTACCGTCGCCAGCGTGACCGCCGCGAGGTGAACGACGCGCGCGCCGGCCGCGAAGAACAAAGTGAACGCCGTGAAGACCACGAGGCTCGCGGTTCCCATGTCCGGCTCTTTGAGCACGAGCACCGCCATCAGCGCGACCGGGACGCACAGCGGCACGAGGCCGCGTACCAGCGACGTGATGCGTTCGCCGCGCGCCGACAAGACAGCGGAGAGATAGATCACGAGCGCGAGCTTGGCGAACTCCGACGGCTCAACGCTGATGCCCGCGGCGCCGATCCAGCGGCGGCCCCCGTTGACCCCGAGCCCGACATGGGGCACGAAGACGAGCCCCAGCCCGATAAACGCCGCCAGCAAAAGGTATGGCGCGAGGGCCCTCAGGCGGTGGTACTCCGTGCGGTAGACCGCGTACGCGCCCGCCAGGCCGACGGCGAGCCAGACGAGTTGACGCTTGAGGTAGTACGCGATGTCGCCGTGTTCGGCGTACGCCGTCGCGCTCGACGCGGAAAAGACCATGACGAGACCGATGCCGACCAACGCGGCGACGGCAGTGAATAGCGCCGTGTCGAGCGGCGCGGGGGCGTAGGACGGCAGGCGGTGCGAGCTCGCGTCGCGCGTCTGCAGCGTCGCCGAGTTATGCACCGGCCGGCTCCCGCAGCGCCGCGACCGCGGCGGCGAACTGCTCGCCGCGGTCGTCCGCCGAGGCGAACATGTCGAACGACGCGCAGCCCGGCGACAGCAGAACCACGTCGCCGCCGCGCGCCAGGCGGCGCGCGTGCTGCACCGCCTCTTCCATAGAAAAGGCCTCCACGACGGGCACGCTGCCCGCGGCCGCGCGAATCGCCCCCGCAGACTCGCCGATCACGATCAGCGTCTTGACGCGGCCGCGAATCTCCGCCCCGAGCGCGTCGAAGTCGCTGCCCTTCGAGCGACCGCCGGCGATCAAAACGATCGGCCGGTCGTAGGTGCGCAGGGCCGCGACGATGGCCGCCGGATTGGTCGCCTTCGAATCGTCCACGTAGCGCACGCCGTCGATGTCGGCGACGGTTTCCAGGCGGTGCGCCATCGGCGCGAACGTGGCCATCGCCGTGCGCAAGGCCGCGGGGCTGCAGCCGACCGCGAGCGCGGCCAGCAGCGCCGCCATGGCGTTTTCGCGGTTGTGCTCGCCTGCCAGCGGGACGTCGGCGCTGCGCATGATCGAGATCGGCCGGGGATCGCCGGCGACCGGCGCGTAGGTCAGAACGCCGTCGCGCAGGTACATCGTCGCCTCGTCGCTACCGTGCAGGCTGAACCACAGCTGCCGGGCCTGCACGCGCGTATCGCCGCGCCTCCAGTGCAGTACGCCGACCATCGGGTCGTCGAGATTGCCGACGAACCAATCCGTCAGCGACTGATTGGCGCAGATCCGATACTTGGCTTCCGCGTACTCTTCCATCGAGTGGTAGCGGTCGAGGTGGTCAGGCGACACGTTGAGCAGCACGGCGACGCGCGGCTTGAACGCGCGAATGGTCTCGAGCTGGAAGGACGAGACCTCGGCCACGACCCACGAATCGGCCGATGCCCGGCGCACTTCCTGGATCAGCGGATTGCCGATGTTGCCGCCGACGCGGACCGACAGGCCGCAACCGCGCAGCAGATGCCCGATCAGCGCGGTCGTCGTCGACTTTCCCTTCGTTCCGGTAACGGCGATGATCGGCGCCTCGCACAGGCGGTAGGCGAGCTCGATCTCTCCAAGGACCGGCACGTTGGCGTGGTGCATCCGCCGCGCGACCGGCGAGGTCGGCGGAACGCCGGGCGAGAGCACCGCGCAACTCAGCCGGTCGACGACGCCGCCGACGCCGGGCGCCTCGACGAAGCGTGCGCCGAGCGACTCGGCGACGGCTATAGCGCCGGCGAGTTCCTCGCGGGGCTTCTCATCGGTGGCAAAAATCGTGACGCCGAGCTGGCGCAGCACCTCGATGCACGCTAATCCGCTTTTCCCGAGCCCGATGACGAGCATCGTCTCGTCCGTGCCGAACCGAAACCCGTCCTTCATCGCACGATGGCCCATCCTACCAACGAACACACCAGCGACGCAAGCCAGAAACGCGCGGTCACCTTCGTTTCGGGCCAGCCGATCATCTCGAAGTGATGGTGCAGCGGGCTCATGCGGAAGATGCGCCTGCCGCGCGTGGCCTTGAAATACGACACCTGAAGGATCACCGAAACCGCTTCGGCGACGAAGACCGCGCCGGCGACGAGCAGCAGCAGCATCTCGCCGCTCAGTATCGCGACGCCCGCGAGCAGCGCGCCGAGCGCGAGCGAACCGGTGTCTCCCATGAAGAGCCGCGCCGGATGCCGGTTGAAGATCAGGAACGCCGCGCACGCCCCGGCGCCCGTGCCGGCCGCGACCGCGGCCGCCGGAACCCCGGTCGCCGCGGCGACGAGCCCGAACAGCGCGAGCGGCGGGATCATCGTTCCGGCCGCAAGGCCGTCGAGGCCGTCCGTCAAGTTGACCGCGTGAGCCGTCCCAGTCACGGCGAGAACGCCGAGCACGAACCAGAGCCAGTGCGGCGCCACGATCGAGAATGCTCCGGCGTGGAAGACCACGTCCGCGGGCAACGCCGGCGCACCGTCGATCGCGCGCAGGAAGATCGTCGCGGCCAGGGCCGTCGCCAAGAGCTTCGTGCGTGCCGGCAGCCCGCGATTCGCGCCGCCGCGCACCTTCACGACGTCGTCGACCGCCCCGACGGCGGCGCAGAGAACGACGAGGACGAGGAGATCTCCGAGCAGCACACCGCGCGTCATGACGAATGCGACGCCGAGCGCCACGACGAACACGATTCCCCCCATCGTCGGCGTTCCGGTCTTCTCCCGATGCGTCTGCGGCGCGTCTTCGTAGGCGTGCTGCAGCACGTGCAGCCGTCCGAGCACGACGAGCAGCACCAAGCCGGCCGCCGCGGCGACCGCCATGCCGAGGAGCACCCAAAACAGCAGGCCTAAGAGCGCGCCGTTCACGACGCCGCCGCTACGCGCAGCGGGTCTGGACCCTCTCCGCGCCACTTGAGCACGACGACCGGCGTCTGCTCGTCGCTGTTGCCGTGCGGGTTGTGCAGCAAGGCCGTCTCCACGGCGCTCTCACGCACGCCGCCGGACGCCCCGAGCACTTTGGCCTTACCGAGATCGTTCGCGTCGACCACGGCGCACTCGATGCCGGTTCGCTCGCGAAACGCGCGCGCGATCCCTTGCGGATCGCTGGGCGAGAATACGATCGCGCCCTCGTAGGGCGGCATCGTGCCCGTGTAGCCGTCGAATGCCGCGATGTCTTCGCCGAGCACCTCGTAGAACGCGCCGCGCCGTCCGCCGGCGCGCGCGATTACCTGCAGCAGCGTCGCATACATCACCTTCCACACGCCGACGCGATCGATCACCAACTGCACGGACTCGGGCTGGCTCATCGTCGCGAGCGGGCCGGCGCGGCGCGAGAGCGCGTACGCGAGCCGGGACGGACGCACGAGCTCCGCGACGACGAACTCGCCCTGCGCGATCGCGGCGGCGCTCTCCGCGATCGCAACGACGTCGCCGGGACGAGCGATGCCGCGCACGGCCCGCGCGACCGTCGCGATCAGATCGTCGCCGGGGCGCACCAGCGGCGTGCGCACGGGAATGGCGACCAGGCCGCTCGGCGCTTCGGCGTGCTTTAGTCTTAGGCTCTGCAGCGCGAGGCTCACGCCTGGAGCTCCTCGACGATCTCCTCGAGCTTGTATTTGCGCGAGCCCTTCAGCAGCACGACGTCGCCGCGGCGCGCGTGTTCGCGCAGCCAGCGCGCGGCCTGCGCGTTGGCGCCGACTGTAACGATCTGTTCGGGCCCGAGGCCCGCACGCTCCGCCCCACGCGCGAGCTGCGCCGCGAACTCGCCCTGCACGACGAGCACGTCGACTCTGCCGGCGGCGTGCGCGCCGACGCGTTCGTGCAAGACGCTCGATTCGTCGCCCAGCTCCGCCATCGACGCGAGGATGGCGATCCGGCGCGT
The DNA here is from genome assembly GCA_036522095.1 of Candidatus Cybelea sp. GTDB lineage: Bacteria > Vulcanimicrobiota > Vulcanimicrobiia > Vulcanimicrobiales > Vulcanimicrobiaceae > Cybelea. Next base: position 13,398 of record DATDGN010000218.1, on the reverse strand, counting down.
CGCCGTCTCTGCGCCGAACGCGTCGAGCGCCGCGATCATGCTACTCGCATTGGCGTTATACGCATCGTAGATCAGCCGGATTCCGCCGCCGATCGGTATGCTGTCGTAGCGCCCGGGCGGCGGCTGCAGGTCCGCGAGCCGCGGCACCAGATCCTCGAGCGGCACGCGGAGTTCGACTGCGCCGGCGACGGCGGCCGCTAGATTCGCCCGGTTGTGCACGCCCGGAACGCGCACGTCTACTTTGTACTCGACGCTGCGCCCGCGAGCGCGGCGCACGATGCGCCCCGCTGTATCGAACGCCGTCAGCGTTTCGAACCGCGCTTCATCCTGCGGTCGCTCCCCGGCGAACCAGTGGGGCGATTGCGAAAGCGTAGCGGCGCGCTCGCGCGACACCTCGTCGCACGCGTTGAGCACGGCGCGCGCGCCGCCGCCGAACAAGGCCCACTTCGTCTCGGCCAGCCGCTCGCGCGATCCCATGATCTCCAGATGCGCGTCACCGACGTTCGTGAGGATGCCGACGTGCGGCCGCGCGATCTCGACGAGCTCGGCCACGTCGCCGTAGTTCCGCGCGCCCATCTCGACCACGAGCACGTCGTGCTCGTCGTTGCTCGCGCGCAGCAGAAGCTTGCTGACCCCGATCTCGTTGTTCTCGTTGCCCGGGGCCGCGAGCACGCGGTCTCCGTAGCGCGCCGCGAGCAGATGCGCGACAAACGCCTTCGTCGTCGTCTTGCCGGTGCTTCCGGTGATCGCGAGGACCCGTCCGCGGAAGAGCTCCCGGGCGCAGCCGGCCAGCGCCATGTAGGCGCGTAGGCCGTCTCGAACCAGCATCGCCGGCGTACCGAGCGCCTGCGGCGCCGGCCGCTCGAGTACGAGCATCGCCGCGCCGCGCCGCACCGCCTCGGCCGCAAAGTCGTGGCCGTCGTGGCGTTCGCCGCGCAGCGCCAGAAACGTGTCGCCGGGTTCCAGCGTTCGGGTGTCGGTGACGACGCGCAGCGTTTTAGGCGCCGTCTCGCCGTCGCTCAGCGTCGCGCCCGTGGCGCGGAGCGCATCGTCGAGTGGAACGTTCACCGCGGCGCCTCGCGCAGCGAGAGGGCCGCGCGCGCCACCTGCGCGTCGTCGAACGGCAGAACGCGATCTCCGATGATTTGATACGTTTCGTGGCCCTTGCCGGCGATCAGGACGACGTCGCCGGATCGCGCCTCGCCGATGGCGCGCTCGATCGCGCGCCGCCGATCGAGTTCTACGACGTGCTCGCGCTTTGCGATGCCCGCGACGATCGCACCGGCGATCGCCTGCGGATCCTCGCCGCGCGGATTGTCGTTGGTCACGTACAGACGGTCGGCCATGCGCGCGGCGACCGCCCCCATCTCGGGGCGTTTGCCCTTGTCGCGATCGCCGCCGCATCCGAAGACGACGGCGAGCCGGCCGCGCGCCGTCTCGCGCAGCGACTCCAGGGCATGCGCGAGCGCATCGGGCGTATGCGCGTAGTCCACGACGACGTCGACGCCGTCGCCGCGCAGGTGCTCCATGCGCCCCGCCACGCGTTCGAGCGATGTGAGTGCGCGCGAGGCGATCGCGGCGTCGACGCCGAGGTGCCGCGCCGCGCCGAGCGCCGCCAGCGCGTTCCAAACGTTGAACCGGCCCGGCAGGCGCAGCTCGTAGGCTCTGCCGTCGACGGTGAAGCGGCTGCCGTCGGCGGCAACGGCGATCTCTTCGGCCACCAGCGCCGCGCCGGGAGCGGAGCCGTACGTGACGACGTCGCGCCCCTCGCGCGCGAGCTCCGCCGCCCACCGCGCGCCGTACGGATCGTCGGCGTTGAGCACGCACGCGTTCGTCAGCGCGAAAAGGCGCCGCTTCGCGGCCGCGTAGGCCTCGGGCGTCTGATGAAAGTCCAGGTGATCGCGCGTCACGTTGGTGAGGACCGCAACGCGAAAGCGCACGTCGTCAACGCGATCCAGCGCGAGCGCATGGGAGCTGACCTCCATCGCCACCGCACGGGCACCGTCGTCGCGCATGCCGGCGAGCAGCCCGTGAAGCTCCGGCGGCAGCGGCGTCGTGTTCGCGAGCCGCCACGTGCGCGCCCCGAACTCCGCGCCGACCGTGCCGATCACCCCGCACGGGATGCCGGCCGCGTTGAGGATGGCGCCGATCATCCGCGACGTCGTGGTCTTTCCGTTCGTGCCCGTGATGCCCAGGACGTCGAGCGCGAGCGACGGATCGCCGAAGAAGGACGCCGACACCGCCGAGAGCGCGCGGCGCGTGTCCGCGACGCGCACGACGGTCACGCCGGAATCCGGCGGCTCGGAAAGCTCCGCCTCGACGACGACGACGGGCGCGCCGCCGGCGACGGCCTGCGGCACGTAGCGATGACCGTCCGTTTGCGTCCCGCGCAGCGCCACGAAGAGCGCTCCCGGACGGACCGCTTGCGACGCGGTCTCGATGCTCGTAACGTCGATTTCGCGAGCGCCGCTTATCCGCGCGTCCGGCAGGCGCTCGAGCAGCGTCGCCAGTGCGACCCTGCGTTCACCGGCCATTTCGCGCAACGTCTGCGCTCGGCAGGACTCCCGCGTGCAGCATCGCGGCGCGCGCGATGGCGGCGAACGCCGGGGCAGCGACGACGCTGCCGTAGTAGGATCCGATCGGGCGCTCCGCTTTCACGTAGATGACATAGCGAGCGCGCGGATACGGAACCATGCCGATGAACGACGCGGCATAGTAGCCCGCTCGGTACTCGCCGTCCACGACCATCTCCGCCGTTCCGGTCTTGCCCGCGGTCGCATACCCGGGAATCTGTGCCGTCGGGTCGCCCGTACCATGCAGGACGACCGCCCGCAGGATCGTCCGCAGCTCCTCCGCCGTGTGCTGCGAAAAGACGCGGCGCACGACTCTCGCCGCGACGCGGCGCACGAGCTTGCCTTGCTGATCGTAGACCGCGCGCACGATGTGCGGCTCCATCAGAACGCCGCCGTTGGCGATCGCGCAGTAGTAGCGCGCCATGGCGAGCGGCGTCACCGAGACGCCCTGACCGAAGGACATCGTCGCGAGCGACGAGCCGCTCCACTGCGCGGGAGGCGGGACGATGCCGGGGTTCTCGCCCGGCAGACCCACGCCGGTGGGGTCCCCGAACCCGGCTCTGCGTTCCATTGCGTAGAGGGTCTTCGCCCCGATCGAGAGACCGACTTCCGCCGCGCCGACGTTGTGCGAATACTCCACGATCTGTTCCAGCGTCTCGCTTCCGCCGGTGCCGGCCATGAAACCGTCTTCCGCGTTATGGATCGTGCGCCCGCCTACTTCGATCGTGTCGCGTGCGGGGAAGCGGCTCGTCCAGGAAACCTTGCGTGAATCTAGTGCAGCCGCCGCGGTGATGAGCTTGTACGTCGAGCCCGGCTCGTAGGCGTCCATCACCGCGCGATCGCGGCGCGCGCCGGCATCGAACTTCCAGAAGCGGTTCGGATCGAAGTCCGGGAGGTTGGCCAGCGCGAGGATCTCCCCCGTCCACGGATCCATGACGATCGCGGTGCCGTCGAGCGCGTGAAACGCGCGCACCTGTTTGCGGAGCGCCTGCTCCGCGACGAATTGGAGATACGGATCGAGCGTCAGCTGCACGGTCGAGCCGGCCTGCGCCGGCGTTACGACGCGCTCGCGCCCGAACGGAATCGGACGGCCGAACTCGTCGGCTTCCAGGGTGACGCGGCCCGACCGGCCGCGCAGCACGTCGTCGTAGGAATACTCGACGCCGTCCAAGCCGTTTTCGTCGGTGCCGACGAAACCGAGCACCGTCGAGGCCAGCGATCCGATCGTATCGACGCGCGACCCCGTGTCTTCTTCCTTGAGCGCGATGCCCGGCGCGCCGAGGGTGCGAACGCGCTGCGCGAGATCGTGAGAGACCTTGCGGGCGATCCAAACGAACCAGCGGTGTCGATCGTGCAGCGCCGCGACCCTGCCGGGATCGAGCTTGCCGAAGATCGTTCGCAGCTTCGCCGCGGTGGCGTCGGGGTCGAAAATCTCGCGCGGTATGGCGTAGACGCTCTCGGACGGCATCGAGCGCACGAGGACGTTGCCGCTGCGATCCAGGATGCTGCCGCGGCGCGCGAACACCTCGATCGTGTCGGAGCGCTGCGCCAGCGCCTCCCGCGCGTAGAGCGGACCGTCAAGCCCCTGCACGACGCAGAGACGCCACGCGAGGAAGAGCGCTACGACCATGCACGCATAAAAGAAGAGCCTCGCGCGCAGCGGGGCGACGCGCGCGAAGGTCCGCTGATGCATTGAAGCCGCGGCGCCGCTACTGCCGGCGGGCCACCGCCGGAGCGAAGAGTCCGGCGAGCGACGACAACACCGGGAAGGACGGCGTGGCGCGAGCGACGCGCGGCACGGCGATCCGCACGACCGCCAGTCGCGCCGGCTCCGTCATTCCGAGACGCGCCGCGAGCTGCGAGAGCCGGTCGTCGGAACGCAGCGCCGCGATGCGGTCGTCGAGCCGCATCGTCTCCTCTTGAAGGGCCTCGCGGTTGGCTTGGGCCTTGGCGACCGCGTAGCTCAGGCCGGTGAGGCTCGACGTCAGCACGACGTAGCTCATCAGCAGCGCCAGCACCGCGGTCAACATCGCTAGCGTGCGCGTGACGCCGACGTAGCGCGCGCGCGCCTTGCGCGCCTTGCGCCGCTGCGTCGCGGCGCGGACGGCCCGAGGATTGCCGATGCGCACGGTCCTGTCGTGTCGTTGTGGCTGGATCATTTAGTGGCCCTAGCTCGCCTTGCGCTGCGCCGCGCGCAGTTTTGCGCTGCGCGAGCGGCGATTGTGTGCGATCTCGTCGCCGCTCGGCAGCACCGGGCGCTTCGTAAGCACGTCGAGCCGCGCGTCGTCGCGGAACGTTTGCTTGACGATGCGGTCTTCGAGCGAATGGAAGCTGATCGCGACGACGCGCCCCGCCGAGCGTAGCCGGCCGATCGCGCTGCGCAGGCCATCGCGTAGAGCGTCGAGCTCGTCGTTGGCCGCGATCCGCAGCGCCTGAAATACGCGCGTGGCGGGATGTATTCGCTCGCGCCGGCCCGGCCGGCGGACGACGCCCGCCACGAGGCCGGCGAACTCGGCGGCCGTGTTGGGCAGCTCGCCGAGCGCGCGGCGCACCACGATCGCGCGTGCGATGCGGCGCGCCGAACGCTCTTCCCCATACGCGAAAAAGATATCGGCGAGCTCGCCCTCGCTGGCGGTCGCCAGAATCTCGTATGCGCTCGGTCCGGCGGCCGGATCCATGCGCATGTCCAGCGGCGTGGATTTCGCGAGCGAAAATCCGCGCTCCGGATCGTCAAGTTGCATCGACGAAACTCCCAAGTCGAAGAGAACCCCGTCGATCGAACCGATGCCGGCTCGATCGAGCACGCGGTCGAGGTTCCGAAAATTGTCGTGAACGAAGGTGAAGCGCGGTTCGGAGATCCCCGCCGCTCGCACAGCTGCACTCGGATCGGCATCGAGAGCAATCAAATGCCCGCCCCGAAGCCGCTGCAATATCGCATGGGAATGACCGCCCGCCCCGAAGGTCGCATCGACGTAGATCCCATCCGGCCGGATCGCCAAGTACTCCAGGGCCGGCTCCACAAGCACCGAGACGTGCATCACATCGACACCACATCGCTAACGGCCTACAGCCCAAACTCGGCCATGAAGCGCGGGACGTCGCCCTCGGGCGGCGTCTCGAAGGCGTAGCGCTCCTTCGCCCAGATTTCGATGCGGGTCAGCAGGCCAACGGAGACGACGTAGCGTTCGATGCTCGCGTACGAGCGCAGCAGCGACGGCACGACCACTCGGCCCTGCGCGTCGCACCCGACCTCTTCGGTGTGGGCGAACAGGTAGCGGAGAAAGCGCCGATAGGCTGCGTCCTTTTGCGATACCGATTCGAGGCGGCCGCAGGCCTCGACCCACGTGGCGCTGGGATAGAGCGCGAGACATGGATCCGGAGGGGCGATGGTTAGAACGAAAGCAGGACCGAGCCGCTCGCGGAAGCGGGCCGGTACGATGAGACGCCCCTTGTGGTCGAGAGCGTGTTGCTCCGAACCCGCGAAACGCGGGAGCTCCGCGTGCACAAACTCCTCCGAAAGGCACCACTAAGCACTACTTCCCACCACTATACGCCCCGAGCAGGGCTAAGGCAAGATTTTGGAGGCTGGCTTAGCACTCTAATGTAGCGAGTGCTAAGCGGCCTCCGGGCGGCTTAGGCCTTTTTATTTGGAGCTTTGCAGCATGTCGGCGATGTCGGACGACGCCGTCGGATATCCGAAGAGCGCGCGTTCGAGCACCGCCGCCGGAATCCGCGCGCGGATCGCGAGCGAGAAGATGTTGAGCAGCTCCTCGGCGTGCGGACCCAGCACGTGGGCTCCGAGGATCCGTCCGCTCGAGTCCTCGACGATCACCCGAAACGCCGAGCGCCGCGCGCGGATCCGCCGCGATGAGTACCACTGCGTCGAGTCGGCGGCGCGGACGGTGCAGGGCAAACCGCGCTCCTGGGCCGCCGCCTGCGTGAGGCCGGTGGAGCCCAGCGCTGGAACCGTGTACACGATGCTGACGAGGCCGGCGAAATCGACGCTGTGGTGATTGCCCTCCAGGAGGTTGCGCGCCGCGACTTCGCCCTCGGCCGATGCGGTCGGCGTAAGCGGCAAGCCGCCCCCGTCGGCGCAGTCGCCGACGGCGTACACGACGGAGTTGCTGCGGCTCTGCAAAAACTCGTTGACCGCCACGCCCTTATCGGTTCGCTGCACGTTGCCGGCCGCGAGGTCGAGGTCGTCGAGATCGGCGAGGCGGCCCGCCGCGTGGACGACGAGGTCGCACTCGACGGCAAACTGCGCTGCGCCGGCGCTGCCGCTGACCACGAAGCCGCTCGCGCGCTTGTCCACGCCGCGCACGGCGCACCCGACGCGCACGTCGATCCCGACGTCGCGGCTCACGTCGACGAGCTCGTCGACCAAGCCCGAATCGAAGCCCGTCAGCACGCGCGGGCCGCGCTGGAGGATAACGGGCGCCGCGCCGGCGCGCGCGGCGAGGTGCGCGAACTCGAACGCGATATAGCCCCCGCCGATGAACGCGACGCGCGGCGGCAGGCGTTCCAAGTCGAGGAACCCGGTGCTCGTAATCAGGTGCTCTTCGCCGGCGATCCCGAGGCTCGCGGGCCGCGCGCCGGCGGCCAGGACGATGCGGCGCGCTTCGAGCCGCCGGTCCGCGACGCTCAACGTCGTCGGATCGAGGAAGCGCGCCGGGCCGCGATGCATGTCGATTCCGAGCTCTCGGTAGCTCTCTTCGCGCTGCTGCGGAACCGGGTCGGTGAACGTACGCTTGAAACGCATCAGCTCCGGCCAGTCGATCCGCGCCGCGCCGGAGAAGCCGCTGCCGCGCATGCGCTCGCACCAGTCGATCAGCTCGGCCGCTCCGACCAGCACCTTCTTCGGATCGCAGCCGCGCAGCGCGCACGTGCCGCCGTAGGGAAGCTCGTCCACGATCGCGACGCGCCACCCGGCGCGCGCGCAAGTCGTGGCGACGGTGTTGCCGGAGCTCCCCGTCCCGATGACGACGAGGTCGTAGGCGGTCACGCGTGGGCCGCCTTAGCCGCGCGTTCGCCGTCGATCAGCCCGCGCTTGCGCGCGATCCCCCAGCGATAGCCGCCGAGATCGCCCGAACCGCGTATGACGCGATGGCACGGAATGAGCACCGCGGCCGGATTTTGCGCGCACGCTCGCGCGACGGCGCGCGCGCCGTTGGGCACTCCGATCGCGCTAGCGACCTCGCCGTACGAGGCGACGTCGCCGGACGGAATCGTCTGCAGATACTTCCACACGCGCATTTGAAACGCCGTCGCGTGGATGTCGAGCGGGAGATCCGGCCGCGGAATCTCTCCCGCGAGGTGGCGCGAGATCGCGTCCACCCAGGCGAGAAAGTCGGCATGGTACGGCTCGCGCATCGGCTCGACGTGTGCGCTGCGATACTCGTCGCGCAGGCGCGCGAGCAACTCTTGCGGAGCGTCTGCGAATCCGACGAAGCAGATGCCGCGGTCCGTCGCGCCGATCATCATCCGACCGATGGGCGTCGGAAACGACGCGTACGAGATCGAGACGCCTTCGCCGCCGCGGCGATACTGCGCGGGCGTCATGCCCAAATTCGAGGCGGCGCGTTCGTAGATGCGGCTGGTCGAGCCGTATCCGGCATCGTGCGCCGCCCGATCGATGGATCCGGCCTCGCCCAGGCCGGCCTTGAGCCTGCGCAGGCGAACGGTAGCGAGGTACTGCTTGGGCGTTACACCCACGACGGCTTTGAACGTGCGGGCGAAGTGAAAGCGGCTCATCGACGCGCGCGAGGCAAGCTCAGCCAGGGTCAAGGCTTCGTCGCTATGATCCTCGACGTACCGGCAGACATCGTGAATTAGGTCGGCGTTGGGATTTTTGTTCGACATGCTTATCACTCTAGCGGTGCCCGAGCCGGAAAACCATCGAGAAATTGCGGAGTCCGAACGCGGCCTGCCTGCCAGGCCTGCCTACCGGATGAGAAGAAAGGCGCAGGTGCGATGAGTCGACTGCTCGGGCTTTGCGGCCTCCTCGGCCTGCTCTACGGGTGCGCCGGCGGCAGCTACCTGCCGTACGCTTCCCATTCGCTCGACCCCGCCACCCTCTCGTCGCTGGTCAACGGCGCCGCGTCGAGCGACGGAGTCCCGGCCGGCCTGATACGGGCCGTGCTCATGGCCGAGTCGGCGGGCAATCCCTCCGCGGTCAGCATCGCGGGAGCGCAGGGGCTGATGCAGCTCATGCCCGGCACGTCGGCCGGCTGCGGCATCGGCAATCCGTTCGACCCGGTCGCAAACGTGCACTGCGGCACCGGCTATCTCCATACGCTGCTTCGTCACTATCACAACAACGTCACGCTCGCGGTAGCCGCCTATAACGCCGGCCCCGGGGCCGTCGATCGCTATCACGGCGTGCCCCCGTATCCCGAGACGCGCGCGTACGTCGTGCGCGTGATCAACGCGTACCGCAGCTACTAGGAACCGCCTCCGCTCCTTGGCAACGCTGACGCATCGACAGCCGCTCCGTCGCGTCAGCGCGTGGCCGCTTCGCGTACCCATTCTCGACAGTTATTTGCTGCGAGAAATGTTCGGGCCGTTCATGTTTGCTCTCGGCGCGTTCCTGTTGTTTTGGGCCCTCAACATCTTCTTTCTCGCGGCCGATTACATCATCAACCAGCACGCGCCGTTCTTTCTCGTGCTGCGCTTCGTCGTCTTTCGCATTCCGCAGGCAACGCCGATGGCGTTTCCCTTCGCTTGCCTCTTCGCCGCCCTGCTGGCGATCGGCCGCGTGATGGGCGACAACGAGGTGACGGCGATGCGCACCGCGGGCATCCCGGTGATGCGCATCGTCCTGTCGCCGTTCGTCTTCGGCCTCGCGATGTTCGCGTTAGCGTACGGCATCAACGAATTTGTCGCTCCTCGTTCGGTCGATCTTTCCACCCGCACTTTTTATCAAATCATCTATCATACCGACGCGTTGCCCGTGGAACCGCAGTTCTTTCGCAAGGATCCCGATACGGGCAACACGTTCTACGTGACGCAAGTCGCACCGGATAACAAGACCATGATGGACGTGCAGATCTTCAAGCCGGCGAAATACGGAATGTGGAACGAAACGCTCCAGGCGAAGACCGCCACGGTGCAGGGCAGCACGCTCGTGCTGCACGACGTCATCGACACGCGCTTCAACAACGATGGATTCCTGACCAACCAGCAGCGCGTCAACAACGTCAGCATCGGCCTGCCGTTAGGCGAAACGGCCTCGCAGTTCGTGAGCCAAGTCAACAACGACCCTTGGACCATGAGCAGCAAGTCGTTACGCACGCAGGTCAATGCGCTGCAGGCTCAAGGCATCGGCGGCACGGCGATGGGCAACCTTCAGATCAATCTCGCGGACAAGCTCGCGTGGCCGTTCTCGTGCATCATCGGGGTCGTGGTGGCGCTGCCGCTCGCGCTGCGCTTCGGAAAGCGCGGCAAGACGCTCGGCATCGCGCTCTCGATCATCGCGTTTTTCGTCTACTACTTGATGGTGTCCGCGGCCGCGGCGTTCGGCCGCAATGGAGCGCTCAATCCGTATCTCGCGGCATGGTTGCCGAACCTCATCATGGGGACAGCCGGTGCGCTTCTGTTGCTCCTGGAAGAGCGCTGACGCGCGGGCGGCGCGCAACCGCGGCATAGCCGCGATCGCCGCTGCGGCCGTGTTTCTCGTCTGGGTGGTGCCGGCCGGTGCGCCGGCCGCGGACGAGGATCGGCAGGCACAGCTGGCGCTCTCGCTGCTCAACGGACAGAGCTGCGCCCTGCGTTACGCGCAAGACTCTTCGAGCGGGGGCCCTACGACGGTAGCCCAGGCGACGCCCACGCCGCAAGGCAGCGCCACGCCGAGCCCGGCCCCCGCGCAGACGCCGGGCCTGCCGAACATCCCGGGCGGCGTCGGCAACGGCACGTACACACTCAACCCGTCGCCGCGCCCGCGGCCGGGACAGACGCCGGGCGTCACGCCTCCGCCGATTCCCACCGCCACGCCCAACCCGACGGTGTCCACCGAGCCGATCTTCCTGGTGCGCGGCGGCGAGACGCCGCCGCCGATACCGCCGGCCGGCCAGGCCACCCCGGAGCCCACCCCCGAGCCCACCGGCGTGCCAACGCTCGCCCCCGGCTTCGTCGCCATCATCTCGGACACGTGGAGCGGCAACCGCGAGCGCGGGCAGCCCAGCGACGCCATCGGCAACGTTCACGTCTACTACGCCGACGAAGAGATCGTCGGCGACAAGGCGCACTACGACGGGAACCGGACGATCACGATCACGGGCCATCCGTTCCTGATCAATCACGAACACAACTCGGTGCTGACCGGCGACGTCATCGTCTTCGACACGGTCGCGCAGACGGCGAAGCTGACCAACGGCAAGGGCGCGAGCGACGAGGGCGTCCAGCGCGGCCTGGTTCACTTCTCGGCCAGCGACCTGCACACCGATCCCGACGGGACCGCGCACGGGCTCGATCCGTACGTCACGACCTGCGAGAATCCGCGCGGCGGCTATCACATCACCGGCAAGGACATGGAGGTCTATCCGGGCGACAAGATCGTCATCCACAAGGCGGTGCTCTGGCTAGGCCTGGCGGCGATCTTCTATCTGCCGCTGCTGATCATTCCGCTGCGCACCGTCGAGAACCAACGCGCTCGCGCGCACTGGTTCCCCGAGGTCGGATACGATTCGTACGAAGGCGCCTGGATCAAGATCCAGATCCCGTTCGGCAAGGACCAATATTACTACGGCTACTACATCGTCAATTATTTCACGAAGCTCGGGCTCGGCCTCGGATACGTCGGTTTCTACTCGAGCAAGAAAGGCCGGCGCAGCGTCAGCGTCAACATCTACACGATCAACAACCAGACCGGTGGCGGCCGGCAATCGAACCTCGCCCTCACGGAGCAGGAGAATTTCTCACAGCACCTGCGCGGAAACTTCCAGTTCAACTATCAGTCCAACTATGGTCCGCTAGTGAGCATCCCGCCCAACGAGTCCATCAACGGGGCCATCGTCCACCAGACCACGCAGACCTCGCAGAACTACAGCTTCGCGCACAGCTCGGTCGGTGGACAGTCCAGCAGCAACAGTTTTACCTTCAGCGACACGCGCCAGTTCAACCAGAACCTCAACCAGACCACGACGTTCAACCTCACCGACAGCAACGCGAGCTTCGGCGGCGTAACGTCGTTCAACAATCAATCCGAGTTCGACTATTTGATGCAGTACACCACGGCCGGCGCCGACTACCAGATGGAGTTCGACAAGATCTACTCACAGCAGGCCGTCGGTATCAACAAGATTCCCGAATTCCAAGTACGGCCGAGCAACTTCTTCCAGCACTTCGTCATTCCGCTGTCCGCGCAGCTCACAGTCGGCGAATACAGCGAACCCGCCGGTCAGGGCGAGCCGCGGGGCCTCGCGACCTGGCGCGGCGACGCCAACCTCGTCGCCGGGCCGCTGGAGGCGAAGGTCTTGGGAAGCGACTTCGAGGGCACGGTGACGGTAGACCAATACGCGTACGGGACCGGCGACCTCAAGGCGGCGGTCCAGCAAGACCTCAGCCTGACTACGCCGATCAGCCGAAACCTAGTCAACACGCTGACTTATAACGAGGCGAACTACAACGGACCCGCGCTGGTCCCGTTCCAATATCTCGACCAGCAGCCCCTGATCAACACGAAGAACGCGCAGGACATGCTGCGCATCTTCAACGACGACGTCTACGCGCTCTCTGTGGGCTGGTCGACCAACTTCGACGGGATCGCGCAGCCGCTGAGCTATCAGCTAACGGCGAAGCCGTCGCCGCGCTCCGTCGTGCTGCTCAGCGGCTCGTTCATCCCCGGACCCGGGATGGGCTTCGAAACGACGAACCTGCAGCTCTCCACGCCTTTCGGGCGCGACGCGTCGCTGCAGTTCGTCACGAACATCAACTGGCGACCGTCCCTCGGACTCGGCCAATTCTTCTCCGACAAGATCATCTATTACACGCGCACGATCGGCAACTGCTATCAGCTGATGGTGCTCTACAACGAGTCGCAGCAAGCCATCAACGTCGGACTCAACCTGCTGGCGTTCCCGACGCAAACCGCGGTGTTCCAAATCGGCTCTCCGCAACCGGTGGTGCCGACGACCTTCAACTTCTGATCGTTCTCTCGATGCTCGCGACTTCGAGTCGGGCCGACATCCCGCTCCTGCGGCCGTTTGCTCGGCGCATCCGGCGCCTCGCTGCACTCGGCCTCTGCGCCGCTCCCGCCCTACATGGCTCCGCGGCGCATTCACACGCCGCTTACGCGACACGTCGGGGGAGGAGCGGCAGCTCTCTAGTGGCGCACCACGATGGGGCAAGTTTCGCATTCGAATTGAATTGTGACGTGGGCGATGCCGAAGTGCGATTCGGCGCACTGCGTGATTTCGCGCAGCACTTCGGTCGCCTCGCTGATGCGCCGGTCGTCGAGCAGCACGTGCGCGGAGAGCGCGTGCGACCCGCTGCCGATCGACCAGACGTGCAGATCGTGAACGCCGGTCACGCCGCCGATCTTCTCGAGGTACGCGGTCAGCTTCGCGGAGCTGATGCCCTCCGGAACGCTCTCGAGCAGGACGCGGGTCGCGTCGCGCATCACGCGCGCGACGCCGACGACGATGATTGCCGCGACGAAGAGCGAGAGTAGCGGATCGATCCACGCCAAGTGGGTCAGCGCGATCGCTATTCCGCCGAGAATGACGGCGCTTGCGCCGAGCGCGTCGCCGAGCACGTGAAAGAGCGCGGCGCTTACGTTGAGATCGCGCCGGCCGGTGCGGCGCAGCAGCATGCCGACGCCGGCGTTGAC
>DATDGN010000217.1:0-6870 GCA_036522095.1 Candidatus Cybelea sp. | reverse complement strand
GATCGTAGCGAACCTCGAGGAGCTCGTCGCGCGCAAAACGCGCGTGCGCCGCGGCGGCGCCGCGCGCGAGCTCGTCGATCAACCGCGCGCGAGCGAGCATGATCTCCGTGCCGGCCGCGAGCAGCGTCCGTTCGTACACGTCGAGCAGATCCGCGTCGGATTCGACCGTGCCGCGCAGCACGGCGTTCTTTTGCTGCAGCGCCTTGCGATAGCGCGCCAGCTCGTAGTAGTAGCGCGGCTCCGTCTGGGCCAGCGCGATGTTCAAAAACGCGCGCCGCGCGCTCGGTGTTCCGGCGGCCAGCCGCAGATCCGCAGGGACGAACGTGACCACGCGGATCCGTCCGAGGTAGTTCGCATAGCGCACCGGGCTCGCGTTGACCGTGTAGCTCTTGTGCGTTCCGCGCGGCCCGCGCTCGATCGCGCAGGCGAGATTGACGTTACCCGAGCGCGCAGCCGCCTCACCGGACAACACCGCCCGATCGCTGCCGGTGCGTACCGCATCCGCGTCGCGCGCCGTGCGAAACGACTTGCCGGTGCCAAGCATCGCGATTCCCTCGAGTAAATTGCTCTTGCCTTGCGCGTTAGACCCAACGAACACGTTCAGGCCCGTCGAGGGCTCGAGATCCAGTTCGAAATAGTTGCGAAAATTCGAGAAGCCTATGCGGCGCAGGAACACATCATTGTCGCAGCGGCATGAGCACGTAGAGCTGCTGACCGGTCTCGAGCGGTTCCAGGGGGTGGATCGCCGCCGGCGAGAGCGGGCCGAGGAACTCGATGACGGCCTTGTCGCCCTTGATGTGATTCAGGATCTCCACGAGGTACCGGGCGTTGAAGGCGATCGTCAGATCCTCGCCGGTCTGCTCGACCTCGAGCTCCTCGTAGGCGTTGCCCGAGATGTCGGAGCTGGCCGTCACGATCAGCGTCTGGTTCGCGATGGCAAGCTTGACCATGCTCGCGCGATCGCCCGCGACGAGCTCAGCCCGCCGCAGGCTGCCGATCAGCGCCGGCGTGCTCACGGTGACCGATCGGTCGAACTTCGCCGGGATGACCTGCTGATAGTTTGGATACTGACCGTCCACGAGACGGACCGTGATCGAGACGTCGCCGCCGCTCATGCGCAGCTGGTTGCTCTGGGCGCCGAGCGCGCTCACTTCGATGCTTTCGCCTGCCCCAAGGTTGCGCGCCACCTCCGCTAGCGCCCGCGAGGGCACGATGAACTTCTCGTTGGCCGAGACCTCGTCGTCGATCGTCGTCGCGAACTTCGCGAGGCGATAGCCGTCAGTCGCAACCATCGTCAACGCCTTACCCTCCACCTCCAACAGGGTGCCCATCAGCACGGCGCCCCGAGCCTCCTCGCTGGATGCCGCAAAGATAGTCGCCTCGATGCCGTCCCGGAAGCGCTTCGCCGCGATACGGAACTGCGACCCGCGCGCCGCGGCGGGCAGCGGGGGATATTCGTCCGCAGGGAGGGCGTGGAAGTCGTAGTTGCTGCGCTCGTACTTGACGCTCGCGCGCGTTGGCGTACCCGTGAGCTCCAGCGTCCCAGGGGCGAGGTTGCCGAGATAGCTCGCAAAGAGCTTCGCCGGCACCGTGAGCGAGCCGCTCTCGGCCACCTGCGCCGGGAAGGCGTGCTCGAGCGTCAACTCGAGATCGGTCGCGCGTACCGCGATCTTGCCGCCCTCGCCTTGCAGCAGCACGTTGGAGAGGATCGGCACGGTCGTGTGAGCGTTCACCACTTTGCTGGCCGCTCCGACCGCCGCCGCGATGTCTTTCGTAGTGCAACTAAATTTCATCGTTTTCACCGTTGGGCGTGTGCGCCGGTTTTCCTAGGAGAATATAAAGAGAGCCGTAGCAGTAGTAGGGCGGTGTATTCTGCGGAAAACTCCGGTTTTGCTTGTGCCCGGTTGCATTTCGGCTAGGGATAACCATGTGGATGGTCGGGTGCGGGCCATGCACTTTTCCACGCTGGCGGGCTCGCGGTCGAGTTATCCGTTCGAGCATGCTGTGCCGGTGTGCAAAACTGTAGATAGTGTGGAATCAGTGGGTTTGGCACATCGCGATAAGCTGGCGAATCTTGTTGCGATATGCCTCGTCGCGCTGCATCTGATCCTTGATCTTATCGCGGGCGTACATGACCGTCGTGTGATCCTTCTTGCCGAACTCGCGAGCGATCTGCGGCAACGAGTAGTTGGTCAGCTCCGTGGCGATGTACATGGCGATCTGGCGCGGCGCGGCTAGGCGCTGATCGCGTCGCCCGTTGTCCATCTCCTTGACGGTCAGGCCGTGAGCGCTCGAGACGGTCTCCTTGATCTTCCCGATGGTGATGCGGTGCAGAGGCGCCTGCGCGACGGCGCTCTTGAGGACGTCGGCCGCGAGGTCCGTCGTGATCGGGGCCTTCGTCAGCGAGGCGTACGCGATGACGCGAATCAGGGCGCCCTCCAGCTCGCGAATGTTCGATGGGATCACCTTCGCGATGAACGACGTCACCTCGTCGGGGACGGGAATGTTCTCGCTGGCAGCCTTCTTGCGCAGGATCGCCTCGCGCGTTTCCAGGTCCGGCGCCTGGATGTCCGTGAGCAGGCCCCATTCAAACCGCGAGCGCAGCCGCGCTTCGAGCGTCTGGATCTCTTTCGGCGGCCGGTCCGACGAGATGATGAGCTGCCTCCCGGACTCGTGGAGCGCGTTGAAGGTGTGGAAGAACTCTTCTTGCGTCGTCTCCTTGCCGGCGAGAAACTGGATGTCGTCGATTAGCAGCACGTCGACTTGACGATACCGGTTGCGGAACTCCGGCGTGCGGTTGTTCTGCAGCGCGATGATGAACTCGTTCGTGAACTTTTCGCACGTCGCGTACACGACGTTCGCGGCCAGGTTGTCTTGGATGACCCGGTGTCCGATGGCGTGCATAAGGTGTGTCTTTCCGAGACCGACGCCGCCATACAGGAAGAGTGGATTGTACGCGTGGGCGGGCGCCCCGGCGACGGCTTGCGCTGCGGCATGTGCGAAGCGATTGGAATTACCGACGACAAATTCTTCAAAAGTATAACGAACATTAAGGTTTGCGGTACGGAACTCTTCGAGCGGTCGAGGTGGAAAGTGCGCGGCGCGGTTGGCTTCCCCGGGTTCGGCGACCGAAAGCCGGAGCTCGATACTGGTTCCGAAGAGCTCGCTTAAGACGCCGATCATCTGTCCGCGGAGCTTGCTTCCTACCCAGTCTTGAGCAAACTTGCTATGCACCGCAAGATGGAGTTCGTTGCCGTGAAAGGAGATGAAGCGGATCGGTTTGATCCACATCTCGAAGACAGGTTTGGAGAAGGTGTGCTCCAGAGTGTCGAGTGCGGTCTGCCAGAGTTCATTGGAGATGTCCGAATTGATCGCTAGCGCCATCCTCTGCATCCTCGTTGCGACGTCTCGACAAAGCAACTGCGCAGCCGTTCCAATGTAGTAGCCGGGCTGTGCCACCCCCGTGAGGGCGCAACCACTTGGCTTAATGAAGCCTTGCTCCTGCGGAATCTATGCACGACTTTATCCACTTATCCACAGGGACCGAAGCACGCTATTTCGCGGGTTTTTCCAATTTATGAACGGCGCCCGGTCCGGGTGGCCGGCGGACCGAATTGCTCGACGGGATAAGGCTTCCTAGGGGCCGGCCAAGCCGAGTAGGACGGCCTTCTCCACAAGCTTGTCCACAGGTGTGAATAGTAGGGGCGGCGGGCCAGTTTGAACGGGTTAGTTCGAGTGGGGTTGCGACTAAAGGCGGCGGGCTACAGCCCAGCCGCCTAGGCCAACCGCTAGGACGATCAGCACCGCCCAAAGTGCGAGAGGATGCTCGACCAGACCCGTGATCACGCGCATATGTTAGCATGAGCCCCGCTTTGATCTGGCGACGCTTGGAAGCGCTGTCGTGGGGAGCTTGGCCGCCTGGTTGCTTCCGAAACACGACCCGAGGCCCGGATGTATCGGAGAGCAAGGAGGTGACCCATGAGTCTGCCCACGGCCATCGTCGTCGCTACGGCCATCATCTGCTTCACCGTGCTAGTCGTGGTCGTCACGGCCTTCGTCTGGGCGTCGACGCACCACTCGTAAGGACCGGCTCCCGCGTTGCTTTTTGGCCGGGCTCTGCTACAATAGGCCGGTTATGTTTGACTTCGATCTGCAGCTCTTTGCGTCGAAAAAGGGCGCCGGCTCGACGCGCAATGGCCGCGATTCGAACGCGCAGCGCCTCGGCGTGAAGCGCTTCGGCGGCGAACGCGTGATCGCCGGAAACATACTGGTTCGCCAGCGCGGCACTCGCATTTATCCCGGTACGAACGTCGGCATCGGACGCGACCACACACTCTTCGCGCTGGTCGACGGAACCGTCGAGTTCGGCGGTAGCACCGATCGCAAGCGGGTTTCGGTCGTGCCCGCGGCCTAAGGCTCGAAGACGAAGCGGGAGCACGGGGCCGATGGGCCCCTTTTCCTTTTGCGGCGCGGATAATTCGTGCAGTTCATCGATGAGGCCGAAATCTCGGTCGCGGGCGGTGACGGCGGCGACGGCATCGTGGCGTGGCGCCGTGAAAAGTACGTCCCGAAAGGCGGTCCGGCCGGCGGCGACGGCGGCCACGGCGGCAACGTTTATCTCGAGGCGACGAGCGAGCTTTCCACCCTCGTAGAGTTTCGCTTCAGGCGAAGCTTTTCGGCGGAGTCCGGCAAGTCCGGAGGCACGTCGAAAAAATCCGGGCGCAGCGGCGAGGATCTCACCATCGCGGTGCCCGTCGGCACGCTCGTCCTTCGCGTGCGCGACGACCGGCCGGAAGTGCTGCTCGCCGATCTGAACGCGCCGGGTGCGCGCGTACTCGCCGCCAAGGGCGGCCGCGGCGGGCTCGGCAATCAACACTTCGCCACGAGCGTACGTCAGGCGCCGCGCTTTGCGGAGCGCGGCGAGCCGGGCGAGCGCAACGGGCTGCGGCTGGAGCTTCGCCTCCTAGCCGACTGCGGAATCGTCGGCGTACCAAACGCCGGAAAATCGACGCTGCTCTCGGTCGTCTCGGCCGCGCGGCCCAAGATCGCGGACTATCCCTTCACGACGCTCGAGCCGCAGCTCGGCGTCGTCCGCACCGGCGACGACGAATCGTTCGTGATGGTCGACGTTCCGGGGCTCATCGCGGGCGCCCACGAGGGAGCGGGACTCGGCGACCAATTCCTGCGCCACGTCGAGCGCACGCGAGTCCTGCTGCATCTCCTCGACGGCGCGAAGCCGCTCGAAGAAATCGTCGCCGACAAGGCGATGATCGAGGCTGAGCTCGCCGCGTGGAATCCCGCACTGCTCGCGAAGCCGACGCTGCTCGTGCTCAACAAGCTCGACCTTCCAGACGCGCGCGAATCGTTGGCACAGCTGCGGGAGCGCTTTCCCGGAATCTACGGCATCAGCGCCGCGACCCACGAGCGTGTGCGCGACGTCGTGCTGGCGGTGGCGCGCGCGATTGAATCGGCGCCGCTGCCGCGAATCGTCGAGCCGCCTGTGGCGCACATCGAACTCGCCGCCGCGGACGCGTTTCGCATCGAGCGCGGCGACGACGGGGCGTTCGTCGTCTCCGGAGAGCGCGTCGAGCGCCTCGCGGCCATGACCAACTTCGACTCGGACGAGGCGCTCGCGCGCTTCGAATATGCCTTGGGGAAGATAGGCGTCGAGAAAAAGCTCCGCGAGCTCGGCGCGCGGGAAGGGGATACCGTGCACATCGGGCCGTACGAGTTCACCTACTCATGAAAGTCGGCGTATTCGGGGGCACTTTCGACCCCGTTCACAACGCGCATCTGTTCGTCGCGGAATCGGCCCGGATCTTGGAGCTCCTGGACCGCGTGCTGTTCGTGCCCACGAACAACCAGCACTATCGCGAGAAGCCGCACGCCGACGCTGCGCATCGCTGCGCGATGATCTTGGGGGCGATCGAAAGCAACGCGGCGTTCGAGCTCGACGATACGGATCTCCGGGAGAACTCGAGCGGCTACACCGCCGATCTGCTGCCGCGGCTGCGCCGAAAATATCCGTCGGCGCGCATGACCTTCATCATCGGCGCGGACTCGCTCGTCAACGCAAACTGGGTGCGCTTCGACGAGGTGCTCGGGGCGCTGGAGCGGTTCGCCATCGCGCCGCGGCCCGGCGTCGGCGGCGACGCGCTGGCTCGCGTGATCGCCGCGCTGCCCCCGGCACTGCGCGAGCGCGTCACGACGCTGAATCTGCCCGAGATCCCCGAATCGGCGAGCCTCGTGCGCAGCCTGATCACGCAGCAGCGCAGCATTCGCTATCTCGTGCCAGAGCCGGTATGGAAGTACATCGTCGCGCATCGGCTGTATGGATATTCTGCCGCGGCGAGCCGCTAGGCTCGGGCTCGGGCTGCTGATCGCTGCAGTTGCGTCGGGTTGCTCGACGACGCAGTCGCCCAACGATCGCGCGGTCTGCGACGCGTACTCCGCGCAACGCTCCCACGTCGAGGTCGTCGCCGACGGCAGCGTGACGCGCGTCTTGGGAGTCGCGCCGGGCCGTGCGAGCCCGCACGAGGGATTTCTCCTCCAGCTCGCGTCGGGCTGCAGCCTCGTGGTTCGCGTCGAGGCGAATACCGACTTCACCGGCCCGATTCCGCTCATACAAGGCCAACGCGTCGCCGTGAAAGGCGAGTACGAGTTCTATCCGAGCGGCGGCGTCGTGCATTGGACGCATCGCGACCCGCGCGGCCGGCACGAAGGCGGCTACATCGCGACCGGCGGCCAGGTTTACGAATAAGCGTCTCACGCGCATCGTCCTTGGAAGCTCGTCGCCGCGGCGGCTCGAGCTGCTCCGCTCGCTCGGCCTCGCCGTCGAGGTCGTGCCCAGCGGCTACGACGAGCCGCCCG
>DATDGN010000216.1:0-20687 GCA_036522095.1 Candidatus Cybelea sp. | reverse complement strand
TATCAGCCCGGCTTGCTGCAATCGGAGATCGTCGACCAGGCCAAGGCATTTTGCGAATTCGGAGCGACCTACGTGGGATGGTACGCGTGGGACGACAGCGGCTTCGAGTTACGCACGCACACGCCGAACAACTCGGATGCGATCGGCGACGGAATGATCGCCGGCGCAGCGGCCTGCCGCGCGATCTGGAACGCGCCTTAGCGATGGAACGCCGGCAGCACCGGCTTGAGGATCATGAGGACGAACGCGACGACCGGAAGCGCGAGCGCGATGAATCCCCACATGTCCCACGACTTCGACAGCCGCTCGTACTGTTTGAGATCGCCGGCGTGCGCTGCCACGGAGAGCTGCCGCTGCGTACGCGACAGCGGCCCGAAGGCTAGACCGGATAAAACGAACGCGATCAGTCCCCACAGGAGCCAGCCGGTTCCGAGGATCGGTATGCCGCCGACGTAGGCCGCTCCGAGACCGCCTACGAGTAAGATGACGATGCCTGGGATCGTGAAGACGCGATCCGCCGCCATGATGGCGTCGATGGTGAACGCCATGACAGCCGCGTTTCCGCTGCGGTCGGAGGCGCGCTTCCAGAACGCGCCGACCGTGATGTTGCCGAGAAACAACACGACGCCCACGATGTGAATCAGCTTCATAACGAGATACACGATTGAGCCCTTTCAGCGGTAGTCTAGCGCCCTCAAGATCTGCTCGGGACCGATGCTAACACTGCCGCAATACGGATACGCCAACTCGATCATCACCCAGAAAACGGCCCCGATGGCGAATCCGACGAGCAGAGTCAGCGCCACATGCGTGTCGCGCCGCTCCGGCATGGCGATCGCGAGCACGCCGAAGAGGGTGAGCGTCATGATGCACAGCCCGATCTTGAGCTCCAGCGGCGCCGTCGCGTATGCGCCGTGCCAGCGCTCGGTGCGCATCTCTTCCATCGTCGTCAGTTGCTGGAAGAGATTGTTCGCATATTCGGGCGCTCGCGGCTTGGCGACGCGTTCCAGGTTCTGCAGCAGCGCCGTGACCCGCGGGTCGGGCGTTCCGCCGCACATCCGCGGCCACGCTGCCGCCGCGGCCGAGACGTATGCCTTGAGCAGCGGCAGCTGGGATGGGGCGATGTCTCGCGAGGCGAGGCGAATTGCCCCCGTCTCGGCATCGAGGTTCGATTGAGCTCGCGCGAAGACACTCCACAGCGTGATGACGGTGAACGCGGACATCACGGCCACCAGGGCCCCGATGCACGTGGCCCAGGCAGTCACGTGCACCGGCCCGACCGTCACGCCACAACGACCGTACCAGCGGCGCGCAATAAACGTGAAAGCGAGCGCGATCGCGTTCGAGACGCCGACCACCAATATAAAGACTATCCACGACGGAAGGTTGACCAGCCACAGCGACATCGCAGTCAGGCCATTGTTCGGCGAAGGCCGTCATCAACCTATCCTGGTACGTTTTTGTACGCCGCCTCCTGTACGATCGGAGAAACCGATTCTTACAGGAGAGCCGAAATGCCAGATACCCGAATCTTCCGGCTCGGCCGGGCGATGTTTCACGCCGTCGTCGACTTCGCCGGTGCCATACCGGAGCCGAGCGAAGCCGCATCGCATCGCAACGACGATGAGCCGGCCCCTAGAGACCCCCAGGAAACGGCTTGCTCGTCAGATGGGAGTAGCGCGATTGCGTGCCGTTCTGCAGACGCTGCTGCGCGATCTGGCTCTTCTGATTCGGTAGCTGACCGGCCATCTTCCCCAACCCGGAGTTGAGCCGCGCGTTGACGTTCTGCCACTGTCGCTTGGGCACGAAGGCGACGCCGGGATACGCGCGCTGCACGTCCGGGACGGACGTGTTTTCGCTTTGCACCCGGCGAATGATCGAGATCAGCGAGTCGATGTCGCCAAAGGCGTAACCGTTGATGCTGGGCCCCACGACGGCAAAGAAGGCAGCCTGCGCGTGGTACAGCTCGAATCCCGGGTCGCCCATGTCTCCGAGCTTCTTTTGGTCGACCAAGAGTCCGAAAAGGCGCCCTTTGTACTGCGCCGTGTAAAACCAATACGTCGCCTCGTTGCGATAGCCTAGGTCGTAGAGGCGAATCGCGGCGACATAGGTTTCCACAAAGTTAAGGCTCTTGAGCCGCTGCTTCATGTGGAGAATCGTGGCGACGAACTCGCTCGAGTTCTTCGAGGCCAGTCCCGCGCTGTCTTCGCCGACCTTGATGACCGGGCCGGCCGAGTTGTAATAGGGCGTGACATATCCGTCGACGCGGCCCGCATCTCCGGCCGTCGCCGGCACCGTGAACAGCCAGCCGGCAGCGATAAGCGCTAGAAAAGGGCCCGCGCGCTTCCGTACGGCGGCTCCGCGACCATGGGACAGCATCATTTCAATAACCTCACAGGAGTTGGTCTCTCATTCCAATGGTGCTCGTGCCGACGTATCTGATCGGCCACGCGCTCGTATTCGCGCATCTCCGCGCAGCACCGACCGCGGGGAACGCCACTCAGGCCCGAGAGAGGGGCAGGTCCATCGCTTTCGAGAATGCGGGCTCGCGGCCTTGAAGAACTGACGAGGCTCCGGAGGAACGCAGCATGTGCTTGTACGATCTGAGCGATTTCACCGGCATCACGCGCGCGGACGCCCTCAAAAGCCTTGCCGCTCTGGGGAGTCTGCCGCTACTCGGCGGTATCGCTCCGAGTCCTCCCGAGGTTTCGCCGGTCAATAACGGCGCAGCCGTTACGGCGCTCGTCGGAGCAACGGCCTTTCTCGGCGACGAGCTCTCGATCGTGCACGATTCCACGATCGTACTGCGGGGGAACCGCATCCTAGCGGCCGGACCATCCGACAGCGTGCTCGTTCCGAGCGGCGCGCAGCGCATTACGGTCCGCGACAAGTTTGTCCTACCCGGGCTCATCGACTCGCACGTGCATTTCTTCCAGTCGGGTGGCCTGTTCACACGTCCCGACATCATCGATCTGCGCGCGGTGCGGCCGTATACCGAAGAGCTTGCCTGGATCGACGCACATCTCGACGACACTTTCGCGCGCTACCTCCGCGCCGGCATCACCTCCGTCAGCGACGTCGGCGGGCCGTTCTGGAACTACGACGTGCGAGCGCGCGCGGCGCGCATGCCGCTCGCTCCGCGTGTGGCGGCGGCCGGTCCACTCATCTCGAGCGTCGACCGGTCGATTCTCTCACCGCATGGCGATCCGCCCATCGTGAAAATCGACTCTCCGGATGCCGCCCGTGCGCTCGTTCGGCGCGAAGCCCAATATCAAACCGACTTTGTCAAGATGTGGTGGATCGTCACGAAAGACCACCCTGCGGCGGCGTTTGTGCCGGTAGCTCATGCGACGGTAGCGGAGAGCCGAGCGCAGGCGCTCCGCGTTGCGATTCACGCATTGGAGCTGGAAACGGCACGACTCGCGGCCGAGGCCGGAACCGACGTTCTCGTCCACAGCGTTTTCGATAAGGATGTTGACGATGCTTTCGTAGCGTTGTTGAAAGAGCGGAACATCATCCTTTGTCCGACGATTCGCGTACTCGGCGGCTACGAAACAACCCTCGCCGAGAGGCCCGAGCTTTCAATACAAGATTTGCGGCTGGCAAACCCGGAAACGGTCGGGACGCTTTTCATGCTGGCAGACCTGTCTGGCGGCGAGACGCCGTCGCAGCTTGCGGCGGCGCAAAGAGTGGATCCCGCCGAACGCCGGGCGGCGGCTATGCGCAACCTTCGCCGCTTGCACGATGCCGGCGTGACGATCGCAGCCGGTACGGATGCCGGAAATATCGGCACGCTCCACGCTTCGTCGCTCTACGCCGAGCTTGAAACCATGGTGCAATCCGGAGTCCCCGAAAGGGACGTCCTCATTATGGCAACGCTCAACGGCGCAAAGCACATGGCGCGTGACCGTGAACTCGGAACGATCGCTCCCGGCAAGCTCGCCGACCTCGTCGTTCTCGACGAGAACCCTGTCGATGACATCCGAAACATTTCGTCGGTAGGTCTGGTGGTCAAGGATGGGCGCGCATACCATCCCGGCGACCTGGTCCGGGATACCCCCGAGCAGCTGGCACAACGCCACGTCAACGCCTTTAACGCTCACAAGCCCGCCGCATTGGCGGAACTCTATTCGCCCGATGGGTACGTGGACGATCGCGGCACAGTCGTCCGAACGCCTCAACGTATCGACGAATACTTCGCGTCGTTCTTTGCGCGGAACCCCATCGTTCACGCCAAGATCACGGCGCGGACGAGCCACGGCTCACGGGTCACGCTCCGCCAGCAGATTTCCTCGCTGCATGACGGTAGCAGCTTCGAAGAAGACGCAACTTTTTCGGTCAGCGGAGCCTTCATCGCGGGATCGCGAACCCATCAGCTCGGGTAGCAACAGGGCTAGGTTAACCGCGAGTATCGCACCTAAGCGACCACCCGCGATCTTCTGACCGTCGGCATGATTAAGACTGGCTTACGTAATGTTAGCCTCGTCTTAACGGCTCGATAAGTCTTGCGCGATACCGTAGCAATAACGGGGCCGCTCCCCGATGAAAGGAGCCTGGGTTGCTACGCCGGTTTCTCGTTGGGGTCTCGCTTGGCATTTTCATTTTCGCCGGCTCGCCGGCACTGGCGCAAACCACGCCGGCCGTCACCTCCAGCATCTCCGGCCGGGTGGTCGATCAGTCGACGGGGCTCGCGATCGCCAGCGCGCTGGTCGAAAGCTTGGGACCGACGCACCAGTCGGCCACGACCGACACTGCCGGACAGTTTGCGATGGTGGGTCTGGCACTGGGCGTGTATCACCTCAGAGTCGGGCTCTCGGGCTACCAGACGGCGATTTCCGACAGCGTGGCAGTCAGCACCGCGCAGACCGCGACCGTCACGCTCTCGCTGGCACGCCAGCGAACCGGCGCAACCGACCTTCGAACGATCGGACACACCTCGACTCGCGCCTCGCAATCGCTCCAGCGTTCGTCGACCGTCTACCAATCGGTGAGCGCCGAGACGATCCAGAACCTGGGGTACTTCCGCGCCAGCGACTATCTGCAGACTCTTCCGCAGGTCAATTTGGCAGTCGGCACGAGCGGCGGTAGCGACACGCCGTCGCCGGGCGACGACCAATATCTGGATTTTCGCGGAATCGGCAATCTCGAGACGACAACATTGCTCGACGGCCACCCGATCGGGGCCGGCCTCAATCGTGGAAAGAATTACGGGTACAACTGGGAATCGTCGCCGACGTTTGCGCTGCGCGACGTCGTGGTCGTCTACGGATCGGGGCTCACCGGATTGAGCCCGTACAGCGCGCTCGGCGGCGTCGCCAATATGCAGACGATCGATCCGACCCCGCAAAAGCAGTTCAGTTTCACGCAGGGATACGGAACGTATTCGAAGCTCGTGACGATGGCCACCGCGACCGGCACCTTGGGAAACCGCCTTGGTTACGCGCTTGCGTACGGCACGCAAGGCAGCGGCGGACCCTACTATAACGACTTCTTCTATCAGCCCGCGGCCGCGTACGATCAGGCGGCCCCGCGTGGCTCGGCCGTCTACAATCTCGCGGTCTATCCGTACGGCACCGGCGTGGCAAACCGCGGAGCATTCGCCAAGTTCCGTTGGGATCTCGGAAACCTCGACCATCCCTCGCACCTCACGGCGTCGGCCGAATGGTCGGATTACTGGGACGACAAGACCGGAAACGGCGACGCGGACTATCTACCGTACAACACGGCGCTGGCGATGGGCAAAGCGCTGCTCGCCAGTTATGTGCCCGGAAAACCGACGAAGCCGCCCTACACGGTGCAAAACCTTCCGAACTGCCCGGATGGAGCGTTCCTCGGCTCCAGTCTCAACGGCAATCCCTATGGCTTCGGTCCCAACGGCCTACCCGACGGCGGTCCACATTGCGTCACGCCGGCGCAGTACGCAGTCTTCGCGTCGGGCTGGCAAGGCGCGGGGACGGCATGGCAGGCGTTCCACATGTCGCAGTACGATCTCAAGTACGACACGCCGACGCCGGGCGGTCAGGTTGTCGCCGACGTCTATACGAACAACTGGTTTCAGCTTTACGACCGGACCTTCGAGCTGCCCTGGAATCGCGCAAGCTCGGTGGGCGGCGCGGGTTTCAGCTTGAACCCATACTGGACGAGCCCCGCCGTCGCGACTACCGGAGGGTTCGTTAACGACGAGTGGTTTGCACGCGAAAACGACTTTGGGTTTGGATTCGCGTTTAACAACTATGCGTATAGTCTACAGACGATCAATACGCCGGCATCGACCCCGGTCGTCCACGACGACTACGGCTACTTGCAGTACGTTTACCATCCCGAGCAGCGGCCGTATTCCGTGTATTTTAACGCTGCGGAAGTCTACGCTTCGGTTACCGGCACGTACGGATTCAATCCGCGCGTAGCGCTCGTCTACAACATTACGCACAACGACGTCTTCCGTGTAGCGACGGGATCGGCCAGCACGCAGCCCTTTGCCTCGCAAGTCTTCACGCCGGCATCGCTGGTCGCTCCCGGCTCGCTTCCGGGTAACATCAACTGTACGGGCTTGACCATCATCGGCTCGGTGGGCAATCCGACGCTCTTGCCAGAGCGCGCAAACGACGTCGATATCAGCTACGGTCATCGCTTCGGCTTCGACTCGCTCATTCAAGCCTCGGCGTACACCGAGAACGTCAATGCCAAAATCTTCGGTGAGCCGATCAACGTTGCGACTCTTCCCAATGGCTTCATTAACACCGCTCCGTATGACGCCGTCGTCGACTCGCAATGCGGCAATAAGGCTGGGCAACTGGGCGTCAACTCTCAGACCAATGTCGGCCGGCTCCTGGCTCAGGGCGTGGACATTCAAGGCCGCCAGCGGGTGAACCGTTCTCTCTTCTTCGACTACGGTTATTCGATCGAGACGTCGGTGCTGAAGTCGGCCGACGTACTCCTGCTGCAGAACAACCCGACGTATATCATCGGCGCGCAGCTGCCGGGCGTTCCCGTGCATAAGTGGCAGGTTTCCGCCGACGTAACGGTCGCGAAGAACATCGATCTACGGCTGACGCAGTATTACGTCGGGACGAACAACCCTAAAAATGCGCCGTCGTACAACTATGGTGAGTTTACTGCAAACCTCCCGCTCGGGACCGGACGCTTTAACGTCGCCATCACGAACGTGTGGAACCAGTACAATCAGTGGAACGGCCTCATCGGCTCCGGCGTTCCGCTGGCCCTCAATCACTACGCGACGCCCGCCCAGTACGCTCCGTACATCGGCGTCGGCGCGACCGAATCCTACGGCATCCCCGCGCGACAGATTTACTTCGCTTACACGTTCAACATCAGACAACCGTAACCGCAGCGCTCGGACCGGATCACGCCAGATCTAAAGCTCCGCACGACCAGTTAGGTTCCTGTCGAGAAACTCGCCGATCAACTCGGCGATTTCGTCGCCGCATTCTTCGAGCGCGAAGTGTCCCGTATCCAGCAAATGCAACTCGGCGTTCGGAAGGTCAGTGAGATGTTCTTTCGCTCCGTCAGTCGTAAATACGGGGTCGTTTTGGCCGTGCGTGATGAGCGTGGGCGGCTGCCAGTCCTTGAAGAAGTTGCGGAGGTCCGGAAAGATTTCGTGGTCCTTTCGGATTCCATAGAACATATCGAGCATGATGTCTTTCACGCCCGGGCGGTCCATGAGCGCGTAGTCGATGATCCAGTTGTCGGGATCGATGGCCGTCGGGTCGTGCGCGCCGGCGAGATACAACTGCTTGATGCCTTCTCTCGTGAAGAGCGCCGCGCGCACTTGCTCACGATGTTCAGTCGAGCCATCCTTCCAGTACGGGATCACCGGATTCCAGAACGGACCCGCTTCATTGGCGTAGGGGGCCGGCGCATTCTGCACGATCAGACCTGTGACACGATCGGGATGCCTCAGCGCGATGCGGTAGCCAACCGGCCCGCCGAAATCATGGACGTACATCGTGTATTTTCCTAAGCCAACTTTTTCGATGACGCGTTCGATGATGTCGGCGAAGTTGTCGAACGTATACGCGAAGGTCTTTCGGTCCGGCGTACCGCTGTGTCCGAACGCCGGATAGTCGGGCGCAATGACATGATAGCGATCGCTCAGCGTCGGAATCAATTTCTCGAACATTCTCGAAGATGACGGCCAGCCGTGGAGTAGAAGCACGCCCGGATCGTCCGGCGAGCCGGCCTCGCGATAGAAAATCTCGACTCCGTCGACCGTGCTCGTGCGATAGTATGTTTTGCTCATGTTGACCCTCTTATCGAACTAAATGATGGCGACGGCGGCGCTCGCACGGCTCGCAAAGTTAGACCTGGTATAGTTCGACCCCTCGGCTTTGCGAGCTGCGCCTTGAGGTCAAAGACCAAGACTCGCGCCGGCCAGGGATCTTCTGCATTTTCGCCAAGGGCCCAGTTCTCCATGTCGGCGGTTGGTGCGGGTCCGCATGGGTACGACTATATGGTCGGTACGTGGTCGTGCACGAACCCGATGCATCCCTCGGAGCTCGGCGCGTTAGCATCGACTACGATTACGGCTACCAAAGTCAAAGACGGCAACATCATGATCAGAACTGCAAGCCCGAACGGCGACGTTACCAGCTACAACTCGTATCTTGCGAAAACGAAGACCTGGTACGCACCATACGCGGATTCCGGCGGAAAGTACGGAACTGAGACGACGCACGAAACTGGAAAAACAATCCATTGGATCGGGACGTTCTATGACACGGACGGCACGATGACGCCGATTCGTGACACGTTTACCATGGTTTCCATGACTAAGCAAGTCGATCTCAGCGAAGCGAAGATCGGCGGAGTGTGGAAGGTCACGGCCAAAACTACGTGCACTAAGACGTAAACAGCCGCCCAGTGGCGGCCGCACTCGCTACCGCGCCAGCTCGAACGCGACTCCGCAGCAGCCCGATCCGGTTCCCCTTCGTTGCGCCGTCCCAATGATCTCGCCGGCGTTGACGATCAGGCCGCCGTTGGGAAACCACCCACCATTATTTTGCGCGAATTTGAAGAGGTCCGTCTCTTTCCACGGACCATTTTTCGCCGGCGAAAGCTCGTAGACGACGCCGCAGCCGGGACGCTGATGCCCCACGATGCACACGTTGCCGCCGGCGGAGACTCCGAGAAGATTCCCGTGCGCGTCGAACGCAAGCTCGCCGCTCGGGCTTTTCGCGGCGGTCGCGCTCGAGAAATTGAAGAGCACTCTCTCCTTCCATTTCGAGGCGCGCGTCAGCTCGTAAACGAGGCCCAGACCCGACTTTCCGCCGCTGGCCGTTGCGCCGTAAAGGTTTCCTTTCGTGTCGGCAATCATGCCGCTCGACGGCGCGCCGCCGTCGCTGCCGCCAGCGAACTGATGAAGGATTTTCTCGGACCACGAGCTGCCCGATCCCGAAAGCTCGAAAACGACGCCGCAGCCCGCGCCGCTGCATCCGCCTCCGCCTTTCGGCGTCGTTCCGAAAATATTGCCCTGCGAATCAATCATGACCCGCGTCGCGGGAAGCGCACCATCAACACCGCCGAAGGCATGAATCGGAGTTCTCTTCCAGCCACTCGGCGACGGCGACAGTTCGAAGACGGTACCGCAGCCTTGATAGCCCTGTGCGCAGGAGGCCTTCCCGCCGTCTTGCGTCGTTCCAAATAAGTTTCCGTTGCCGTCGAATGTGACCGGCCCGAAGGGCTGGCTGCCATCCGTGCCGCTTTTAAAACTATAGAGCACCGATTCCGACCGGTGGCCGGAAGCGTTCATAAGCTCGAAGACGCTGCCGCACCCATTCGTGTTACACCCGCTGCCATAAGTAGAGCCACCGGCGTCCGTGGTCCCGTAGAGGTTGCCTTTCGCATCCGATACTAGTGGAGCGTACGGATAAGAGCCATCGAGCCCGGCAAAGGTATGCAGCAGCGTTTCCGTCGACGCGCTCCCGTTTGGTACGATTTTGTAGACCGTACCAAAGTGCGGTGCCTTCTGGCCGTCGAAGGGCGTCGTTCCATACAGGTTACCGGCATCGGCGATAAGGCCAGCAGTCGGACCGCCGCCGTCGGACGGACTGCCCTTGAAGCTCCACAAGACCGTCTCGGTGGCGGGCGCGCGAATTGCCTCAGTACTGCTCTGCGGCGAAACGCCGAATTGCGGCGCCAGCCTCAGCGAGCCTCCGCAACCGGCCAGGCTCAATGCCAAAAATCCCGCAACGCAAATTCGTCTTAGGGGCATAGGTGCCTCCGAATGAATGACAAAATCCCGCTCCTAGTTTATCTCATTCTCTTCCCGGCGCATAGGCCGAAAATCCGTACTTGGCGACCCTACCCGTAGGTCTGAACGAATGGGCAGCGCGCGATGTTCACACTGCGAGCACGGACTCGTACGACGTGCAAGGTTGCGAACGGGGCAGGCGTTCCTATTTCCATCACTCGACTGGCCGGCCGCCACTTCCAAGGGTCGTACTTATTGGTATCGAACAATACTTTGTGAGGCTGACCCTGAAGGAATGGCGGCGAGGTTTCGTGATTCGAGTGTCGTTGACGCTGGGTGTCGTGGCATTGCTTGCGGGGTGCGCAGGCGCTGGATCTTCGGGAAAAGTAACGCCGCCCGGATCGGCTCCGAATGCGCTGACGCGTCAGGCGGAAAGCGTGTCGCCGACGGGCGTCGTCGAGTACGCCTACGTGACCAACGAAAACGTTAACAGCATCTCCGGCTTCTCCATCAACGCCACGACCGGTGCGCTGACTCCGGTGAGCGGGTCGCCGTTTGCGACCGGGACGAGTCCGATCGGGATCGCGGTCGACCCCGCGGGCAAGTTCGTCTATGCCGCCAACGCGAACTCGAAAAACGTGTCCGGCTACTCGATCAACACCTCGACCGGCGCGCTCACGCCGGTCGCGGGGTCGCCGTTCACCGCCGGGAGCCATCCCGTCGCGGTGGCAGTCGATCCTAAGGGTCTGTTCGCCTACGTCCCCAACGTTGCCGACAGCAGCGTCTCCGCGTATACGATCAACGCGTCGACCGGCGCGCTCACGGCGGTCGCAGGGTCGCCGTTTGCTACCGGCGCGAGTCCCCAATTCGCGGCGGTCGATCCAAAAGGCAACTACCTCTACGTCTCCAACGTCGCTTCCAACAATGTTTCCGCGTACACGATCAACGCGAAGAGTGGTGCGTTGACTCCTGTGACGGGATCGCCGTTCGCTGCGGGCGCCTTCCCCTTTAGTGTGACGATAGATGCTAACGGCAAGTTCGCCTACGTTGCCAACGACAGGTCCAACAACGTTTCAGGGTACACGATCAACGCGGCAACCGGCGCGCTGACGCAGATCTCCGGTTCGCCGTTTGCTTCGGGAGTGTATCCCGTAACCGTCAACGTCGATCCTAAGGGTCTGTTCGCGTACGTCAGCGGCAACGAGGACGGCAATGTCTCCGCGTATACGATCAACGCGACGACTGGTGCACTGACGCAAGTCTCGGGGTCGCCTTTTACCGCAGGGTCCGAGGCTTTCGGCGTCTCGGTCGAGCCCTCGGACAAGTTTGTCTACGTAGTGGCCTCTGGCAGAAACGCCGTGTTCGGCTACGCGATCAACGCGAAGACGGGCGCGCTCACGCCGGTCTCCGGTTCTCCGTTTACGACCGGGAGATTCCCCGAAGAAATCGCAACGTGCCGCGTCGCCCGTACGGTGTGCAAGCCACCGCCGCTGTAAACCTCCGCCGCTGTAATCGCAGATCCCACTCAGGCTTTTCCGTCGCACTGGTTCCCGGATCGTCCCTGCCGATACCGGCCGTTTCCGACCCCGGCCGTGACAAACTGTGATACGGCAGGGTCAACTCTTGGCTCGATCGCACACGGCATAAAACGCTGTAGCTCGCTACGACGAACTTCCTTTTAGACTACGCGAACTGCGTCAAATTCTAGCGTCGAGCGCAATACCGTACGCCGAGCGCAGATCGTCGGAGAAGATGCCACTGCGCTTGCCGCTTGGGAACTCGAGGCGAACGACCTCGTTGCGCGCTTCGTCGCTAACGAAGATCTCGCGGGCGGCAGCGTCGGCGGCGACGGCGCGCGGCATGCCGAATCCGTGGTAGACGTATCTCGGCTGCCCGCCGTGCGGGCCGAAGACTTCGACGGCCGGGGGCGTGCTGCGCGCAACGACGAGGTTGCCCGAGCCCAGCTGCTCCATGCCGGCCGCTTCCCAGAGCTGTTGGCCGAAGTCGAGCCGCAGCGCTCTTCCGTCCCGCGAGCCATTCGAGTAGCGGTAGATCACCGTCTGCGCGTACCAGCTGTTGTAGGCCGCGAAAAGATCGCCGCGCGAGTCAAGCGCGATTGCCGTAGGAAAGCAGGGGCATTGAGACGCGACGGCGTTGCGGGCCTCACTCTCGCTCCCAGCAGGGTACTCCACGATTGGAGCTGCGAACGAGTCGAAGTTCCCAACGAAAATATCGCCGTCGGTGTCGACCGCGACGGCGTCGGGCCCAACCAACAACGCAGAATAGAGATGCACCGGCTCGCTGCTGCCGCGCGGGTAGACCGCGACGGTGTTGTGGCGTGTATTGGCTACGTAGAGATTGCCGGAAGCGTCAACGGTCAGCCCGGCTGGACCGTCGATGCCCGCCGTGATTCGCCGCACGGGTGTGGAGCCGGGTCGCGTCGCGTCGTATACGACTACGGCGTTCGCAACGGGATCGGAGACGTAGAGCGATGGCGTTGCGTGCTCCGGGCGTGTGTACGCGCCGGTCACGACGCCAGCCGAGGTTTCCGGAAGCGTTCCCGCTCCGTGGCAGGCGACCAGCGCCAGCGATGCCGCGAAGGCGGTGCGTCTACTGATCATCCGGAGCCTCTCCGTTGGCGTGGCCGCGCACGTCCACTTCGCGGTATAGTGCATCGATCCGTTTG
This sequence comes from Candidatus Cybelea sp., assembly GCA_036522095.1. GTDB lineage: Bacteria > Vulcanimicrobiota > Vulcanimicrobiia > Vulcanimicrobiales > Vulcanimicrobiaceae > Cybelea. Next base: position 7,791 of record DATDGN010000216.1, on the reverse strand, counting down.
AACGCGCGCGGTTTGCTGGTGAAGTCGAAACAGCCCAACGGCGCGGAGGCGCTCAAATCGGTGCGCCCCAGCGATCGCAGTGCGAAGCGTTCCTCGATCAAGCGCAGCAGGCTTGCGAACTCCAACCGCTCGTGATCGACGTAGCCCGCTTTGGCGTATGGCGAGATGCACAGCAGCGGGACGCGGATTCCCGGTCCGAACGCATCGCCGTGCGGCGGCGGCACATCGTCGTACCAACCGCCCCAGTCGTCCCAGGTAACGAAGATGGCCGTCGTTTTCCAATCGGGCCCCTCGCCGATGGCGTTGACGACCGACGCAACCCAGGAGGGCCCACGATCGCTGCCGCTGCCGGGGTGGTCGGAAAGCGGGTTTGACGGCACCACCCATGCCACCGATGGCAACTGCCCGGTCTTCGCGTCATCGAGCACGCGCGTTTCAGGTGAGATCACGTTCTTGTGCCAATCGGGCCCGTGGCGAATCGCCTCGATGGCATCGAAGGCACTCCACAAGCCGCCCGGGCCACTATGCGGCGCATAGTAACGCCACGAGAGGCCGGCGGCGTCGAGTTCGCTCGCGATTGTTCGGTACGAGAAACACGGAAAGAGAAGTCCCGCCGGGTGCCCAGCCCCATCGAGCACGCCGACGCGATTGACCGACGGGGAATCGCACCCCCACGGCATCGCGGAGGGATAGTTGTAGGTCTGTCCAGCCCAGCCGGCGATGAGGAACTGATGCGCCACGAAGCTCCCGTCCAGCTGCGACGCGAAAGTTTCGTCGGAAAGAACGTATTGCCGTGCGAGAGTCCAGTAGGGAGCGATTTGCGATTTTTCGACGACCGCATACTGGGGATACGGATTGCCCGACGAGGCGCCGGTGCTGTACTCTAAGGCAAATCCATCCATGTGTCCGCGATCGACTGCCGTTACCGCGTCTTGACGTCCATGCGAGATGTCGTACGGAGCGGCGAGCGAGACCTTGCCCAGCCTAATCCGCTTTCCGTTCGGCAGCCGCCCTTCGGTCGCGCTGCGAGCGCCCGGAAAACCCGAAAAGAGATTGTCGAAACTGCGGTTCTCCTGAACGACGATCACGATGTGATCGATCTTGCTCAAACCTGGCGGCGGGCCTGAAGCGGGAAAGATCATAGCGCCTCCACGAGCCAATAGCCGGTCACGAGCGCCTCTGCGTTGTCCTGCACGAACTCGCCGTTGGGGCGCAATCCCCAGCGATAGCCGCCGTCGGGCGCTTGCGCCGCGGCGGCGACGCGCTCGATTCCCCGGCGAACCGCGGTGTCGAGTCTGCCGAGGTTGGCAAGCAGCTGTCCGTACATTCCCGAGCAGACAACATCATAATACGTATTCGCCCCAATCGCGAACCCGGAGCCAGCCGTCCGCGCGTCGAGATAGGCGTAAAAGGCAGCACCGTCAACTGGCCGCACCCATTGCAGGTATCGCTCGGACATCTCCTGCAGGCCGATGCGTCGCGCGCCCAGCGCGGACATGAGCGAGTTATCGCCAATCGCGATGGGCGTGCCGTCGGGCCGAACGTACTTCCAGCGCCAACGCGAGCGGTTGTAGTCGACCGGCGGATAGCCGGGGTCGTAGTGATCGTAGAAACATCCGTCGGGACTCTGACAATCGCGCAGTAGGTTCGCTCCGCGACCGAAGAGCGTTGCCGCCGCTTCGTGGTCACGTTTCGCTGCGTACTGACGCAGCGTATCCCAGAACAGCATTGAGATGTTGGGAACGAGCCAGTTCTGATAGACGCCGTCAGGCGTTGCGTATTGCATCGGGAAGCCCACGTCGTCAGCGAGCAGGCCAGCATGCCGCCCTTGAGTCATCCGTGTAACGAAACGGACGAAGCCGTCGGCCGACTCGAGAAGATCGGAAGCACCGGTACTCTCGTGCAGCGACAGCACCGCGTGCAGACAAACAAGTGCGTCCGAACTGTAAAAGAGCCGAGAGTCGTCGTTGGCAACCGACGGTACACCGCCGCCGACGTGTCGATTCTCTGCGAACGCCGCCTGCAATCGCGCAAGGCCGCGCGCAAGGGAAAGGGCCGTGTCAGGATAAGCCTCGCGCAGCAACAGGATGGCGTATGCCGTCGCGAGCGGCGACTCTTGATCGCCGTACGGACCGAACCGGTAGTAGCGGCATAAGCCGCTGGGAGCGACCTGGTAGTCAAGAACCCAGCGAATCAGGCTTTTGCGCCGGCTGGATTCCGCCGCGCGTGGCGTCGCCCCCAAAAGCATTCCTGCCGTCAGCGTTCCGACAAACTCCCGGCGAGTTAGAATTGGCTCCAGAACCCTAGGGTCACGCCGCGGCCGATGTAGAGTGGAGAGCCGCCCACCCGGTTGAGGTGCGAGTAGAAGCCCAAAACGCGAACGCCTAGGCGCTGGCCGAGAGAGTTGGTCGGTCCGATTTGCTGTTCGGTCCCGAGCGTATACGTCTGACCGTCAAGGTTCGCCAGCGTCAGCGGCAATGCGCCGACTTGCGTGAGGTATTGTTGCGGCCCCCACAGACCCGTGACGGTGTACTTCGAGCGCCTCGTCGGCATCACGTCCAGCGCGGCGTAGGCGCCTGATTGCGTTGTGGCGCCCGAATTTACCTGCACCAAATAACGCATTTGTACGGCGAACGTGCGGCTGATGTAGTTTGGCCCGACCATCGTTTGACGCAGACTCTGTCCGCTCTGATAGCCGATGAAATCCTCCGATCCGTCGATCTGCCACCTCCAATCGGCGGGGATCTTATAGGCGAGCTCCGTGTGGAGCAGGCTCTTCGCGTACGGATTGGCGGTTCCGGCACCGAAGTCAACGACACCATAGAGGTACGGCGTAAAGTCGCGTACGAGGCCGAGTGCGATGTAGTAGCCGTTTTGGAAATTGCCGGTGTCCTTGTCGGTCTGGTGCGAGAATTCCACGTTGAGAGCGCCCTCGCCCGGAATGACGTATACGTAGTGCAAGTTTTGGAATTGCCACGGTCCGTACGTGTTTTGCGGCGAGGTGAAGCCGATCGCGGTGGCGTCGAGCTCGAGACGCGAGGAGTCGGCCGCAATCGCCGGAACGGCCCCCAGAGTCGCCATGACGGCGACGAGCAGACCGCAGAACGAAGTGCGAGCGATCATAGAGTTCCTCCTTGAAGGGTAAGAGGGATGTCCGCCACGCCGCTGGAGCGGGCAGCGACGGAGGCGGCGCGCATGGCCGCAGCTTCGCGCTCGTCGGCGGCAGAGACATGAGGCGTGTGATAGAGCCAATCGTCGCGCCCGACGCGGAAGAGCGCCCAGACGAGCGCGGCCGGCCAGACGACGAGCGCGAACGGCAGTGAGTAGAACGCATAGAGGATCGTGCGGCGCACGCGAACCCATGGCGTCCCCGTCAGCTCGGGCGTGCCGGCGAAACCGACGATCTGGTACCCGAACATGAAGAATAGCGAGATGACCTCGAACGCGAGGTTGAGCGGTCCGCTTGCAAGTGGACCCGTGATGCGCATCGCGCCGATCGCAAGGCCCGCGAGCAACGGCCACGTGGCGAAGCTCACCAGCAGTGCGAACGGGACGAGGTAGTACGCCGCCAGCTCGAGCAACGCTGCGTCACCGCGAAGGAGACCTTGGCTCAAACAGCGCCAGAAGTAATAGTACGCGACGCGCGTGTGGCCGCACATCCAGCGCATGCGTTGGCGAATCGCCACCCAGAGCGAGAGCGGCTTCTCGTCGTAGATACTTGCGCTCGGCACGTAGGCGACGCGAACGCGCTCTTCGAGAGCGAGGATGCCGTTGAGCTCGATGTCCTCGGTCTGCGTCCTGATGCGTGGCCAATACCGTCGCAAGAGATCCGCACGGCAGCACCAGCCGGTTCCGCAGATCAGCACGTTACGCAATAGGCGCGCTCTTCCCGTGAGGTAAAGTCGCGAAGATGAAACGCACGCCGCCCAGAGCGCTTTGGTCACCCAATTTGCGCCGCCGTTGAGCACGTTGTGGAAGCTCTGCAGACACGCGTGGCCGCTAGCGACGATCGCGTCGTTCATCGCGCTGAGGTAGTTGGGCGAGACGATATTGTCGGCATCGAAGACGGCGACGTACCTGTCGTCATCCTCTGCGAGCAGCGTGCGCAGCGCATAGTCGAGAGCTCGATGCTTGCCGTACCCGTTGGTCGGCGTTATCACCACACGGGCGCCCATTGCCGCTGCCACCTCGTTTGTCCGATCAGTCCCGTCGAAAACGACGACGACCTCGTAGAGCTCGCGAGGATACTCTTGCGCCATCAAGCTTCGCACCGGATTACCGATGACGCGCTCTTCGTTGTATGCCGGCACGAGGCATAGAAAACGCGTTCGCGCGGGTGCGCGCGGATATCCGCGAAGCGGTGCGCTGGCGAACATGTAGCCGAGGATCGGCAAGATCCAGATCGCATAGACGAACGCGAACGTCGGATAGTAGAGCCAATCGATGTTCGGGTGCCAGTGCCCGGCACGTAGCACGAGCAAAAGCGCGAGGGCGATGGCCTGCGTTCCGAAGATCGCAATTGCTGCCGGAGCGGGCATGCGAATCGATACCCAGAACGAGCGTAGTACGTCCCAGACGTGGGAGGACGATGCTTGGGCGCGCGCGCGCCGACGAGGTCTTAAGACCCCATCGTGCGCAGCATGGCTTGATAGCTGCAAAGTGGTACGCACAAGTGCACCATAGCATCCGCGACCGACGTTACAGCGTTAACACATTGTAGACGTTGAGTTAGAAATTCAAGTCAACCTAGGCGGTTTCCGAGCGGCGATCTCGCAATTACGAAGGCCATCGTCGCCGTGCCCTGTAACCCTCGGGCGGTCGAAGGGTAGCCGCCCCCCACCCCCAGCCCGCTCAACGCCGATCGAGCTTCTCGACGCTGCTCTTCTCAAACGGCTCCAGGCGAACGGTGTTCCATCTCCGGCGTCAAGCGAATCGAGGCTCTCCCATTTTTTCGCGGCTAAGGTCCGCGGCGTAACGGGTCGGAAGCGAACAGTCATCCACAGGGCGCACGTAACTCGAACCTTCTTTTAAAATGCTTCGCGGGCAGCACTGCAGACCACAACAACGCCGAGAGCATGTTTCCGCCATCGGCAGATTCCCAGTAATAGGGGTATCCTTGTCTTTCATAGCAGGCGTTGACGCCATTCGCGTACTCGAAGAGGAATCTGGAATCGCGCATGACGGCGGCTGTTAGCGCCGTGATCGGCCACGGGGAAGAAACCGGAGATCTGTAGGGCATATTCGGCCACGCCGCCTTGAACGTACGCCAAAGATGCAGACTTCGCGGGTCAGACGGGGCCGCGAAACCCGTAAACTCAGGCCACAACTGCGTGACCGCGCCTGGATAGAACTGCGACCACGATGACGCCGTAAACTGGCCGGTGATTGTGCTTCGCGCCCAATTGTAGTTGCCGTTCCGTCGATTCCAAAACTGCGCTAGCCCCGAGGCGATGATTGCCTGATCGGACGCGTACTCAAACGATTTCCTTCGATTGTGCCACACGTTGGCTTCGAGCCAGGCGACTGCGCCCAGACCGCGCCATACTTCGAAGTTGTCTTCCGCTAGACAGAAGTTGTAGCCGGGAAGCGCTGCAGTGCAGTTGTACTCTGATTGAAAGAGTCCCGTTGAGGCTTCCGCGATGCATTCGCTCTTGCGTTCTTTCGTCGCAATCCACTCGCGTGCGGCCCGGTCTCCGGTTGCATACAGATAGTACATCGCCGTTAGAAATACCGCCGCTGGCGCATCGGTCGCGTCGGCGGTCCCTGTCGCGGTCATGGTAAACGGGTCTCGGGTAAAAGTGAAATTGTAGATTGTGCAGCCGGGGCCATAGGTTCCAGGCCGGTTGACGTTCGCGACGTACCACTTCTCAAACCGCAGCGCCGTGGCCGCATCTTCGGCCAAGCTGAGGCCAATGGCAGCGTATGCGCCCATGTACGGCGTTGAGCTGGAAGCGTTAGAGGCGTTGCTGTTGGCTATTGCCCCGTTTGGCAAGAGCAAGGATCGCAGGTAGGCATCCAGTTCCCGCGGACCGCCGAACGCGGGGCATGCCGTTCCCGCAAATAGCACGATGGTAAGCGGGAGCCTCCAAAGGGGCTTGCGGAGATGAAGCATCTATAGTCCCCTGTCCCAGGTTGCTTATCGCGAGCGGCAGCGGAGGCAGCGCAGCAACCAAGCAGGCGTCTCCTTAGAAGCGAGGCATTCCTGCGGCGACGGCACTGATTTTCCACGTGCGTTAATTTAAGTTAACGCGTTAACGTTACTTAGCATAGACGGGCTTTGGAGGTCAAGGGGGCGATCGCTAACCGGGCAGCCCGCAGCCTCGTCGGGCAACCGAAGCTCATCCCGACAGTAGAGGTCGTCATAGCCGGCCGCATGGTAGCGACCGGCGCGCGGGTCAGAACCGAAGATAAGGGGGCTGGCCTTATTTCAGGTTATTTGCTAACCTAAAATACAGTAATGGCTTATTTTGAGATCCGCCGCTGGGAGCCGGCTCCTAACCTCAGCGGCCTCGCGCGCAAAGACCGGCGCTCGTGCGACTACCGCGTGTATTTCCCTGATACGCTAACCGGGCGGTCGATCATGCTCGACGGGGATGTCGCGGCCGATGTCGCCGATGCAGAAAGGGCGATCGCGCGGCTCAATGTGAGCGCGCGCGCTCTGATCGACACGGAGGCACTTGCGCGCCTGCTTTTGCGCGCCGAGTCCGTCGCGTCGTCGCGCATTGAGGGCCTCGAAATCGGCGCGCGCCGACTGCTCCGCGCGGATGCCGCGCGTGAGTTTGGCGAAGCCCCGACGGATGTGACGGCGGTCGAGGTGCTCGGTAACATCGACGCCATGGCGTTCGGCACGCAAGCCATCAGTGAAGGCGACCCCATTACTGCCGAGGTTTTGCTCGAGGTTCACCGGCGTCTGCTCGCCGCGACGCACCTCAGCAAGCATGCTGGCAGGCTCCGAACGATTCAGAATTGGATTGGCGGCAGTAGTTACAATCCGTGCAATGCGAGCTTCGTTCCGCCGCCACCGGAAAGCGTCGAGCCGCTGTTGGAAGACTTGTGCGCGTTTTGTAACGGGGACCAGCTTCCGGCTGTCGCGCAGGCCGCGATCGCACACGCGCGATTCGAGACGATTCATCCGTTCGTCGACGGTAATGGTCGCGTGGGGCGCGCTTTGATCCACCTCGTCTTACGGCGGCGTGGACTTGCGCCGCGCGCACTCCCTCCCATCTCGTTGGTGCTGGCCACGCGCGCGAATGATTACATTGGCGGTTTAATCGCCACGCGTTACGAAGGCACGTCGGCCAGCAAGGCTGCTCACGACGGCCTGAATCTGTGGGTCGGACGCTTCGCGTCAGCGGCGCAGCGTTCCGTATTGGACGCGACGACGTTCGAAGGGCGCGTCGACGAGTTGGAGCGGTCTTGGCGCGAGCGGCTCGGCTCGGTCCGCCGCGGCTCCTCGACGGACATCCTTCTCCAGAAGTTGCCCGCCCTACCCATCCTGACCGTGAACAGCGCCGCAGCGCTTATCGGCCGAAGCTTCCTTGCGACAAACCAGGCCATCGACCGTCTCGTCAAAGAGAATATTCTCACTTCGATCAGTGCAGGACGGCGCAATCGGGCTTTTGAGGCGCCGGAGCTGATCAGCGCATTTACGGATTTCGAGCGCGGCCTGGCGAGCCCGACAGGCGACGCGCGCGTGGCGCCGCCGGCCCGACGCGTTCCGCGTCGTCGTCAGCTCGGCCTTGGGTTGCTCGATCACGTCGGAGGCCATTCGCATTTGGGTGAAGACGAGGC